>JBARPG010000245.1:0-24968 GCA_049642885.1 Acidimicrobiia bacterium | reverse complement strand
CGGACCGTTCACTGCACGAATGAGCGCAGCGCGTGCGTCCATCACAACATTCGCGGCCACGCGGCCCGGGCGGCGCGCAGGTACGCCACCGGATATGCGAATCGCGGCCTCACCGACAGCGATCGCGAGTGCGTCATCGCCAATTCGATACTGGAATTTGCGCGCCACCGTTCGCAGGCCTGGAAGCAGTACTTGCAGCAGGGTGCGGGCCGCGACTGTGTCGCCCGGGGCGCGTTCGGCGAGGGCGCGGAGAATCAGCTCAGAGCGATCTGCATCGCGCCCACGTTGAGTCGCGACAATGACATCGCGGGGGTTCTCAAATGCTGCGAGACGATGGTCGGCCTTCCAGGCGCAGACTGACTGTCGCGTTGACGCTCGGTCGCAGAAGATGATCCAATCCGCGTCGAGCCGTTGTTGAGTGAGTGCCATTTCCGCCTCCACATTGGGGCGCTGGATGCGCCGACCGGTATGTGGGGTGATCGTGAATGGACAACGTGCCAGCGGACCTGCCAGCGGAGGAATTGTGGAAGAAGCGATGCCGAGTATTGCGAATGGCAGGTGTGAATCGCTCGGCTGGGACGAGGAGCGCTACGCGCTTTCAGCCTCGGGGAGAGAGATGAGGGGCTGTTCGTCGGGATGCATACGAGCGTCGCGTCCACGCGGAACCGCGGTCAAGTGGTCTGGCACGTGCTGCATAACGATCGCGTCAAGGGATGACTCTCCAGACGCGTACTCGAACTCGTCTGCATCTGACTTCTTGTTCTTGTGCTTTCCGAACATGGTCACCGCCTCCTCAGTCTTCATTGCTTTGACGTTTCATATCGGCAGAAATGACGCGCGCCTGGAGTCGCAATCCGAACATCGACCTCAGGTGTGCAAAATTCCCGAAACGCAATTCCTTCGACAATGGCTCGAGTGATTGGTCGCCGAAACCTGGCGACCGTTCATTTCCCCTTACGATATCCAAATGCTCGATTTGATCGGTTCGATTCCCTCTCCCGAGAACGGCAAGCTGGGACCTGTCCACCTGTACGGGATTCTGATTGCAATTGGTGTGGTCGTTGCGACGACGGTTGGCGATCGGCGCTGGCGGAAGCGTGGCGGCGACAAAGAGACGATTGGCGATATTGCCTTTCTGCTCGTGATCTTCGGAGCCATTGGGGCCCGGCTCTACCACGTCGCGACGGATTACGAGACCTATATCCCGAATAATCCGATGAAGATCCTGTACGTGTGGAATGGCGGACTCTCGATCTGGGGCGCGGTTCTCGGGGGAGCCGCTGCGCTCGTTGTAATTGCCCGGAAACGCAAACTCCCGACGCTCATGATTGCGGATTGCCTTGGGCCGGCAATTCTTTTGGCGCAAGCCATCGGTCGTTGGGGGAACTACGCGAACCAGGAGCTCTTCGGTAAGCCGCTAAATGCCTCGTGGGCTTTGGAAATTTCACCAAAACATCGTCCCGTCGGGTACATCCAATACGCAACATTCCACCCGACCTTTTTGTACGAGTCGTTGTGGTGCATCGCGATGTTCGCGATCATCATCTCCCTGGAGCGCCGCATGAATTGGAAGATCGGCCAGTCGGTGTTTGCATACGTCGCCCTGTACACCGTCGGTCGTTTCGGCTTCGAGAACCTACGCATCGATAACGCTCGCAAGATCGGGCCAATGCGTATCAACGCATGGATCAGCCTCGGCTTTTTCGTGCTGGGTGTCGCCGGCTTCCTCTACTACGGGCGCAAGGGCAGGGAATGGCCCGTGCAAGCCGACGGCACGCCCGGACCAATCGCGATTGAGAAGACGACTACCGAAAGGCCAGGAGAATGACTGCCACGACAACCATCACGGCTGCCGCACAATGTGTAGACGCCTACAAGATTTATGGTGAGGGCGAGGCAGAGGTCCGCGCGCTCGACGGCGTCTCCGTTCAGTTTGAGCTTGGGAAGTTCAGCGCGATCATGGGCCCATCGGGCTCCGGCAAGTCCACTTTGTTGCACTGCATGGCCGGGCTCGACTCGCTCACGCGTGGCGCGACGTTCATTGGCGATACCAACCTGACGAGTCTCAACGAACGAGCCTTGACCCTGCTGCGGCGGGATCAGATCGGGTTTGTGTTTCAGTCCTTCAACCTCATTCCGACCCTCACGGGCTACGAGAACATCGTGCTGCCGATGAGCCTGGCAGGCCGTAAGCCAGATGGCGCGTGGGTCGATCACGTGATTGGCACACTTGGAATCGGCAATCGCGTCGCGCATCGTCCCAGTGAACTTTCGGGTGGTCAACAACAGCGTGTGGCCGTGGCTCGTGCATTGGCGAGCAGGCCGAAGATCATTTTCGCCGACGAGCCGACGGGCAATCTTGACTCAAAAGCCGGAGCGGAAATCCTCGGATTCATGCGCCACGCGGTCGATGAGTTTCACCAGACCATCGTGATGGTGACCCACGATCCTGTCGCCGCTGGGTACGCCGACCGTGCCGTGTTCTTGGCAGACGGCCGTGTCGTCGATGAGATGGTTGATCCAACAGCGGAGCGCGTGTTGGACCACATCAAATCCCTCGGCGGCTGACCGATGCTGAAAGTCGCGCTCAAAGGGTTGTGGGCCAAGAAGTGGCGCTATTTCCTGACAGCGACCTCGATCATGCTCGGGGTGTCCTTTCTCACAGGCGTGCTCACCGTGTCTGACACAATCCGAAAGTCCCTCGATGATCTGTACACGAAGCTGTATTCGACGGTGGACGTCGTGGTGCAGGGTGAAACGATTTCGAAGGTGGAAGGCGGGCCGCAGACGCTTGAGTTGCGGTCGAACCCTCCGATCGCACTGTCCAAGCTGATTGAGCGTGTTCCAGGCGTGGAACGGGTCGCGGCGACGTACCTCTTCAACGCAGAAATCTCGGTATCCAAGACCGTCCGCGAGAACGGGACCTCCACCAAGCGTTGGGTTGCGGTTCGGGACAACCGCGAGCAGGGAGCCCCCCAATTCGGCTTCGAATGGAACGATGATCCCAATATGAACCAGTTCAGAATTGCGAGCGGAAAGCCGCCACGAAAGGACGGTGAAGTCGTCGTCGACCTTGGAGTCGCGAAGGCGAACGGGATCGATCTTGGCGAAATGATCTCGGTCCGTGTCCTGAGCGCGTCTGAGGAATACAGGGTTGTTGGGATTGCACGCTTTGGATCCGCCGACAGCGCAGTGGGCTCGACTTCGGCGATATTCACCGCGCGTAAGGCACAGGAGCTCTTTCAGTCGACCATTGCGACCTCAGGCGAGCAACGCGCCAACCAGTTCATTGTGAGTGGCGATGGCTCGCTGAGTCGGACCGCGCTCGCTGCGAAGGTCCGCGAGGCCCTGAGCGGAAAAGGTGTCACCGTTCTGACGGGCAACCAGGCGGCAGCAGACCAGAAGGAGCGCGTCGGGTCGCAACTGAAGTTCTTCACAATCTTCTTGCTTGCGTTCGCCGTGATTTCGATCCTTGTTTCGGTGTTCATTATCTACAACTCTTTCGCGATCATCGTGGCGCAACGAACGCGTGAGCTGGCGCTCTTTCGCGCGATTGGTGCTCGTGGATCCCAAATCTTGTGGTCCGTTGGTCTTGAAGCGCTGATGATTGGCCTCATCGCATCAGCAGTCGGACTCGGAATCGGTCTTGGTCTCGCGAATCTGCTGCTGGCGGTGTTCCGAACAGGCGGCGGCGGGATACCGCCCACTCCACTCGTCTTGAATTCATCGACCGTTCTGATCGGCTTTGTCGTCGGGTTGCTCGTTACGGCGGTATCCGCGCTGGCTCCCGCGATCCACGCCTCGCGCATCCCCCCGATCGCAGCGTTGTCGGTTACTGCTTTCGAGCGGCAGCGCGGCCTCAAACTCCGCTCGGCTTTGGGCGTGATCGGGATGCTGCTCGGAGCATTCATCACGATTCGGGCTGCGTGGACTGAACCCGATTACGACACCGTCTTCGCAGCAGTCGGTCTCGTGCTCGTCGCAGGCGCCGCCATCGTCCTGCTGCCGATATTGGTGAAACCGATTGCGGTTCTTCTGCGGGGCCTCGTTCGGAAGCTGCGTGGCGTGTCCGCACATATTGCCGCCGACAACGCGGCGCGCAGTCCGCGCAGAACGGGTCGGACAGCAAGCGCGCTGATGGTCGGGCTGACGCTCGTCACCTTCATGGTGGTCGCCATTAACTCCATTCAGGCATCGTTCAACCAGATCATTGATCAATCAGTACGGGGTGACTTGATCATCCAAGATGGAAATGTCCAAGCCACACAGCAGACATCGCAGGGCTTTGACCCCAAGATCCTGACGATCGCGGAGGGTACGCCCGGAGTCATGTCAGCCGTGGGTATCGGAACGACGCTTATTGAGTTGGAGCGCGATCGGAAACCGATTCAGGCAACCCCGGAACCCGGTGCAGCCGGCCAGAACCCTTCGGGCAGGTCAATACCGACGGCGTACATCGCTGGAGTTGGGGACTTAGCGAAACTGAGCGATCTCACTGACTACGACATTCAGGAAGGCAGCTTCGCTAAGGCCGACGCGGGCGGTCTGGCGATGAGCACGAAGCTCATGTCGAAGCTAGGCCTCAAGGTCGGCGATGAAGTGACTGTGAAATTCGCTCGTAGTGAAGCATCCACGACGGTCAAAATCGGAGCCCGATATGACTTTCGATTATTCGGCGACGTGTACGTCGCTGAGCGCTTCACTCGGACGGCCAACGTCCCGGTCGCGTACACCTTTGGGTACATCAGCGTGAAGCCGGGCGCGCCGGTCGCTCCGATCCAAAAAACCCTCGAGAAGGAGCTTCGAACCATTGCGCCGAGTGCGATTGTCGCAAGCCTCGGTGAGTTCAAAAAGAAGCAAGCCGACCAAATCAATTCCTTCCTTGGATTCCTATTCGTCATGCTTGCGCTTGCTTTGGTCATTGCCGTGCTCGGGATTGTGAACACGCTGAGCCTTGCGATATTCGAACGACAGCGGGAAATCGCATTGCTTCGAGGCGTCGGAATGAGTCGTCGGCAGGTGCGCTCGATGATTCGTTGGGAGGCCGTGGTCATGTCAGTGATCGGCACGGTGCTTGGTGTTGGGGCCGGTCTCTTTGGTGCCTGGGCCGTTATGGCGACGCTCGTCAGCGAGGACTTGAAGGTCTTTGAGATCCCGACGGTATCAGTTGTCTTGATCGTGCTTGCCGGTGCGATCTTTGGTGTCATTGCGTCGATCGTGCCTGCGTGGAGAGCCTCACGTATGAACGTGTTGGCAGCCATGGCGAGCGACTGATCGCTGCCGCGTTGGTCCACCTGAGTCCCAACTCGGAGTATCCGCCGCCGCGCCATCTCCTGCGCGACCTTGGAGTCGACATTGAGCATGTCGAAGTCGGTCGCGCCCGCGGATGGATTCCCATGCGAACGGCTGTCCAACTTCACGACGGCACGGGCCGTATCGGCGCCGTTGCTGCACTTATTGATTGCGTGGGCGGGGCGATCGCGGGGCCACTCGTAGCACCGGGATGGATGGCCACCGCAGACCTTGCGCTCGAACTGTTTGGGCCGTGGTCAGAGGGGTGGATTCGAGCCGAGGGCACGACCTTGCGCTCGGGACGCTCCACGGTCGTGTTGCAGGTTGATCTCGTGACCGAATCTGATGCGCAGACCTGCGGTCGGGGATACCTCACGTTTGCGGTGCTCCCGGGCCGTGATGGAAATCCGATCATGCACGAGGAACAACCAACCGGCCGTAGGAGTCTGGGCGATACCGACGGCGGCAGGCTTGCGATTCTCGAATGCCTCGGGGCGACTGCCGAGGGTACCGGCGCGGTGCGCAGCCCGATCACTGCCTACTCGCGCAACACCCTCGACGCGATGCATGGCGGCGCGGTCGCACTGCTCATGGATGCTGCCGCTGAAGATGCGCTGCACGCCATCGAACCCGCAGTGCCGTTTCGTGCCACTGCGTTGAGCCTCACCTACATCGCGCGGAACACGATTGGTCCCGTGTTCGTACAGTCCGAGGTTGCATCGATCGACGAGTGCATCGCGGCGACAACGGTCGAAGTCCGGGATGAGGGCGCGGAGCGCACCACCGCTCATGGCTGGATTCGATACGCGCTGAATGAAGAGGAGCGCATATGAAGCTCCCGAATCTAGATGACCCGACGGTGGGCAAGTTCCTCCAAGTTGCAACCCATGAGCTGCCAACTGAACAACCGAGCACGAGTGATCGTGACGAGCGCGAATTCATTCGCATGCGCGGTGACATTCTCAACCGACCCGGATTGCGCGGTGCTGATGGCAGCCTGTGGGCGGGCGCGGCCATTGCGATTCTCGACAACATCGGGGGCTTTACCGCGGGGCTCGCATCCCTGCCCGACGGCTGGGTGGTCACAACAAACCTGCGATATCGCCGGCTCTGCGGTTTCACTGGCGAACGCGCAACGACAGCCGCCAATGTGTTGCGGCGTGGTCGTCGAGCCGTTGTCACGAAGATCGCATTTGAAGCTGACGGGCAAATCTTTGGCGATGGCGTGTTGACCTCGGCGGTGTTGAGCCCCGAGAGCGGACTCCCAACCTGGGATCGACCCATTGCGATGGAACCGACCCCACTCTCACCGGAGGAAAGCAGTCAGCATTTCCTCGAATGGATTGGCCTTGAGGCCGTCGGTGCTTCCGGTCCGATGCTCGAAGGTCGGGTGCACCTCGAACAGAAGCATCGGAACCCGTGGGGCATTGCGCACGGAGGCGTCGGGCCCGCCGCGGTTGTCGGCCTGATTGAGGCGGCGAATGCTGACATGACGATTGTCGATGCTGCGTTGCACTACCTCGCGCCAGTGCGCTCGGAGCACATGACGGTGACCGCAATCGTGTTGAACGCGACCGCGGCGACCACGCTGTACGAAGTGAACATCCTCGACGCCGACGCGGGCAACCGCCGATGCATTACCGGAACGATGTTGGCGGCGACGTCTTAAACGGGTTTCAGCCAGTCGGTAACAACACTCGCATCGCCAAACACCTCAAGTGTGCCGAGATCGCATCGACCCCACAACAAGAGCAACAGGTCAGAGGCCGAACCGCGCACGGCAACGTCAGCCTTGGTGTGATCATGGGTGACGACTCGAGCGCCGTCCTCGCCCGCGGTGATGCTCCATTCTCCGTCGATATCGGTCGCATGCATGTGGACTGAGGATGCCGGTGCTGCGGTGAAGGAAATCGTCTCGAAATACTCATCGATCCCGTCGGCAGCAAACACCGGGTCAACAGGATTCGGACCGCTCGGAGTTGCTCCCTGTGCATCCCAGAGGTGCAGGGAAGTCTCTGCGACAAGACGACGAGTCAGCCACGGGACCAATGGGCGCGATCCGAGCCATGTCCAGATCGGCGTCGATCCGGGCAGGCTCGCGAACCGATGTTTCAGCCCTGCAATGGCGGTGTCGAAAAGCTCAAGCCCTTCGATGAGCTGTTGGGCGGGTTCGCTCGGTCCGGGGACTTCGCCGTCCGCGTCGATCACTGCATTCCAGAACGCGCCGACATCACACATGTGTTTGAGCAGCGCGGCCATGTCCCAGTTAGGGCAGCTGGGAATCGCAGCGGACTCAGGGGTCGCCGCGGCAACCTCGCGAAACGCGTCGAAGTTCCCGAAGATGTGCTCGATACATTCCGCGGCGGAGGGTGCCTCAATCATGTGCTTCGCTCCGTTCGCGACTGAAGCGCATTGTCCTTTTCGAGCACGACCCGCGCCGTGTCATCTCGCAAGAGGTCGAGCTGCTTCGCGATCGCTTCATCGGCCACGCCGAGAATCCGTGCAGCGAGGAGTCCCGCATTGCGGGCATTGCCAACGCCGACCGTCGCGACCGGCACACCAGCAGGCATCTGCACGATGGAGAGTAGGGAATCCATCCCGTCCATATGCGCAAGCGGCACCGGGACCCCAACCACGGGAAGCCGCGTCATTGACGCAACCATGCCGGGCAAATGCGCGGCGCCACCAGCACCAGCGATGATGACTTCAATCCCTCGCCCAACCGCGGTCTGTGCATATTCCATCAACCACTCTGGAGTGCGATGCGCAGACACGATTCGAACCTCATGAGCGATCCCGAAGGTCTCCAGCACGTCGAGCGCGGGCTCCATCGTGGGAAGGTCAGAATCGCTGCCCATAATCACGCCAACACGCGGAGTTGTCACTGCGCCAGGCTACCGGGAATCGGGCTCAGTAGGGTCTCTCAAAACACCCACCCCCCTTTGGAGTTTTCATGCTGGCTGATATCGCCGCGTTCTGTTTTCGCCGTCGCAGGATTGTCGCTGCGATATGGCTCGTGTTACTCATCGCGCTGACCGCGTTTGCTGGAACGACGAGCGAAAGTTGGTTACGCCAAGGTCGCCTGGCCGGAACCGATTCGCAGAAGGCTCAAGAAGCGCTCGCGAAGATTTTCAAAAAGGGTGGCCAGGGCGACTTCTCGCAGAGCACGATCGTGTTTCAGTCGAAGGATGCGATCGGGTCCCATGAAGCCGAAATCTCGAAGTTTCTCGACTCAATCGCGCGCAAGCCAGATCTGCGGATTTCGAAAGTCGTGTCGCCCTTTGGAATCGAAGGAACCGGGCAAATCTCTGACAACGGCGCGGCAACCGCGAAAACGGCCTACGCGACGATCTCATTCGTTCCGGGCGGTACGGGCAATATGGCGAAACTCGGCCCGCCTGTTGTCGATGCGGCGAAAGACCTCCGGTCGAAAATTACCGTCGAGTTCTCGGGTTATCCCTTCCAATCGGTGAAGTTTCCGCCTTCGGAAATCCTCGGTTTGATCGCGGCGATTTTCATTCTGCTCGTTGCATTCGGTTCCCTCGTTGCGGCCGGTCTCCCCATTTTCACAGCGATCTTTGGGATCGGTGTTGGTGCCGCGCTTATCCAACTGCTCTCCCAAGTGGTGGGCATGCCCGAGTTCACAACGCAGCTCGCGGGAATGATCGGCATTGGTGTTGGCATTGACTACGCATTGTTCATTGTCACGCGCTACCGAGACGCTCGCACCCGCGGCAGCGATCCGCTCGACGCGACGGTGGAAGCGATCGCGACTGCCGGGAGAGCTGTGCTGTTCGCGGGCATCACCGTGGTGATCTCCCTCCTTGGAATGTTTCTGATGGGGATGGATTTCGTCAACGGCCTGTCGGTCGGTGCCGCCATGAGCGTCACGGTCATGGTCATCGCTTCGCTGACGCTGTTGCCGGCGCTGCTCGGATCGCGCGTTGGTCGCAACATCGATCGTTGGCGGCTCCCCATTGGCGGCAAGCACCCCGATCAGGAAAATATTTGGCATCGTTGGAGCCGCTTCCTCCAGCGCCACGCCTGGGTCGCGACGATTGGCGCGACCGCGTTCCTTCTGTTGTTGTCGATCCCGACGTTGTCACTGCGTGTCGGCGCCTCGGACGATGGCGTTGGTCCTCGCGACACAACCACTCGACGCGCATACGACTTGCTCTCCGATGGCTTCGGTCCTGGATTTGTGGGTCCGTTGCTCGTCGTGAGCGATACACGTCAAACTTCGAAGGATGCGTTGGTGCGGGCAGGCGAAATGCTTGCTGCAGATCCTGGGGTGGCGCGGGTGCTGCCCGATCCCAAACTGCTCACCCTCGCGCCGGAGGAAACGGTGCGGAGCATTCCCCCGGTATTTCGCGTGATCGCGAAGACTTCGCCGCAAGATGCTGCGACGCAAAATCTGGTCGAGCGACTCCGAAGTGAGATTGTGCCGAAGGTGAAATCCACGACGGGAATGCATTTCTCAGTGGGTGGGGTCACCGCGGCGAATGGTGACTTTGCGCGCATCATCGGCAGTCGCTTGCTCTACTTCATCGGAGCGGTGCTGTTATTGAGCTTCTTGTTGTTGATGGCGGTCTTCCGTTCCGTGCTTGTCCCGTTGAAGGCGGTGATCATGAACCTGCTGTCGATCGGTGGTGCATATGGCGTGGTCGTCGCCGTATTCCAATGGGGATGGGGGCAGAGCCTGTTGGGCCTGCACGGCACCGGGCCCATTGAACCGTGGGCACCGATGATGCTGTTTGCCATCGTCTTTGGTCTTTCGATGGACTACGAAGTGTTCCTGCTGTCCAAGGTGCGCGAGGAATACGACAAGCATCGCGACAACAGCGTCGCAGTTGTCGAAGGTTTGGCCTCGACTGCACGGGTCATCACGGCGGCGGCAACGATCATGGTGCTCGTGTTCTTGAGTTTCGTGCTGGGTGACTCTCGGCCCATCAAACTCATGGGCCTCGGCCTTTCTGTTGCTGTGTTCTTGGACGCGACGGTTGTCCGTATGTTGCTCGTGCCCGCGACCATGCAGCTGTTGGGCGACAAGAACTGGTGGATTCCAAAGTGGCTTGACCGCATCCTGCCCCAACTCGACGTTGAGGGGCACCAAGCGCTTGAGCACGTGCACGAGTTACGTGAGGGTGCGCAGCGCAAGGAGGCGTGATGACTGCCGTATATCGAACAATGTTGAAGTCGAAGATTCATCGAGCCACGGTGACCCGTGCCGATCTCAATTACGTGGGGTCGGTGTCGATTGATCCCGAGTTGCTCCGTGCTGCCGATATCGCCGAGGGCGAGCAGGTGCACGTTGTCAACATTGCGAACGGGAACCGTCTCATCACCTACGCGCTTCCCGGCGATCCTGGTGAGATCTGCCTGAATGGGGCTGCGGCGCACAAGGTGTCGGTGGGCGATCTTGTGATCATCATTTCGTACGCGCAATACGAAGCGGCCTTGCGCAGCTACAAGCCCGTCGTGGTTCATGTCGACACCGCGAACCGCCAGGTCGACGAGGCAACTGCGGTGGCCGCGGCGAAATCGCGTCGATACGTTGAAGTTGATCGTGCCCGCGAAGAGCGGGACTAAGCCCTACGAACGAGCAGCGAGTTTGCGGCTTTCCAGTTCGAGATCGTGTTCGTACATCATGCGGACAAGTTCTTCGAAACCAACGGTGGGCTTCCATCCAAGGTTCTGTTCGGCCTTTGCAGGATCACCGATGAGCAGGTCCACTTCGGCGGGACGATCAAAGCGTGTGTCGTGCTGCACGTATGGGGTCCAGTCGTCGTACCCGGCGAGACGAAATGCCACTTCGAGGAATTCGCCGATCGAATGCGTTTCCCCGGTCGCGACCACGTAGTCCTCGGGCTCATCTTGTTGCAGCATGCGCCACATCGCGTCGACGTAGTCGCCGGCGTAACCCCAATCGCGCTTGGCGTCGAGGTTGCCGAGGGAAATGGAATCTTGGACGCCGAGCTTGATGCGTGCGAGGGAGTTGGTGATCTTGCGAGTGACGAATTCGATCCCGCGCTTGGGGCCTTCGTGGTTGAAGAGAATGCCCGAGCTGGCGTGGAGGTCGTAGGACTCCCGGTAGTTCATCGTCATGTAGTGGCCGAAGACCTTCGCGACGCCATAGGGCGAGCGCGGGTGGAAAGGAGTGAGCTCGGTCTGTGGGGTCTCGCGAACCTTGCCAAACATCTCAGAGGAGGATGCTTGATAGAAGCGGATCGGGTTGTTCTGCATACCGCCGACGATGCGGACGGCTTCGAGCATGCGGAGCACACCCAGACCAGTGATGTCGCCGGTGAGTTCAGGCTGTTTGAAGGAGAGCTGCACGAAGGAGATGGCACCGAGGTTGTACACCTCATCGGGCTGCACCTGTTCGATGGCGGCGATGAGCGAGGAGAGGTCTTGGAGGTCGCCGCCGATGAGCTCGAGGCCAGGGATTTCTTCCTGCACCATTTCGGCCTTCGGGTTGTTCTGTCCACGGATCATGCCGGTGACTTGGTAGCCCTTGCCAATGAGCAGTTCGGCGAGGTGGCGGCCGTCTTGGCCGGTGATTCCAGTAACGAGTGCGCGTTTCATGCCTTCTCCAGAGCAGGTAAGTGGCCCACGCTAGTTGGCGGGCGTGGTTCTACAGATATCCGGTTTAGAGATACCGGGTGGCTTCGCGGCGGGTCACGCCCGACATGCGATCGAGTCGTGGGGTGACCCAGTCGCGGACGAGTTCGGGGCGTTTCTTCGATGTTTCGCGGAGCACCCAGCCGATTGCTTTGCGGATGAAGAACTCCTTTTCGTCGAGCATCGTCTCGGCGTAGTGGGTGAAACTCGGCCAGTCGCCATTGCCGGAGCGGAGGCCGAGGAGGTGTGCGAGGAGCACGGAGCGTCGCACCCAAAAGGCGGGGTCGGTGGCCCATGTTGCGAGCACGGGAGCGGTGTTGGTTGGATCGTGGTCGAAGATGGAGCCGAGCACGCGTGCCGCGAGTTCATCGACGATGGCCCAGGTTTCGCCGTGGGTAATGAGGTCGTGCAGCCACGGAAGGTCATGGTGTGTCAGGAGGCGAGCGTGGGTGACGGCGATTTCAACGGCCGCCCGTCGGGTTTCGAAGAACGGGCCGTTCCAGAGAAGGTCGACCGTGGCGATGAGTTCGTCGTGGGTAAGTGGCGAGTGCTGCTTCGTTGCAGCACGGACGATGCGGCGACATGCTGGGACGGAGCATCCGGCGAAGGTGCGATCCGATTTGAGGTAGCGGCGTTCCTGTTCGGCGCGGGTCGGGTCGCCCGCGTTACGCAGTGCTGAGGTGATGCTCTCGACGAGGGCGGCCGGGCTGGCGGTTGCTGGCTCTGGCATGTTTCGACCCTAGCGAGCCTGGGTTGTTGGCGTTATTGGCGATGCTCGGGGTCGAGTTGGCGGAGGAAGTCCGCGCAGCGCTGGGCTTCGTCGGTCTCACCGATTTCGTCAGACGCTGTCTGGAGTTGGCGGAGGCAGTCGAGGAAGCCGCGGTTCGAGGGGTGTTCATACCGTACGTATCCAACGCCTCGCCATCCTTCGGCGCGGAGGCGATCAAGGCCGCGGTGATATCCAACTCGCGCGAAGGCGTATCGCTCAATCGTTGTGGGTGCAGTGGTCGCGAGTGCAGCCCAGACCTGCATGGAGCGGGGGTAGGTGGCGGCAATCGCTTCGAGGGCGGCGCGTTCACCCGCCGCGTCGCTGATCGCCTCGGCGATTGCGGGGGGCTCCTCGGAGAGGATTGATTCAGGTGGTTTCGGGGTGAGGTGCACGTCAGTCATGGGCCGTAGTTGAGCACAAATGCCCGGGCACTCCCTCGACGTCGCTTGGAGATCGCCCGCCCGTACACTCTCGGCCGTGACTCGTATCCTCCTCATCCGCCATGCATCGACCGCTGAAACGGGAAAGACCCTTTCGGGGCGCCTTCCGGGAATCCCGCTCTCAGCCAAAGGCCGCAAGGAAGCTCTCGCCATGGCCGATGCACTCGGGACACTCAGCATCGCGGCCGTCTACTCATCGCCCATCGAACGCACGGTTGAAACGGCAACGATCATCGCCGCTGCCGCCCATCAACTCCGTGTAAAGAAAGACAAGGGCCTCCTTGAAGCCGACTACGGCGACTGGTCGGGCAAGAAACTCGCTCAACTCCGCAAAGCTCCCGAGTGGCCGCTCATCCAACGGGCGCCATCACACGCGGCATTCCCTGGTGGCGAGACGATGCGCGCCATGCAGAACCGCATCATCGAAGCGATCCCGCGCCTCGCAGCAGCACATGCAAATGAGACAATTGTGCTCGTGAGCCACGCCGACCCAATCAAGTCATATATCGCACACGCACTCGGAATGCACCTCGACCAGTTCCAGCGCATCGACATTGCGCCCGCCTCGCTCACGCGCATCGACATGCATCACGGTCTCCCGCGCATCGTTTCAATGAACGTCACCGCAGAATCGGTCGCAGGGCGATGAGCGACGTTCTCGAATTCGACCCCGTCGACCGCCTCGCGGCTGGCGCAATTGGCGAACCGGGCCAACGCGAATTCTTCCTCCAAGCTCGCCGAGGCGACGCGCAAATCACTGTGCTCCTCGAAAAACAACAGGTCGCCGTTATGGCCGCTGAGGCCCTCACCGTCCTCGACCGCATTGACAGCGATGAAGGCGTGGTCACCAGCGGCGAGGACATCGACGCCAGTATTCAGGAACCGGCGATTGCAACCTTTCGTGCCCGAGCCGTCGGCATGGGCTACGACCCCACCCGGCAACGGCTACTGATTGAACTCAGGGAGTTCGCAGTCGAAGATGAAGAACCCGAAGACGAAGACGCCGAAGGCTGGGTTGTGCGCCTCTACGCCTCAAAGGAACAGCTCCGGGCTGCATGCGTGGCGGGCCTCGACGCGGTCACCTCCGGCCGGCCCCTCTGTGAATGGTGTGAGATGCCAATGAACCCTGGCGAACACATCTGCCCGAAATGGAACTGAGCACCTGGCCGTTCGATATTGAGCCGCACCGCGACACGGCGACCACCCTCGACGTTCTCGCACACGGCGAGATCGAAGCCATCGGAGCGATTCCCTGGTCCTCCAACGCTGCCATCGTTGCGCGACTCGAACACAACGGAATGATCGTGACGGCCATGTGCAAGCCCCGCGCCGGCGAACAACCACTCGCCGATTTTCCCGACGGAACGCTCTGCATGCGCGAGGCCGCCGCATACCAGCTGAGCGCGCTGATGGGGGTCGACATCGTGCCCGAAACCGTGTTGCGCGAAACGCCGTGGGGCGTGAGTGCCGTGCAACGTTTTGTCGACCACGCACCCGACGAACATTTCTTCACCATCCGTGATGATGAGCGATGGCATCCCCCGCTACGCCAGTTCGCACTATTCGATGCAGTCGCGAACAACACCGATCGCAAGGGCGGGCACATCATCATCGAGCGCGGGGAGGAGACTGACTTTTCGCGATTGCGCGGCATCGACCACGGTCTCACCTTTCACATCCAATGGAAATTGAGAACGGTGATTTGGGAGTTCCAGTCCGAGGCCTTCACCGATGCAGAACGCGAAGCCCTCCAGCGCGTCATCGACTCAGACAACGTCAACGCACGCTTCGACGGACTTCTTTCTTCGCTCGAAGTCGATGCGCTGGCGATGCGAGCAGCAGCCCTCCTCGAACGCGGATCGTTCCCCGAGGCGAGCGGTCATCATCGCGACGTGCCCTGGCCTCTCGTCTGCTATGACCCAATGTCACACGCGGGTGAGCTCGTCTCGATGCCATTGCTCTTTCGTGAGCGATCGTTGAAGCTTGCCCGATGAGGTCTTCGGCAAGGTGCCGGGCTCAACGAGCACAACATCGTGCGGCGGCAACCCAACGGCGTCGATGACCTGGGTTGTCACTTCTTCCTTCACCAAGTCAATGTCGACGCCGCGCGTCTCAGCGACGACAACAATCGACTCGCGACCCGAACGCGCAACGTTCCCAAACGCGATCACATTTCCCGTGCGGATGCCCCCGACCGTGCCCGCCGCCCGCTCGATGTCTTCGGGGAAAACGTTACGACCGCCGACGATGATCATGTCTTTCAAACGACCACACACGACCAACTCGCCATGTGCGAGGTATGCGAGGTCGCCGGTGCGGAGCCACCCATCATGGAATCGCTCTCGTGTCGCTGCTTCATTCTTGTAGTAGCCCGGGGTGACGGAGGTCCCACACAGTTCGAGCTCGCCCACCTCGCGCTCGCCAAGTACGGCGCCCGTTTCGGGACACACCACGCGCATTTCCAAACCAGGAATGGGTTTGCCAAGCCGAACAAGCGATCGCGGAGTCACGTTTGCTCCATGCGCAACCGGAACCGCGAGTCGATCGTGTTCGAGTTGCTGGGTATCAACCGTATCGACGATCAGCCCGCGGCCGCGGGGCGGAAACGTCGCGCCGATCATCGTCTCGGCCATGCCAAAGGCCGGGAAGATGGATGATGCATCAAAGCCGAAGGGTGCCGCAGCGGCGCAGAACTTTTCAATCGTCGCCGGGTCGACGGGCTCGGCTCCTGAGAGGGCGATGCGAATGTGGGAGAGATCGAGATTCTCGGAGCGTGCAAGCGCTCGTGCTCCAAGCGACCACGCGAAGTTCGGACCCGCGGTGATCGTGGCTCGTGTCTCTGACATCCACTCCATCCAACGCGCCGGTGCTGCCAGAAAATCTTGAGGTGCGGCGAGTGCCAACTCAAGCCCGCTGATCATGGGAATTGTGGTGAGCCCGATGAAACCCATGTCGTGATAGAGGGGGAGCCAGTGGCAGACGGAATCGGTTGCCTGCACGTTCGCCGCGGCCATGACTCCGTCGAGGTTGGCGAGCAGCGTGCGGTGGAGGACCATGACTCCCTTCGGTGCGGAGGTCGATCCTGAGGTGAATTGCAGAACCGCCATGTCTTCCGCGTCGAGTTCTGGTTCCACCCACCGCTCGGCTTCCGCGGTGGTGGGATTTGAAGTGAGGTCCGTCAGAACAAACTGCGTCACCCCATCGACGACAGGGGCGAACGGTGCGAGATCGGCGTCGACGAGGAGATAGTGGGCGTCAGCGTTCGCAATGCGCGAGCGAGTCTGTTCCACGAACGCCTCGATCGATGCGAGTCGCATCGGCAACGGCAAGAGCACGACCGTCGCTCCACTCAGCCAGAGCCCTTGGACCGCCGTCACAAGTGCTCGTGTCGAGGGCCCGAGAATCGCAACATGAGTGCCCCGGCCGATGCCATGCGCTTGGAGACGGTGCGCCACAACTCGTGCTTCGAAATGGAGTTGTTCCCAGGTGATGCGCTCCTTGCCGCCCGACGCGGTCGACCCCAAGAATCGCACTCCGGTATCGGGAGTTGCAGCGGAAATGAGACGCGGAATGAGATGGTTGTTCGGGATCATGAGTGCTTCGACCTCGTCATGAAGTCGATTGTTACACCGATGTGATCCTTACCGGTGGGTAACCCGCGAGTTACTACGGAGTAGCTGGAAGCACCCGGGGGGCTTGCACCGGTGTCGACTCCGGCCAACGCTTTCGGCTCCTTGCGGCAAGCTTGTTCATCAACACGATCGCGCCAGGGTCGTCATCGCCTGGACGTGTTTCGATCCAGCCATCAGCGATCATGCGATCCATCAGCTCACGACCCGCATCGGTGCGCACGATCGTCAACGTCCAATCATTGAACGCTCCAATACCGCCCGTTGAAATGTCGGCGTGTTCGGCCGCGAAGTCGGGGCAGTGGTTGCACCCTTCGCGGGTCCAGGCGTGACATTCCTTCAAGGGCACTTCGTGATAGTCGCCGTTGTGCATCCAGATTTGGAACACGCCTTTGATGTTTACCTTCTTGATGTCTGCCCGCTTCAGTCCGTACTTCGCGTCGAAGAGCTCATCGAAGATCGCGTCATCGAAGGTCTTGGAACACAACAGCCCGATCGTCAACGACAGGCGACGCGCAACCTTTCCGACCTTGCGAGTCTTCGCAACGGCAGGGATTGACGACATGCAACTCATGCCCACGAGTGCGATGCGTTCTGCGCCGCCCTCAGTTGCTTCGGCGTAGGCCATCGTGTTTGCCGAGTAGGTGTAGCGCGAGCCCGCGGAACGGATGACATCCTCACGGTTCCGAGCGACGCCAGGCACTGCCTTCCACGTGCTGCCGTCACCATCGAGATAGGACACCAGCGCTGCGTCGATGACATCGTGTTCAAGCGCGTACACGAGGAGCGCGGACACAAGGCCACCGTCCTGCCCAACCGCATGGAGCGCCGGGTCGGTCGCTCGTGCCAACACGATGTCTTGGAAGATGCCAGCGACCTCTTCAGGCTCGCGCACACGACCATGGAGTTGTTCGTCGGCCTCTGGTTCCCAGAGTCGCAGGCGTGGGCAGGCTCGGGTGCAGGTCGTGCATCCCTTGTCGCCGTGAGAGCAGGCATCGGGACCGCCGTAGTCCGCTTCAAGTTGGAACGGTTTGTAGACACCTTCGGTGTCTTTGTAGCCGAGTACGTCATGTGGGCAGACGATGACGCACCCCGCGCATCCAGTGCATAGGCCCGAGGTGACGACCTCATCGAAGAGGTGTTTCCATTGGAGTTTTTCTGGTGGCATGCGCATTCCTTGTGTGCTTCACCGCAACGGCGTCAAGGTGTCCAGTCTCGCAGGTTCGGACGCAATTCTGTCGAGAGATGCGCAGGCCAGAACAAGAGATGTTCCGGTCAGAGCGGGAGGTGCGCTCGCAACGCGGCAAGGCACGCGGTCCACGCGGCCTCGGCGGCGACGGGGTCATACGTTCCAATGGAGTTTGCATCGTTCGCGAATGCGTGTTGGGTTCCGGCGTACACGGTGAACACGACGTCTTTCCCCATGGACGTGAGTCGCTGCACGAGTTCGGCGCCACCGGGTGCTGGGAAGAAACCGTCGTCCTCTGCCATCTGGCCGCGCACCACCGCCGTCAACCCCGACCAATCGGGTTCGCCTTCGCCCGCGGCGTATCCGTAGAACGGCACCGCTACCGCCACGCGATCTCCTTCGCGTGCGGCGAGCAGCATGGTGAGCATGCCGCCCATGCAAAACCCGACGATGCCGATCGCATTGCCAAGGGTCGCGTCATGCGCGAGCAGATAGTCAACCGCTCCGTGCATATCCCGTGCGGCGCGATCGGCAGGGAAGGTATTCATCAAATGAGCGGCCTTGTCCATTTCGGTGTGCTCCGCGATTTCGCCGTGAAAAAGATCAGGTGCCAGCGCCACGAAGCCTTCGGCCGCCAGGCGATCACACACGCCCTTCAACTGCGGAACGAGACCCCACCATTCTTGGAGCACGATCACCCCGGGGCCAGGTCCAGCTTCCGGCACCGCAAGGTACGCACCTGCGGTAGTTCCATTGCTTGCAAACGTCACCATCTCACCCATGCGCGTGATCGTATGCTCGGCTGCGGCTGACCGCCATGTGGATCACGACATTGAGTCCTCGCGATGCAGGTGGGCGCAACTATCGTCGTGCCTCGTGCCGAGTTTCCAGACCATCCCCGAGAAGCTCGCTGACCATGTCACCTTGAGCTTCGAGTTCTTCCCGCCGAAAACTGAAGCCGCGAGCGAAACCCTGCTCGCCACGCTCAACGAATTGGAATTGCTCGCGCCCGACTTTGTGAGCGTGACATATGGGGCTGGCGGGTCGACCCGTGACCGCACGCACGAGATTGTTTCGCATATTCGTGCGGATACCTCCATGCTCCCAATGGCGCACCTCACCTGCGTCGGGCATCGACGCGACGAACTCGAAGCAATTCTTGAGCGCTACAACAACGCTGACATCCGCCACATTTTGGCATTGCGTGGAGACTTGCCGAGCGACAGTGACCTTGCATCAGACCTCGATCACGCAACCGACCTCGTCGCACTCGTGCGTTCGTGCGGCGACTTCACGATTGGTGTGGCCGCGCACCCTGAAGGGCATCCAGCATCAGCGACGCGAGCCGAAGATCTCGATTCTCAAGCGGAGAAGCTCCTGCTCGCGGACTTCGCCGTCACTCAACTGTTCTTCGAGGCAGATGTGTATTCCGAGTTCATCGATGCGATGGCGGAACGTGGCGTGACAACGCCGGTCATTCCCGGAATCATGCCCGTGACGAACCTCGCGCAAGTCGCACGAATGGCGGAACTTTCGGGGGCAGCGTTCCCCCGCGCGGTTGAAGATCGTTTGCGTGCGGCAGAACACACGCCCGGCGGCGTCGAAGCAGAGGGAATTGTTGCGGCGACTGAACTCTCCGAAGAGTTACTGCGTCGTGGCGC
This sequence comes from Acidimicrobiia bacterium, assembly GCA_049642885.1. GTDB lineage: Bacteria > Actinomycetota > Acidimicrobiia > IMCC26256 > JBARPG01 > JBARPG01. The sequence goes on along the minus strand of JBARPG010000245.1, from coordinate 5,367 downwards.
GCCAGGGCTGCACTACTTCACGATGAACAAATCAAAAGCAACGCGGGAGATTGCGTCGAATGTCGCGGTGTTCCGCGAGCGTGTGCACTCGCAGTGAACTAGAGGCTGGCGAGTGCGGCGGCGTAGTCAGGTTCCTGACCGATCGCGGGCACGAGCTCCGCGTGAGCGACGGTGCCGGACTCATCGATCACAACGACGGCCCGGGCCATGAGCCCTGCAAGCTTCCCGTCGATCATTTTCACGCCGTAGTCACTTCCGAACGAATCACTCCGGAACGTTGATGCAGTGATCACATTTTCAATACCCTCGGCTCCGCAGAATCGTGAGAGAGCGAAGGGGAGATCGGCCGAGGCACACACGACGACCGCGTTCTCGAGTGCCGCAGCTTCGGTGTTGAAGGTGCGCACGCTCATCGCGCATACGGCGGTGTCGATGCTCGGGAAGATATTCAAGATCACGCGTTTGCCTGCGAAGTCCTCAAGGGAAACAGGACTGAGATCGGACCGGGTGAGTGCAAATGCTGGAGCCGCAGCTCCGACTACCGGGAGGTCGCCTGCGGTCTGAACGGGAGTGTCGCCAAGATGTGTAGTTGCCATGGCGGGCGAGGCTAGCGGTCAACGCTCAAGTTCCCTGCGCGAGGGCCGATATGGGAACGGTCATCGGTGTGGGAATAAACAACCGCATCGCCGCGTTGGACGTCCTATGTAGAACACAACGAAGAAAGAAGACGAAGCACATGCTCGCAACCTCGATGGCCGCACCTGCAATCGCAGTACTCATCCTCCTCGGAATAGCTGCCTTCCTCGCACTCCGTTCATTCACCTCGATTGGACCGACCGAAGTCGGTCTCGTCAACAAACGGTTTGCGTTCCGAAAACTGAAGGACGACAACCCCATCGCGTTCCACGGCGAAGCTGGCTACCAAGCCGACCTGCTGATGCCGGGGCTCCGATTCAAGCTCTGGCCCGTCTACACCGTGAAGAAGTTTCCATGGGTGCAGGTGCCGGCCGGTGAGATCGGTGTCGTGATCGCCCAAGTTGGTCAGGCTCTGCCGATCGGGGCGAAGTCGGGTTTCTACAAGTCGGAGTTCGGCAACTTCTCGAGCATTCAGACCTTCGTGAGCAACGGCGGGCAAAAGGGCGTGCAGCGCCCGGTGCTTCCTCCGGGGACCTTGATCCCGATCCACCCCGCGGCCTTTTTGGTGCTGACTGCGCACAACGTGTACGGCATGGCGGTGTCTCCTGATATGCAGGCAGCGCAGAAAGCGAACCGCGGCGTGTTGCGCCCCGAGAGCTTCGGGCTGGCACCGGAACAACTTCGCGTCGTCATCATCTCTCCGTCGGGCGAGCGCGATATGGTCGGCATCATCACCGTCCTCGAAGGCGAGCCTCTTGGTGCGAGCGATATCGCATCGCGACTTGGCGGGTGGGCCGACCTCGCATCTGCTGAAGAGGTGGAAGCGCTTGCCGGGTCAGCACTTGTCGAATCAGATGGTCCCGTGCCGGCACTTCCGGCCGGTCATCACCAAGATGTGAGCATCATCGAGCGCCTCTTGGCCTCGAAGAACGACCTGCACAACAACTACCAAGATTTCCAAGCCTTCCTGAGCAATGGTGGGCGCATCGGTCTGCAACATGACCCGCTGCTCTACGGCGCGTACCTGCTGAACCCATTTCTCGTGCAGGTCGAGATGGTGCCGATGTTGGTCGTGCGCCAAGGCGAAGTCGCCGTGATCAAAGCGTTCGTTGGATTGCCCACGCTCGACACCTCAGGGGCCGAGTTCAAGTTCGGGTCCATCGTCAAACCGGGACATCGCGGGATTTGGGAAGAGCCCCTGCGCACCGGCAAGTATCCGATCAACCCGCGCTGTTACGCGTCTGAGATTGTCCCGACCTCAATTCTCACGTTGAACTGGTCGAAGCAGGTCAGTCAGGCGCACAGCCTCGATGCGAGCCTCGCCCCGATCGAAGGCAAGAGCCGTGAAGGGTTCATCTTCACGATCGAGCTGCAAGTACAGATCCACGTGCCCGACACCAAAGCACCGAAGGTGATTTCGATGGTGGGAACGATGACCAACCTCGTGAATGAAGTGTTGGCCTCCGCGGTGGGAAACCATTTCCGCAACACGCTGCAAGATCAAGAAGCCATTCGCTTCATCGAGACCCGTATGGAAGTGCAAGAGGCTGCGCTCGAACACATCACGCGCTACCTCCAGGCATACGACGTCGAGACAAAGGGCGTGTATATCCAGGATGTCGTGTTCCCAGTTGAACTCGTCGAGGTGCTGACCCGTCGAGAGATTGCGAACCAGGAAAAGACCACGTACGAAGAGCAGCAACGCGCGGAAACCGCTCGCATTGAAATGGAAAAGGCGCGCGGGATGGCCGATATGCAAGCACAACTCGCGAGCTCACAGGTTGGCATCAACATCAAACAGAACGAGGCCGAGTCACGCAAGGTGCAAGCCCAAGGTGAAGCCGCCGCAACGGTGGCGATGGGTGATGCCGACGCGACAAAACAACGTGCGATCGCGTACGCCGCGGCCGATGCCACGAAAGCGATGGGTGATGCCGAAGCTTCGAAGACCCGAGCAGTTGGTCTTGCGAGCGCAGAGGCGACTCAGGCCGTCGGTCTGGCAAACGCCGAGGCAACCCAGGCCATCGGTCTTGCCAGCGCAAAGGGATTCGAAGCGCAACGCAACGCACTCGGCCCGCAAGCGACTGCCCTCGTGGCCATGGTGGAGGCGATTGCCAAGGGTCAGGTCAACATCATGCCGGAGGTGCTCGTGACAGGGGGCGGAGGAGGGTCTTTTGAAGGACTGGCCTCCGTGCTCATGAGCATGTTTCGGAACAACGGGCTGACTCCCGGAACACAGGCAGAAACGCCACCAGAGGTCGCGGCCACTGTCACCCGCAAAGACGCGTAGCTATGCTTCGGTAGCCATCTGGTTGCAACCCTCAAGGGCGCACGATTCCTGCCGATAGCGCAGGCATGAAACATTTTCTGCCCAGGTGGCTATCGATCGCGGGTTGTGTCTCGCTGGTCTCTGTGATGATCCCGTTGACCTCCTCGCTGCCCGCTGGGGCAGCGGTTGGGTTCACCGAAGCCTTTGAGGTTCCGGAGCGAGCGGTCACCAGCGCGGAGTTGATGGTGCTGGGTGCCGATAATTCGCTCTGGACCGTGATCCGGGGTGGAGGCCTCACTCACGGCGCCGATATTGACTCGCAACATGAAGTTCCAGTCGGACTTGAGTTGACGGATGTTCAGGGCGGAGTCTCGGACCCTGACAGCAATATTTGGTTCATCGCCAATTCAGGGGTCGTTTGGCGGATCACTCCTGATGAAGTTGCAACCAAATTCGATCTCCGTTCTGATCCAACGACGTATCTCGGCCTGCGAAGGATTGTGTCGGGCCCTGACGGAAACCTTTGGATCTTTGCCACGAATACGCAACAAGTCTTCCGTGTCGCACCGGATGGGAGCTATGCAGTCATGACCGCACCGGACGTCACCTGGGAATCCGCCGCGGCTTCCGCTCCGGATGGCCGCATTTGGTATGTGGGCAGTAACGGGCTTGCGGCCTTTGTACCGGGGGACCAAGTTGATGGGTCAGCACTTGTTGTGACCTCCTACCCGGGAGTCGGCTGGTCCCGCGACATGACGGTCGGTGCTGACGGCAACCTCTGGGTAGCAGACGGCGGATATTGGAGAATGACGCGCGTCGATATGACAGGGACCATTACCCCCTGCGCCTCCACGTCGTTCTCCCCAGAACGTGTCGTGCGCGGATCGGACGGAAACGTGTGGGCGTCGGGAAACTACACAGGTGCCGTGGCACGGATTGAGCCCGACTGCACCACGACCGAATTCCTTCTGTACCCGGAGCCGAACGCGCAACTCGGGGCGATGGTGTCGGCTCCGAATGGCAACGTGCTTGTTGCCCGAAAGTTCGGAAATCTGGGTGTCGGTGAGGTCGCCCCGGATGGCACACTCACACACCATGCGTTTTTGGTCGGTGCGGTGGGTCCGATCGGGCTCGTCGCCGGGCCTGATGGGAACCTCTGGTACACGACCATCGGCAAAGGTGAAGATGGACGTGGTTGGATCGGCCGGATGGCCCCGGATGGAACCGGAAACGTTCTGTTTCCCCTTCCCTTGGAAATCGATCCAGGGATGATGGCTGTCGGAGGCGATGGCCGTGTCTGGTTCAACGGTGCGCGACGCGCCACGCAAGCTGTCCCAGGGAGCGCGATCATCGGTGCCATCGCCATGGATGGCACCATCTCCATCTCAGACATCACGCCGCCAAGCCCTGATCGCTTCGACGAGTTCTCATTCATCGCCGCGGGTGCTGATGGCAGCCTCTGGACGATGATGAGCAATCAGGATGCCTGGAATAACAACGGGCAACCGCATCCGAGTTTCGCAGTTCGAGTTACCCCTGACGGGGCACAATCGTTCTTCCCGCTGCCCGAGAACACCCAAGCCTGGGGAGTCGTGAGCAGCAAAGGCAGAATCTGGATAGGCGGCAATGATCGTTCTGGCAATGTCGCGAACGGTCGGATCATCGAAGTATCACCCGATGGAACGATGACTGCCCATTCGCTCGGCAATCCAGACGCCCTTGCGTTCTCTTTGGCAGCAACGCCTGATGGTGACCTTTGGTTTACTGATCCGAACCTCGGCTCGATCGGACACTTCTCGACCACCGACTTCACAGTTGAATCGTTTACGGTCGGCCCGCAATACGGAATCCATTCGCTCACGGGAGTTTCACCGGATGCGATCCCGTACTTGGCAATCACCGTGGGCCCGGACGGGCACGTGTGGGCCCCCCTGATCCCAGTCTCGGAGAACGCAGCCTTCGGACAGGTCGTGAGGCTCGACCCGAGCGATGGATCGCTCGAACGCTTTGTGATCCCAGAAGCGGCACCCTACGCGTATGCAGTGACGCCTGGTCCCGATGGCCGGCTCTGGATCGCGAACTTCATGCTCAATCAGCTCGTCGCGATTGACACTGGTGTGCCACACGCCGTTGCACCCGCCGCCGGTGATGGGCAGTCCTCGAACACCGGCACATCGTTCGGTTCGCCGATGAGTGTTGAGGTGCGTGACCGTTCCGGCGATCGAGTCGAGGCCGGGTATGACGTGACGTTTGAAGCTCCATCGTCTGGCGCTTCTGGAGACTTCGCGGCATCGGGTGCGATGTCTGCGCAGTCAACGAGCGTCACGGTGAAGACGGACGCGAATGGTGTCGCGACCGCGCCTGCATTCACTGCGAACGGAGTGGCGGGTTCGTATCAAGTCACTGCCACCGACGGCAGTTTTGGGCACACGACTTCGTTCACGATGACGAACGTCGCAGTT
>JBARPG010000244.1:0-27300 GCA_049642885.1 Acidimicrobiia bacterium | reverse complement strand
GTTCGGGTCTCATCAGTAGTGGCGGCAAATCGAGTGGCGGCAAATATTCGTTTCTTGGGCTCACAGGAGACCGACTTGCCCAATGGGCATTCGCGTCCTTCGTGGTGTTCGGGATGATTGCGGCGGTCGCTCGCTACTTTGGCGAACGCATGATGGTCGGGATGGCGGGAGACGCGGAACGGCGGACGCGAAATGAAGCTGCGAATCGAGTGCTTTCCCTCGAGTGGGAAGAAATGACGTTGGAACGGAGCGGCGCGCTTCAGAAATCGGTCGTCGACAATCCGTTCCATATCAACCTTGGAGTGATGGCGATTCTCGGCGGCCTCGGTCAGGCTGGGGCAGGCATGATGCTGGCCCTTGGTGCATTTGTCGTCGCACCGGCGATGACGCTGGCAGCGTGCGTGTTTGGCTCGCTCATCGGTGTCTTCTACCAGCGCTTTGGTCGACGGACTTACTCGATCAACCAAGACCTGTCGAAGGCTGCGACTCGCTTGTCGTCCGTGACGTCAGAAGTATTTCGCGCCGCAAAACTGTTCATGCTGAGCGGTCGTCGCAATGAAGCCTTCCATTTCATTTCGACCGAGAACACGTCGGTGTCGTCATTGCGCACGCGGTATTCGAAACTCCTCCCCGCGACGCGCCTCGTATTCGATTCGGCGGCGGTTGTCTTTGTCGCCCCGGTGCTCTACCTCGCCGCGTTCTCGAGTACAGCGAATGCCGTCAAATTCCTCGTGTTTCTCCCGATCTTCTACCGGATTGTGCCCAGGCTCCAGGCGGCACAGCACTACTTCCTCCAGGCCGCGTCGGAGCTCGCGTGGCTTGAAGAGCATTCACTGGTTATCGAGGCTCACACGGGCGTTGATATTGCGCTCCCTCCCGCTCGCCCAACGACCCCGACGACATCGATTCCGGGAATCGTGTTTCGCGATGTCAGCTATCGGTACCCGGGGGCAGAACGTGCGGTGCTCGAGCACTTCCATCTTGAAGTGCCGGGCGGCGAGTGCGTTGCGCTCGTCGGGCAATCCGGCGGCGGGAAGACCACCATAATGGACCTCGCATCTGGGCTCCTGCCACCGACTGGTGGGTCGATCCTTGTCGATGGTCGCCCACTCGAAGGCGCGCACAGAATCGAATGGCAACAGCGACTCGGGATCGTTGCGCAAGACGTGACGCTCCTCTTTGGAACCATCGCAGCGAATGTTTCATTCGGCGAACCAAACCCGGATCCTCAGCGGGTGTGGCGCGCCCTCGATCGAGCCAACCTGCGTGAGGTTATCGAGGGGTTGCCGCACGGGATCGATACACCGATCGGCGAGATGGGTGCGGGTCTCTCCGGTGGTCAACGTCAGCGATTGGCATTCGCCCGAGCGCTCTATGGCGAACCGAGCCTGCTCATTCTCGATGAGGCCACGAGCGCGCTCGACGCAGAGTCCGAAGAAGAAGTGCGGCGCACTCTTGCGAACTTGAAGGGGACGTGCACGGTGCTCATCGTCGCGCACCGCTTGAAGACGATCGAGATGGCGGACACCGTCGTCGTGCTCGAGCACGGAGCTGTCGTTGAAACGGGATCCATCGAAGCCCTTCTCAAGGCGAATGGTCGATTCGCGCAGCTCGCTCAGGCGAGTCGTGTGATGGGCGCGGACGACGCGACCGCGTTGCAGCTGTAGTCGACGCGACTTCTCGAAAGAGGGAAAGCCAGGCTTCAGAAATCGCCTGCGGCGCGAAGCGTGTCGTGACCGAAGCGCCAGCATGACCGAGACGCTTTCGGAGCTCTGGGTCTGACGTGAGGGTAACGATGGCCGTGGCGAGCGCATCTGGATCGTCAGTAGGAACCAAGAGACCGTCGATCCCGTGAGTGACAATCTCGCTCGGGCCACTTTCACAATCCGTCGAGATCACTGCGGTCCCCGCCGCCATCGCTTCGAGCAGCGCATTCGGGAAACCCTCGACTCGCGAAGGCAGAACTGCAATTTGTGAAGCAACCAGGTACGCCTCGGGATCGTGGACGCGACCATGGAACACGACCGAGTCTGAGATTCCGAGTTCTCGCACTTGGGCCTCAAGTTGTGAACGGAGCGGCCCATCCCCAACGAGGTGCAATCGCCAGCCAGACGCACGCACTCCCGCTCGAGCGAACGCGTCGATGAGAACGTCAACCCCCTTTTCCTGCGAAAAGCGCGCAACGCAGGTGATGTATGGGTTACGGGCGCCACTGAGTGCGTGAGTTTGGGCGGGCGCGACCGGATTGGGAATCACTCGAGTTCGTAGCGTCGGAAATCGTTGCTGCGCCCAGGGCAGTACTGATTGGGTCTGCAGCGCTATCGCAGCGGCACGGTGATACGTCACGCTACGAACACGTTCCATGATCCATGTGAGCGGAATCCTCCGTGGGTCGGTTCGCTCCGAGACGACGACCGGGATCGACGTATTGACGAGCGCGAGCAGTGTCATCACGTTTGTTCGATCTCCGAACGAAACGACGACATCGGGATTGAGCGCTTGTATCGTCGAACGAAGTTGTCGTAGCCGGCGTAGCGGTCGCGTTCGGCGTGACAGACCACCCGCCGCTTTGGTCGGCGTGAGGCTTTGTCGTGCGACGGCAGAGCTCAGTCCAAATTCTGTGTGGCTCGCCGCTGCGACGGTCACCACCGTCACGTCCTGTTCGAGCGCCGCCCATTCGTTGCACAGGGTGCTTAGCACCCGCTCGGCGCCGCCTCGTTCAAGCCAGTAGATGACAGCACAGATCCGCACACGGCCATGCCCGTTTTCAGCAGCCGTCATCGCATAGTCCGATCATCACGCGACGGTCCCCCGAAGCACCTCAAGGTACCGCGCAGCGATCGTTTCTACAGCGAACCTCTCCCGCACGGTGATGCCTGCTGATCCAAGCTGGCTTCGCAGGGTTTGGTCGACTGCAAGTTCGTAGATCGCCGCGGCGAGCGCCTCGGGGTTCTCGGGCGGGACGAGTATCCCATTCTCCCGATCAGAAACGATCTCGGATGGTCCGCTCGGGCAATCTGAAGCGATCGCGGCAACACCGAGAGAGAGCGCTTCCGCGAGAACGAGTCCGAATCCTTCGAATCGTGACGGCATGACAAACAGCGAAGCGGCCCGAAGCGCGGAATCAGGGTCATCGAGGTGTCCAAGGAATGCGATTCGATCAGCGAGCCCAGCCGCGACTGCTTGCTGCTCAAGCTGACCACGTAGCGGGCCAGATCCGACGATTGCGACCTGCCAATCTGGCAGTTTCGCCGCGCATTGTTCGAATGCCTGTATCAGAATGTCGAAGCCCTTCTGGTCGCAGAGACGTCCGATCGCGACGATGGTCGGGGCACCAAAACTCAGCGCCGGACCATCGCAGACCGGCCGGATTGGATTCGGCATCACAACGCTGGGCGTGTGCGGGAACGCTTGTTGTGCCCAGACGCGTGCGTCCTCGGTCAGCATTACGATGCCTGCCGCTCGCCCATAGGTCCACTTCCGAAGTCGGTCCCAAATCGGTGGTGGCGAGAGCACAAGGGGATTTCCATGTTCCGCGACAAACACCGGAATACGAGTCGTGCTTGTTGCAAGCAACGTCTTGACATTCGTGACGTCGTTGAATGACAGCACAACATCGGGGTGCGACCGCACGATCGCTCGCCGCACACCAAACACTTCTCGAGTAACGCTTCGAATGGCCTCGAACTTCGAGTGAGGGAGCCGAATGTTGAGTGCAACACGTGCGACCTTTGGATCGAGTTCAAACTCGCCGGCTTTCCGGGGAGCGAGCGTGATGAGCGTGACGTGATGCCCGAGCCGAGACCACTCGTTGCAGAGCGCCACCATGACACGCTCGGCGCCAGCTCGCTGCAAGCTGTCAATAACGGTTGTAATTCTGAGCCGCTCAGCCGAAACGCGGCGGTTCGAGGCGTTAGGCATGCTATGAAGCTCCGGTGCGCATACTGATCATTATTCGCTCCCTCGAACGGGGCGGACGCGAACGGCAAGTATCGCTGCTTGCGCCGCAGCTGCGCGCATTCGGCCATGACGTGACGGTGCTCACGCTCTACCCGGGTGGGTATTTTGAAGCTGTGATCGCTGCGGCAGGAGTAGAGCTCCGTTCGCTGCAGAAGCGGTCTCGGTGGGACCTGCTGGGTCCGTTGCGGTCCCTTCGTGCGGCGGTGAGCGAGAGCACGCCCGATGCGATCCTCGGAATGCTCGTCGAAGGCAACATTGCGTCGGTGGTGGCGCGTCGCTGGGCACGAAGGAGCGCCGTCGCGTGGTGCATCGGGGTCGCGGATATTTCCGCGCGTGAATACGGATGGTTTTCCGTACTCCTTGATCGGCTGGCCCGCGTGCTGAGTCGGCGCGTGGACTGCATCATGTACAACTCTCAACGCGGACGCGCAGTGCACGAGCGTCACGGTTTCCCACCAGCGAAGGGCACGCTGATCGAAAATGCAGTCGATGCGCACGTGTTTGTGCGCAATCCACAACTCGGGGCATCGCTTCGTTCCGAGATGGGTATCGGGTCGGAGGCGATTGTCGTCGGAATCGTCGCGCGCTTGGATGCCGCGAAAGATCACGAGACCTTTCTGCAGGCCGCAGCGTTATTGCGCCGTCACAATTCAACGATGCAACTCCTCGTCGTGGGCGCTGATGTCGGAGAACGCGAAGCGGGCCTTCGATCACTTGCTGAGAATCTCGGCATTGATGACGTTGTCCATTTCCTCGGGGCACGAGATGACTTGCCTTCCATCTACAACGCGTGCACCGTTGTTGTCTCAAGCTCGCGCACCGAGGGTGTTTCAAACACGCTCATCGAGGCGATGGCCTGCGGCTGTCCGATTGTCGCGACCGACGCTGGCGACAGCGCACGCATCGTTGCAGACATAGCCCTCGTGGCACAGGTTGGTGATGAGCAGGCGCTTGCGCAGTGCGTCGCAGTCGCGATCGAACGCCGACGAGAGCGTCCCGACTGGCCAATTGAATTGCGCGAGCGCGTCATCAGGGACCATTCGACGGAGGCACTCGCCAACCAAACGATCAGTGCGTTGAGGACCGCGATCGCAGCACGCGAGTAGATCGAAGCCATTCGACTCCTAGCGCTGCGAGAGGGATCATGAGCGGTTCGACGACGACCCGCTGACGTTGACCGAGCCCTTCGAGCGATATGACATAGAACGCGATGTAGCTCGCGATGAGGGTGAGAACAGCGAGGGCTTCATATTTCCGACGCCGCAGTGCGTGCCAGAGTCCGAGCATGCCAAGTGCCAGGGTGGGCGCCCACACCATCGTGTTCGGATAGAGCCACCGATATGCGCCTTCTCCGGCGTCGTCCCCGACGAACGGGATCGGCCCGACGGTCCCGCGAATGACCGCTTTGGGGTCGACAAGGTACGCGAGTCGACTTGAGCCGCCCTCGCTGACCGAAACAATTGTTCGTTTCACAATTTTGCGGTGTGATTTCGCCTCGTGGGTCTCGACGCGCTGGTATGTGAGCTCGCCCGCGTCCTGACCTAAATATGTTGGGATCACGCCAATGGCGGCGATCGCGACTCCGAGGAGGCACGAAACCGCGATCGAGCGCCAGTGTTTGTGCGGCCGCTGTGCAGACACGAGCGCGATCAAGAAAACCACGACGGCGAAACCTGAAATCTGTCTCAAATACGAACTTACGAGCGCGAGCACTCCGAGAAAAATTGCAGACCAGGGTCGGGGCCTCGAAATGGCTAACGCAGCTCCGAAACACATGATCCCAGACATGTAGGCGTCCTTTTGGCCAAGGATCGTCCAGAAGATAAGTGCGGGCCAAAAGGCCGCGACAACGAATGCAGTCATACGTACGCGACGCGACGGGGTAAATCTGCAAGTAATCCACCAAATTGATGGCGCGACGAGCGCTGTGATCAGTGCGTACACGATTCGTGCAGCGGTCGGTTCATTGCCGAACACTTTGTAGATTGATGCCTGGAATAGGTCCGAGCCCCACGTGCGGCTGCCAGTGAGCGCGTGCAGGCGTGCGGGCGATGGGGGGACCACGCCATTCCAGCTGTGAACGATTCGAACGGCAGAATCATGCAGGCCGCCCGGGTCCAAGATGTCTGCCGGTCGGCGCACCTGCGCCAGCGCGGCGACGGCAAGCGCTCCAAGTTGAACCGACGCGCTGATCGCGTAGCGAGCGAAGAGGGGTCCGCGCCTCGGCGCATCTCCCTGGTTATCCGAAACTGAGGCCTCATGAGTGACTGTCACGCAATTGAGACGCTAGACGGATACATCTGGTTGCATCCGAATAGAGTTTTCTTAGTATTTGCCGACATTCGCGCCCTCGCTCCAGAGTTCGCATAACACCCGAGATCGGAATCACTGTGTGCGGCATTGTTGGATGCCTTGATCTGACCCACGAACTTGGCGAGGATGAACTCGCGCGCGAGGTCATCACGATGCGCGATCAAATGGTGTTCCGCGGACCGGATGATGCTGGCATCTGGATTGATCCTGCCGCTGGTGTCGCGTTCGGCCACCGCCGACTTTCGATCGTCGACCTCTCACATGCTGGTCACCAACCGATGGTGTCGCATAACGAAGACTGGGTCCTCACCTACAACGGTGAGATCTACAACGCTGAGCACATCCGTCCGCTGCTCTTGGAGCGAAATTGGCGTGGCACTTCGGATTCGGAAGTGCTCCTCGAAGCGTTCGTGCAGTGGGGGATTGAACCCACGCTGTCGAAGGTCGACGGAATGTTCGCCTTTGCATTGTGGAATCGGTCGACCCGCAGACTCGTGCTCGGTCGAGATCGGTTTGGTGAGAAGCCGCTCTACTACGGGCGAGTTGGGAAGAGATTCGTGTTTGCCTCGCAGCCACGATCGCTCGAGGTAGCAACAGGGTTCACTGGGCAGCTTGATCAGGATGCAATCGCCGCCTACCTGCGATATGGATATGTGCCATCCCCGCGTTCCGTCTGGGCGGGCATCTCCAAACTGCCACCCGGGCATTGGCTCGAACTCGACCCGGTGATCGGCGCTGCGCCCAGAATCCACCGGTACTACGACCCTGTATCCGAAGCACGGAGTGCAATGGGAACGCGCCCGCAGGTGGCATCGCTGCCTCGCGATGAGCGCCTCGACCTGGTCGAACATGCATTGAGAGCGAGCGTCAAGCGAAGGCTTGTTTCCGATGTGCCGCTTGGAGCATTTCTTTCGGGCGGAGTCGATTCCTCATTGGTCGTCGCGCTGATGAGCGACATCGATACAAAGCCCGTGCACACGTTCACGATCGGCTTCGAGGAGGCGGAGTACGACGAATCGGCGTGGGCTCAAAAAGTCGCCAAGCATCTTGGCACTCATCACACGGAACTTCGCGTTCGCCCGCAGGACGCGATCGATGTGGTAGCCGACCTTCCAGAGATGTACGACGAACCCTTCGCCGACTCATCCCAAATTCCGACCTTCTTAGTTTCGAAACTTGCCCGCAAATCAGTAACGGTCGCGCTCTCAGGCGATGGTGGTGACGAACTCTTCGGCGGCTACCAGCGATATGCCTTGTTCGAAAAGCATGCCCGCCGCGCCGATCGGATTCCGCCCGCCGCAGCACGGGTCGCGGCGCGCGGTCTCGGCAAGATTTCCGAACGCGGGCTTTCACGAATCGACCGGAGTTTCGCGCGACTCGGTGAGCGTGCGCCGAAGGGTGTCGGACACAAGATCGGTCGCCTCGGACAGATTCTCGATGGCGGACCGGAATCCTGGTACCTGCCGTTCGTTTCACTCTGGATGAATCCCGACTCCGTGATGCTTTCTGGGCGAGAGCCGGCCACGATGCCACGTACGCCTTCCGCGTGGCCCGGAGCGCCGACGCGATATGAGCAAGCGATGTTGGTGGACACGCTCTCATATCTCCCTGAGGACATCCTCACCAAGGTGGATCGTGCTGGCATGGCAGTCAGCTTGGAGTCGCGAATCCCGATGCTTGAACCGACGGTGTTCTCGACGGCGTGGCAACTGCCCGATACCGATCGGGTCGATGCGACGGGCGGAAAGGTTGCGTTGCGCGCGGTGCTGAAGCGGCATATTCCTGACGAGCTCGTGGACCGCCCGAAGATGGGATTCGGTGTTCCGATCGGTGAGTGGATGCGGAAGGAATTGCGCGAGCTCACTGAGGCGGAACTCAGCGAGCGCGCGCTATCTCGGAGCGAGATTTTCGATGCCGAGGTCGTGCGTTCAGTGTGGGAGAACCATCGAGACGGCGTGGTGGTTGCCACACCAATGGTGTGGACCGTGCTGATGTTCCAGCTCTGGCATGACGCGGCGCGAGAGCGAATTGCCGCCGCGGCGCGGCGGCGCAGCGAAGTGCTACTCGACGAGCACGACCTGCAGGGTCCGATCAACGAACACTGACTGTTGATATCGCTCCGGCAGTGCAACCGGCGGAGATTCGATTGCTCGCTCAACCGCGTCAGCGAGGGCGTGAGGGTCGCCGGAGGGCGCCAAGACCGTTGCTGGCAGCAGAAGGGGTACGTCTCCGACCGCAGTGGCCGCCACGAGCGTGCCACTCGCGAGCGCTTCAAGGACGACATTGGGCCCGCCCTCATGAACTGACGCCAGCAGGAAGACATCACAGGCATTGAGGAGTCGTTCCGGTGCCGACTGCGGGCCGAGATGCCGCACGCATCCGGCCGCACCCAAATCAGATGCCATCTGCTCGAATGCGTTTCGCTCGGCTTCAGATGCGCCCCCAGCGATGATGGCACTCACGGCACTGTTACGGCGGCGCAATTCCGCGACGGTCTCGACAAAAGTTGGCCAGTCCTTTTCCGGCACGGATCGACCCATGCCGAGAATCAGAATCTGCTCGGGTTCGATTCCAAGAGCGGTGCGAGTCTCCAGCCTTCGCGTTGCGTCGGGGCGGAAACGAACCGTATCGATCCCGTTCTCGATAATGTGAACCTGTCCCTCGGCAAACCCAGTGGAATGCAGATAGCGGGCAACGGATTCTGCGTTGCACAGCACGACATCTGCCCGGCGGGCGAATATGCGAGAGATCGATTCGGTGGCCCAGCCGAGGATGTTGCGTCGTGCCTGGTTACGTCCCTCATTTCCAAAGTTCCATACGACGCGCGTTCCCTTCGAGCGTGCGAGGCCCGCGACGACATTCGCCGGGGCCAACGATGAATGAATAGCGGAGGGCGCAACCCGGCGAAGGTATGAGCGAAGACGCACCGGCCCACGCGGGTCATAGGTCGAGTGCAGATTGAGGCAGTCGACAGGGATTCCTAGGTCGCGAATCGGTGCCGCGAAGGGCCCGTTGCCCTTCAACATCGTCAGCACGCGAAGATAAGGAACCAACTCCGCACGCTGCCGGGCGATGCCCTCGATCAGGGTCGCGAGTTGCCGCTCCGAACCACCGAGTTCGAGCGAAGGTATGAAGAACAGGATTTTTGTGGTCATGGTGTCTCGAAAGGCTCAGCGAGTGAACAAGCAAGACGGTACTGGCAACGTGGACGCCGCGGAGAAGTGTCGCGTACTTCGGGTAATCGCACGCATGAATGTGGGAGGCCCGGCCATCGCAGTCATTGCCCTGACGCAGGGACTCAGTCCGCAGCGGTTCGAAAACCGCACGCTGATCGGTTCGGTCGGTGAAGGCGAGGATGATTACCTGGAGTTGAAACAAATCGAACTCGATGCCGAGGTCATTCCAGGCCTTGGTCGAAACATCCAAGCGACCGGCGACTTGCGGGCCCTGTGGGCACTGGTGAAAGAGATCCGTGCGTTTCGTCCGCGCATCATCCATACGCATACCGCAAAGGCCGGCGTGCTCGGCCGGATCGCTGCGATGATCTCGGGTGTTCGCCCACGACCCAAGCTCGTACATTCTTTCCACGGGCATCTTCTCAATGGATATTTCTCGCCGACAAAGACCCGCCTCGTCGTCTGGGTCGAGCGTGCGCTCGCTTGGAAGACCGATCAAATCAATTCAGAGGGAGCAAACGTCCGTGACGCTCTGCTCGCTCATCGTATTGGTGCGCCTTCGAAATACCGCGTAATCGTCCCAGGACTCGACGTGCCGCCCGGATCTGACAGAGAGGCGGCTCGCAAAGAGTTCGGCGTCGCGGACTCAGATCTCGTCGTCGCATTTGTTGGTCGATTGACGAAGATCAAACGCCCCGATCGTCTCGTTGATGTCGCTCGAGCGGTCTGCGCCCGAGTGCCGAATGCGCGGTTCCTCATCCTCGGAGACGGGGATTTGCGAGCAGAGACGGAGACCCGCGCTGGCGACATCGCCGACCGCATGACCTTCTTGGGATTTC
Source organism: Acidimicrobiia bacterium (assembly GCA_049642885.1). GTDB lineage: Bacteria > Actinomycetota > Acidimicrobiia > IMCC26256 > JBARPG01 > JBARPG01. The sequence continues at coordinate 17,012 of JBARPG010000244.1, read as the reverse complement.
GACCTGATGTCGGCACGATCCTTAACGCAAGCGACCTTGTGCTGCTCACATCCGACAACGAGGGGATGCCGTATTCGCTGATTGAAGCGGGCCTGTGCGGTGTGCCGGTCGTTTCAACTGATGTCGGCTCGGTTTCGGAAGTTGTTGTCGATGGAGTCACCGGCCGCGTCGTGCCACTCGAAGTGAGCGCCCTCGCGGACGCCACATCGGAGTTGCTCGCTGACCCTGCGGTGCGAATTCAGCTCGGGAATGCGGCAAGAATCCGTTGCCACGAACAGTTCTCGACGGCCGCGATGGTTGCGCGGGTTGCTGAAGGGTACGAAGAACTCATGAATCCAAGGGGAAGCATTTCAGGATGACGACATCACCCTCCACAGTGTTGGTCACGGGTGGTGCCGGCTTCATTGGATCCCACGTCGTCGAGGCATTCCTCGACGAAGGATGGAACGTGCGCGTGCTCGACGATTGTTCGACCGGGATCGCCACGCAGGTCTGTGCGCCAGCCGAACTCACGATTGGCACCATCACCGATCCTGGACTCGTCGGAGAACTCGTCTCGGGATGTCACGCAGTGGCGCATCTCGCCGCGATCGGCTCGGTACCGCGATCGGTCGAGAACCCACTTGCGACGCATCACGCGAACGCGACTGGGAGCCTCACGGTGCTGGATGCCGCCGTCCGCGCTTCGGTGCCGCGCGTGGTCGTGGCCTCGTCGTCGTCTGTATACGGGGGGAGCGTTCCACTGCCGGCGTCTGACACCGGGCCTGTGTACCCGCGCTCGCCGTATGCCGTATCGAAGTACACGATGGAGTTGTATGCCCGCGTGATGCATGAGTTGCACGCGCTTGAGTCAGTCGCGCTCCGATTCTTCAATGTGTTTGGCCCGAGGCAACGCCCCGACTCTGCGTACGCCGCGGTCATTCCGCGTTTTGTCGACGCAGCGCTCAATGGGCAACGACCACAGGTCGACGGCGACGGCCTCCAAACGCGCGACTTCACCTTCGTGAAAGACGTGGCAGCAGCGGTCGTTCAGGCGACGATTGCTCCCGCCGCCGCAGTCAGCGGGGGAGTATTCAACATCGCCCGGGGCGAACCCCACTCTCTGCTCGACTTGTTGGAGCACATCGGCGAGATAACCGGGACGCATCTCGAACCAGCGTTTAGGGACGCGCGAGCTGGCGACGTGCGCGAGTCCCACGCCGACATCAGCTCGGCAAAAGAGGCATTTCAATACAAGCCAAGTACGACATTGCGAGACGGCCTCATCGAAACCGTCGACGCAATGCGAGCAGCATTCACGAAACAACCTTCAGGAGCATCGAAATGACTGAACCGAAGCACTACTTGATTACGGGCGGCGCTGGCTTTATTGGCTCGCATCTCATCGATGCGTTGCTGCCGGCGGGACATCGCGTGACGGTGCTGGACAACCTGGCGACAGGGCAGCAATCGAACGTCGACCGGTTCGCGGGCAATGACAGCTACGAATTTGTGCACGGCTCGATCCTCGACGAACTCATCGTTGACGAGCTCACGCACGCAGCCGATGTTGTCGTGCACCTTGCCGCGGCCGTCGGCGTGAAACTCATCGTCGAACAGCCCTTGCGTTCGTTTGTGACCAACGTCCGCGGTTCGGAGAATGTGATCGGTGCAGCACAGCGCTACAACCGGAAAATCATGGTGGCCTCGACCAGCGAGGTATACGGCAAGAACGAGTCCGATGCGCTCAATGAGGAATCGGATCGCGTGCTCGGAACCCCAAGCACCATTCGATGGTCATATTCGACAGCGAAAGCCGTCGACGAGATCTTGGCGAATCTGTACCACCAGGAGCGGGGACTTCCGACGATCATCACGCGCTTCTTCAACACCGTCGGACCGCGCCAGTCTCCGGCCTACGGAATGGTGATTCCGCGGTTTATTCAACAGGCGCTTGCGGGAGATCCGATCCAGGTATTTGGCGATGGGGAACAGACTCGCTGCTTTGCCCACGTGCACGATGTGGTGCGAGCGGTGCTCGAGTTGCTGGATCACGAAGGCGCGATTGGCGGGACGTTCAATATCGGATCGCCGTTTGAAATTTCAATGAACGAGCTCGCTCAGCGCATCAAAGAACTGAGCGGTTCGACGTCAGACATTGTGCATATCACCTACGACCAGGCGTACGCCAAAGGGTTCGAGGACATGCGCCGTCGTGTTCCGGACACGAGCCGCTTGAACGCACTGACAGGATGGACGCCTGAGAAATCGCTCGACGAAATCCTGAACGAGACCATCGCGTCTGCACGCGCTGTCTAGAACGAAGCATTCGTTCAGGCAGCGGGTGCCTCGTCGGCTGTTTCGCTCGTTTCAAATGCCCCGTCGAGCGCCGCGCAAACGAGTGCAAGCACGCCAAGGTGCAGGCACACGGCGGTGGTTACACCGATTCTGCTGAGGTCCAGAGTAACGGTGAGCCAAATTGCAATGCTCCACGGAATGAACAAGGCAACCATCGCGAATCCGAACCGTCTCAAATGAGGATCTCCGCGCTGGCGTTTTGGGCGGAAGAACAAGACGAGGGTTGCGCTGATCGCGCTGAGGACCAGAACGCTGGTAGCGCCGCCCCCTGCGACAAAGGTGCTGTCGATTGCTGACGGAAGGACCGTCGTCACCGAAACCCCCGGTACCGACGCTGCAAAATCATCGCGATTTTCGTACCAATGGAACAGCGCATATTTCGGATGCGTGAGCACAAATTTCTTGTAAGCCTTCGTGAAGCTGGGTAACGGCCACGCAATCAATCCCGGATCACCTTGCACGGCAAACTGTGCTTCTGCGCTCTGATTCCATTTTGCCGCATTGGCTTTCAACTGTGGTGAGACGGGAAGGCCCTCACGCTCGAACCACGCAAGGTACTGCTCGTTCGGGAAAATCCGCGTCGCCAAGATCTGTGAGCGGTTATACAAGAGAATCCCATCATTTTGGGAAGAAAAATAGACGGCCCATGATGTTGCGGACAGCGTGATGACCGCAGCAACTACCCAGGTACGAAATTTGCGATACCGCAAGCCGTGCAGCAATGCCACGAGGCCAACGAGGCCGAGCGCCGGGATGCTGCCTTGCCGGATAAACGCGAAGGGGAAGGTGCATGCCCCGAGGATCGCGAGATGCCTTCCGTTCGGAGACCGTGCGAAGGCGAGCCAGGCGCAGATCATCAGAACACCGAGCGAAATCGACAGCGATTCCGACAACAGAGCAAGGTCCCACCCGACGACCGTCGACGACACGCCGACTAGGAAGCAACCCGCGACGGCGAGCTGCTGCACTCTTAGATGGTGGATCCGCTTCTTGAAAGTCGCTGCAACGGTGATCCATGCTGTGGTGGCGATGAGGAACTGAGCGGCAACTCGGGCGACATTGGGGCGCACAATCCAGTAGAGCAGCGGGAGCGTCCAACCGCGAGTTGTGTGCACTCCTGTGAAATCCAAGACGGTGTATGTCTGCGTGTCGGGAAACGCGCTCCAGGACATTCCCAAAATCGAGAAGCACCGTATTCCGACGAACACGAATGATGCCTTCGCGAACCATGACGTCTTCATTTTGGACACGAGCTTCTGCATGCACAACCTCCTGAGGCTGGGCAGGCTACTGCCGGTGCGTCGTCGAAATCCCGGTACTTCTGGCGACGACGCGAGCCGCAATAGATATGACGCACGCTTTGGCGAACCACGAGCGGCGGAATACTCGAGCGAATTGGCCTATGTCGTGCAACCGACAGGCCCGAGCGAGCGCTTGCTCGAAGAGCAATCCGCAGAGCTGGACCTGCAAGAATCGTGCACCATGATTGATCGAGCTTCCGAGACGATTGTTGTTATTGGGCAGGGGTACGTTGGTTTGCCCGTAGCGATGCGAGCAGTCGCCGTCGGTTTCAATGTTGTCGGCATCGACGCAGACCCTCGGAAAATCAAGGCGCTGAACGCTGGCGAGAGCTACGTCGAAGACATCCCCAACGCTGAACTTGCCGCCGCGATTGCGAGTGGCCGTTTTATGGCGAGCGCCGATGCGGCTGCCTGCGGCGAATTTTCCGTGGCGGTCATCGCCGTGCCGACACCGCTCGATGAGGGCATGCCCGACTTGACCTTTATGGAGAAGGCAGGAGAGTTCATCGCGCCGAGCGTGACGGTTGGGTGCACCGTTGTACTTGAATCGACCACCTACCCTGGGACGACCGAAGAACTGCTGGTGCCGATCCTCGAAAAGGGTTCCGGCCTCAAAGCCGGCGTCGATTTCTACGTTGGGTACAGCCCCGAGCGCATCGACCCTGGCAACCCAACATGGACATTCATCAACACTCCCAAAGTTGTCTCTGGGATCAACGCGGAATCACTCAAGCACGTCGACGCATTCTACAGCGCGCTTGTTGAGCGCACCGTGAGCGTGAGCACGCCAAAGGAAGCCGAGCTCACGAAGCTCCTCGAAAACACCTTCCGACACGTGAATGTCGCTCTGGTGAACGAGCTCGCAGTGTTCGCGAACCAACTTGGGATCGACGTATGGGAAGCGATCGACGCTGCTTCGACGAAGCCGTTCGGATTCATGCGATTCACCCCTGGGCCGGGTGTCGGTGGTCACTGCCTTCCGATCGACCCGACCTATCTCTCGTGGCAGGTCCGCCGCGTCTTGCAGCGCCCGTTCCGGTTCGTAGAACTTGCGAATGACGTGAACGAGCAGATGCCCGCGTATGTGGTGACCAGAATCGGCGAGATTCTCAACCGCCAGAGGAAAGCCTTCAATGGCAGCACGGTCCTCCTCATCGGGTTGGCATACAAGAAGAACACGGGAGATGCGCGTGAGTCTCCTGCAATTCACGTTGCAGATCGCCTTCTTGCCACCGGAGCGAAGGTGCAAGCGGCGGATGGACACGTGCTAGCTCGCCAAATCCCCGAAGGTGTCGAACATGTCGAACTCAGCAATGCTGTGCTCGAGGCTGCCGATCTGGTTGTCATCCTCACCGATCATGACAACGTTGACTACGAACATGTTGCGCGCACGGCGCGAGCGGTATTCGACACACGCAGGCGCGTCACGGGAGAACGCGTCGAGGTTCTGTGACCGCCTCGCCGCTCGCGGTTGCGGTCGAAGGTAAGGACCTTCTCAACTACGGGAAGGCCTTCAGTGCCGCGTTTCTTCTTGCGCTCGTGCTGACGCCGCTCGTCCGGGGCTACGCGCAGCGACGTGAGATCCTTGATTCCCCGGGCGGGCACAAGAGCCATACCGAAACAATCCCGTATTTGGGGGGAATCGCGATGCTCCTCTCTTTTGTCATCGCAGTTGCCATCGGCGCACTGTTGAATGACGCGACCGCATCACATTCAGAACTGGTCATTGTTCTAGGTATCGCGTCGGCGCTCGCCGTGGTTGGTCTGCTCGATGACTTGCGCGACCTCGGACCGATTGTGCGCCTCGTATGCGAGATCGCTGCGGGAATCGGGTTGTGGCAGGCCGAGGTGCGTGTCGAGGCCTTTGGTGCACAATGGATCAACGCAGTCGTGACGGTGCTGTGGGTTGTTGGGATCGTCAACTCGATCAACCTGCTCGACAATATGGACGGACTGAGTTCGGGAGTCACCGCGATCGCAACGGCATGGATCGGTGTCATCGCAACGGCGAACGGGCAGTACCTCGTCGCAGTACTTGCAGCGGCGCTGCTCGGGTGTTCGCTTGGCTTCCTCTGGCATAACTTCCACCCGGCCACCATCTACATGGGTGATGCAGGTGCGCTCTTCCTCGGGTTCATGCTCGCCTACTTGGGATTGAAGCTTCGTTTTGGTGGGACCGCCTCGACGACTGCGCTGGTCCCGATCGTCGTTCTCATGGTCCCAATCTTCGATACGGCCCTCGTCACGATCTCACGGGTGCGTCACGGGCGCTCCCCCTTCCTCGGAGGACGTGATCATGTGAGCCACCGACTCGTGCAGATGGGACTCCCGGTCCGGGTTGCCGTGATACTCATTTACCTCGCTGCGATTGCGCTCGGAGCCGGTGGATATGCGATTTCACGGCTCGAAGAAACCCCGAGCTACGTCGTGGCCGGCACCGTCGCCCTCATTGGCGGGGTCGTCGCGTATTTGCTCTCGCATGTCGACGTGTACGCCGACGACACCGCAACGCGTCGTGCCGACCGAAACGACGACTAAGCGCGCCGATTCGAGCGGTGCGCCTTCAGTATCTCCTCGCAGCGTCGAGAAGTTCTGCCAGAGTCTGAGCGAGAGGAATTGAAGGAGCCCAGCCGATTTCTTGACGGAGCTTCGCGTTCGATCCGACGAGCACCGGGATCTCCACGGCACGTACCAACGTTGGATCGACTGCGAGTTCGTTGACGTTTGGCGACGCCGCAAGCAACATCTCCGCCAGCTCTCGCACCGAGTGTCCGTCGCCCGAGCACACGTGGTACGCCTCGCCCGGCCGACCGCGCTCAGCAAGTAACCGGTACGCACGCACGACATCGCGAACATCGGAGATGTCGCGGATGGCATCGAGATTCCCGATCGCGATGCTCGACTCGCCGTTGCGCTCTGCCGCCGCAATTCGCTGAGCGAGCGCGGGCAATAAGAAGGCAGGCGACTGACCGGGACCAGTGTGGTTGAACGCACGAACGCGGATCGTCGGCAGACCAGCACCGAGCCATGCTTGGAGTGCGGCGATATCCGCCGCAGCTTTCGAAGCGCCGTATGGCGAGGTTGGACGCAGCTCACACGACTCGTCGACCGGGCATTGCTCAGGCCGAACAGTGCCGTACACCTCAGAGCTCGCAACAACGAGCACGCGGTGGGCACCGACAGCCCGTGCCGCGGCCAGCACGTTGACCGTTCCGATCGCGTTGATCTGCCAGGTCTCAGCGGGATTGTCCCAGGAGGCTCCAACATGGCTGACCGCCGCCAGGTGATAGACGGCAAGGTCGTCCTCGTCATTCCCGGAGGCCTTCGCATCCTGAAATGCTTTCAGCACACAGTCCGCGTCGAGGATGTTCACCTCAGCGACCCCATCACTTTCGACCATGTCGAGACCGCTCACGCTGTCGCCGTGTTCGAGCAGATGCGATCGAAGGTGCCGTCCCACAAAGCCGCTGGCTCCGGTCACGATCGCTTTCATGAATGCTCCTCACTGACACGTTGGTAGAGCTCAACAAAAGCCGATCCCGTTCTGAGCCAGGAGTACCTGGCGACTTGTGCGGAACCTGCAGCGATGAGTTCCGCTCTTCGAGTTTCGTCATCAAGCGTGACCCGCAGCGCGCTCGCCATTCCCGCAACATCATCGGGTGCAGCGAACTCCGCCGCATCACCGAGCACCTCTGGCATCGGTGCCGCAGAAGAAGCCATCACCGGGACACCGACCGACATCGCTTCAAGTGGGGGATGTCCGAACCCTTCGTACCAGGAAGGATACGCGAGTACTGAAGCTCCTCGTAGCAACTCGCCCCGTGCTTCGTCGCTCGCGTAGCCAATGCGATGCACCCGATCGGCCGAGCGCATGTTCTCGAGCGTCGTGTTGAACTCCTCGACGCCCCAGCCGTCGGCGCCAACGATCACGAGATGCGTCTCGGTATCGGTGTCGGTCACGACATCGAATGCCCGCAGGAGGTTCGGCAGATTCTTTCTCGGTTCCACCGTGCCCAGGGCCCAGATGTAACGGCCAACGTTCAGTTGCTCTCGCGCCCGCGTGGCGCTTGCCTCGGGGACGGGCATGACGCCCGGAGCGATCACGGCGATGCGATCTGCGGCGACACCGAACGCGTCTGCCAGCTCGGCTGCAACGTGGTGGGTGAAGCACTGCAGCACTGCACCGCGATCAATCGACCGCCGGATCAGCGCAGGAAATCCGAGTGAGGCCCCGTGCACCCACTCGGGGTAGAGAATCATGGTGAGGTCATGCACCGTCACAATCGACGCACCGCTCGTCGGCGGGGCGACGAAGTTTGTGCCATGGGCAACGTCGACCGGGCCAGTCCAGATTTCAACCTTTGGGAAATCCACCCGCGGCCACAACTTATGCACGAACCGTGCGGGGAATTGAGAAGGATACGCACGAATGTTGTCGGGCAGCAGGGGAGCGAGTTCCGTGCGAGCGCGTCGCGTAATTGCGTACGGCCGTAGATCAACTGGGTGGTGCTGCAACTCGTCAATGAGGCAGCGCGTGAAGAGCCCGACGCCAGTCGGTTGATGCAAGAGCGGCGTGGCATCGATGGCGACTCGTAACATGAACCTCAGATCTTACGGGCACGTGAGCAACGGACTCCGCAGAGTGGCCCGCCAATTCGCGGCACCGACCGTCAACTACGCTTCCGTCTGCGGGCGGGCCTGGAGGAACTTGTGTCACGCTTGCGCATCCGACTGACGAGTACGGCATGTGTCGTCTCCGCGCTCCTGGCCTTACCCATTGTGGCTCCACTTGGCGATCCGCCCGCTGTGTCTGCACCGATCGATGATCTCGCCTTGGCAAAGAACGCGCAGCACGGGAAGCAGTTTGAACGAGCGGTCGATGGGTCGGTTGTATCTCTCAGTTGGGACCGAGGAGACGCATCATTCGCAATCGAAGGTCGTGTGAACGGCGCGTGGCAACCGGTCGCCCAGGTCAGCGGCACGACCGATGAAGGCCCCGATACCAATTCGTTGGAAGCGCGGCGCTCTCACCAGTTCGATGCCGCCGACGCGGTCTCAGATCCCGTCATTGTCGGCGACGCGGATCGCGTTCGGGTCACGGTCAGCAGCGGCAGCGCTTCGAATCTTGCTCTCCACGTGGCAGGCGGCCTCGCGGACGTCCCGGAAGGCGCGGCAGGTGCGCTATCAGCGGACGCGACCGCGGTGGTGATGCCCGGGGTGCATGTCATCACGAGGGCAGAGTGGGGAGCGGACGAAACCACTCCACTGAAACAGTGTCCTGAAGGACCCCAGTACGCGCGGGATCTGAAGTTCGCAGTCGTGCATCACACCGCGGGCTCAGGTGCTTCTTCCCCCGAAGGGTCAGCTTCCGTTGTGCGCGGCATCCAAGCCATGCACATGCTGACAAACGGTTGGTGCGATATCGGATACAACGTGATCGTGGATCAATTCGGCCAGGTCTTTGAGGGCCGTGTGGGTGGGCTGGACAAGAACGTGATCGGCGCGCACGCGGGCGGGTTCAACACATCGAGTTTCGGCATCTCCATGATTGGGAACTACGTGTCGGCTCGGCCACCACAGGCGCAATTGCAGTCGGTCGCAAGAGTGCTCGCCTGGCGTCTTGGTCTCGGTGGCGTGCCTGCCGTTGGTTCAACGACTTCCACTTCAGCCGGGAATGACATCCATCCGTTCGGAGAGACGATCACGATCCCGACGATTCTCGGCCATCGTGACGTGGGCGCGACCGATTGCCCCGGCAATGGGGGCGCGACGTCCTATCCGTACCTCCGATTTCTCACGTGGTTGCTCCAGCACGGAGCTGGCCCTGCATCGACGATCGAGTGGACCCCCAATGTCGCGAAGCCTGCGGTCATGGCGCTGACCGAGCGAGGTGCGTTGCAGCCGGGAGGTGCACAGGCCGACCTTGGTCAACCAACCTTCGCCGGTTGGCCATCGAACGCCCGTGATGTTGAGGCCGCTCCCGGGGGTGGAGGTTGGGTGCTGTTCGGCGACGGAACAATTCGCTCCTACGGTGGCGCTCCCGACTTCACCGGAGCGCCGTACTGGTCTGGATTCGACATTGCTCGCGACCTCGTCGTCAGCAATGACGGCTCGCGCGCGTACGTGCTTGACGGATATGGCGCACTGCATCCATTGAACGGTTCGCCTGCGATCTACGGGCCGTACTGGCCCGGCTTTGACATCGCGATCAAAGGGGTGTTGATCGGAGATGGAAACACCGGATACGTGCTCGACGCGTATGGCGCGCTCCAAAGCCTGAACGGTGCGCCCAAAATCTATGGGCCGTATTGGCCCGGTTGGCGCATCGCTCGCGATGTTGAGGCCGCGCCGACCGGTAACGGCTTCTATCTGCTCGATGGCTTTGGTGGCGTATACACGCTCAGCGACGCGCCGCCGATTTCGTTGCCGTATCTTGGGTATGACTCTGCCGTCGACATTGAGGTAACTGCAAAAGGCGCGTGGATGCTCACTGCCGCTGGACGAGTCTTGAACGCTTCGGGGAGTGCGTCAATCTCGATGGCAACCATGCAAGGAGTGATCGCTCCGCGCCGAGTTGGATTGGCGGTGCAGTAGCCGTCGAGCGTGTGCGCTAACGCACTCGTGCGATGACGGCGTATTCCTGCGGGCCGAACAACACCGTATTGAGTTTCTCGAATGCGGCATTGATCGTCGCCGTCCACTCCGGCACCTCATCCGATTGCTCGATGAGCGGGAGGTGATAGTCGGTCGCCGGGGAGAAATACTGCAGCTCGATGTCGGCGAAGCCTGCGCGCTCGCAGAGCAGACTCATGAGCGCGGGGTGCATTGGCCACACATGCGACGGGTCGAGCACGTAGCTGTTTCCGAGCACGATGAGGCTCGCAGGATTCGGCGTTTCCGCGATGAAGATTCCGCCGGGGGCAAGGCGTGTCACGACCAGTTCAAGCATCTCAACGAGTGGACCGATCGGAATGTGCTCGACCACGTGAATCGCGGTGATCGCTCCGAGGGAATGCTCCGGGAGTGAGCGGAGGTAACTGGCGCCATCATTGTGATGAGTAGTGACATTGCGCCGCCGCGCGTCTTCCACCATGTCCGCGTCGGTGTCTACTCCCGATGCGTCAATTCCCGAGGCGACGAGTTGTTCGATGAGTTCGCCACGACCGCATCCAATATCGAGCACCGATCCGCGATCGCGGAGCAACGGGAGGTAGCGGTCAGCCAACATTCTCGAGGCGGCCGCAGGGTCGCCGCGGAAGCGTTGTTCGAAACCGATGTAGTCAAAACCGGAACCACCGGCCGGGACTTCAGTCGGAATATCTTCGAAGCCGTTGGCGGCGGGGGTGTTCTCATCTGTCACGATGGTCCCTGCCGTTGCGCCGAGCACGCGCACACGACGGTCGAGCGCATTCAGCCGCTCGCGAAGTTCGGTCATCCGTTCTGCGGCACCGTCGAGACCGGTCCCAGGCGCGATCGCGAGTCCGAGTGCCTCAACCGTGGCCTGCAGACCGCGGAACTCCGCCTTCATCAGCTCGAGATTCTTCGCTGCAATTTCGCCGGTGTCGATGCGTGGTTCGATGCCACGGACCCATTCGAGTTGCTCGTCGATGTGATCAACACGCGCGAGCAAGTGCGGCCCGACGAAGTTCCCAGCTTTGCGAGCGACGTTCTTCCCCGCGCGTTTGATGGGGTTTCCGCGGGAAGGGGTTGGGGCCTGTTCGTTCACGATGCGTGCCTCTCCTCAAGTGATGCTGGGATGCGTGCGAGGGCTCGACGGACGATATCTCCTGAGGTTTCACCGAGTTCGGCCAGTCGGTCGACGAGCCTCGTGCGCGGGTCGTGCGGGCTTCCGAGCGCGAGCGAACGTAGTTGTGCCGCTGCGTGCGCGGCATTCGGCGCAAGGTCGGCGCGCGACAGCGCATGAATCACACGCTGGCCGAAGCATCGCGCCGGAACCATGCCGGCGGGGAGGACCAACACGGTCGGCACTTTGGAGGGTCGCGACCAACGGGAGTCGAGCGCGTCGCTGCCGATCACGACACGTGCCGCTGGGGCGCGTCCGGGCGCCTCGGCGTGAACCTCAGCGATCTGCGCGAGATGTTCCAAGACATCCCGGAAGTCGGCGAGGCCCCGCGCGCCGACCACGAGTTCGATTGAACTGCTACCCATGGGTCGCGCCTACAAGTGACTCAACGACATCTGACCATTTCAGCGCTCGGGCGCGCTCGTATCCTGCATCACCCATGCGACGAGCGAGCGCAGGATCTGCGAGCAGTCGCGCGCTGGCATCTCCGATCGCCTCGGGTGATCCGTCAGTGACGATCCCTGTCACGCCATCTTCAACCCATTCGAGTACGCCACCGGCATCGTTCGAGGTGATCACCGGTTTGTGTGCCATGAATGCCTGCAAGGTCACATATCCGTAGTCCTCGTCGAAGGGTGCGTACAGAACTGCAGAGCAGTTTGCGAATTCCTCAATGAGGTCGGCATCTGGCACGAAACCCAAGAGTTGCACGCGATCTGAGATTCCGAGTTCGGCTGCCTTCGCAAGGAGTGCTGCTTGTTGCGAACCGACACCCGCGAGTCGCAGTGCGGCTGAACCACTGAGATGCGCAATTGCTTCGGCGAGGGGCAATGGTCGCTTATTCGCTTCGAGTCGCATTGCCGAGAACACATACGGCCCAAAGTCGCCGGCGTGGAGACGATCGGCCAAGGGCGGCGGGTGATACAGCGGCGTGCTCGGCAACTCGTTGAACTTCGCCAGGCGGTCGGTGACAACCTTCGAAATTGTGTACGTGTGACGTGCCTCAGTGAACGCGACCGCATCCCAGGCCATGAGTCGACGTTGCGCGTCCATCGCTTCGGGTGATCCGTCAAAATCACTCCACGCGGTGCCTTCGCCGTCGTACGCGCCGCGATGTTGATGGCAGAGCCAGACAACCTTGTTTTCGTGACGCACGAAATATGACGGGAAGTTCGTGGCGATGACGAGGTCAGCATCGATCGGTGCGAGGCGCCACGCGAGAGCGGCATCAAAAATCCGCACGCGATCCCATGCGCTCGGTTGGCGAACCAGCTCAGCATCATGCCCCGCATCGGCGAGCGCGGTTACGAGGTTCTCCATCAAAAGCTCGGCCCCACCACGAGCAAAAGGGACCTGCGCTCCGGTAACGATGATCTTCATCGTCACGCAGCGTAGGGGAGAACACGCCCCCGCTAGTGTGTGGGGTTGTGAGCCGAATTGGATTCATCGCGGCGCGCTTTGGCGACGGAGTGGTCGGTGGAGCTGAAGCCGTCCTTGCCGATGTTGCCTTCGGTCTCGCTGCCCGAGGCCACCAGTGCGACATTCTCACGACCTGTGCCCGCGACCATTTTACGTGGGAAAACGTCTTCCCTGCGGGGGTAGAACTGCATGGCGATGTCACGGTGCATCGCTTTCCCGCCGTCATTTCAACCGCGGGTGCCGAACGCGGCCGCGTTGAAGCCTTGATCCAATCGGGAAGCATTGTCTCGGTGATTGATCAAGAACGTTGGATGAACGATGGCGTGCGCGTTCCGGAGTTATTCCACTACGTGCTCGATCACCGCAGTGTGTACGACGCGTTCGTGGTTGGTCCGTACATGTTCTGGCCGACCTATGCGTGCGGTTTGATCGCGCCCCAGCAGACCGTGTTCATGCCCTGCTATCACGATGAGCCCTACGCTCGCCTCGACCTATTCCGAACGCTGTTTGGCGGCTCCGCGGGCACTTGGTTCTTATCGGAACCCGAGGCGGAATTAGCGCGTCAATTGCAGCCGAACATTGGGCCGCACGCAGTGGTCGGTGCGCCCGTTGCGATCCCCGGTTCGTACGACCCCGATGGATTCCGCGCTCGAAACGCGATCACTCGCCCATACGTATTGTTCGCGGGCCGTCGCGAAGGCGCCAAGGGTTGGGAACGCTTTGTTGAGATGTTCGCGGCCGCGGTCAACCGATTCGATTTGCCATTCGCGCTTGTGACGATGGGAACCGGAACGGTGATCGCTCCGCCCGGATTGGAAGATCGCGTGATCGACCTTGGTTTTTGCACCGAAAAGGATCGGAACGACGCCATGGCCGGTGCCGCCGTCTACGTGCAGCCCTCCGCACTCGAGAGTTTCTCGCTCACGGTGCTCGAAGCATGGTTGGCAGGAACCCTTGTTGTGGCGAATGGCGGCAGCGATGTCGTGGCGTGGCACTGCGAGCGCTCGAACGCGGGACTGCTCTATGACGACGAGTACGAGTTTGCTGAGTGCTTGCGCTTTGTGGCGGAGGCTCCTGAGCGGGCCGCGACTATTTCGGCGCGCGGGCGCGGGTACGTGCTCGAGCATTACGCGCGGGATCACGTACTCGATGAGATGGAACGATCCTTGAAGACGTGGGGGCTCGCACAGTGAAAACCCTCATGGTCACGCCGTATGCCCCGTGGCGCGATGGCATCGCCAACTATGCGCTCCAAGAAGTTGCGCGTTTGCGCGCAACGGGGGAGAACGTCATCGTGTGCTCACCCGAGCCCTCGGCAGCCCATTTCCATTTGGACTTGCGGTCGCGGCGAGGACCGCTGGCCTTAGCCAAGCGTGTCCGGGATTACGAGAAGGTCATCATCCAGTTCCATCCCGACATGTTCACGACCGTTCGCATGACTCCCGGTCGTGTGACCGAACAGCTCATGGGCTTGACCTTGGCAGCGCGTCTCGCACACCGCATCGAAGTCCGCGTACACGAGGTGGATTTCAATCGCGGTGCAGCTGGCACGCGCGAGTCACTGTGGTGGCGTCGATTCTGGTCCGAGGTTGATGGCATCGAATTGCACACCGAAACAGAACGCGATCGATTCGTCGACGCCTTCAAGGTTGATCCTGAGCGCATTTCGCTTGCCGATCACGGGTCCAATTTCGAACGCAGAGCAAACATGTCCAGGGCGGATGCTCGCCGCCAATTGGGGATCGATCCTCACACGTTCGTATTTCTCTCGATCGGTTTCCTCCAGCCACACAAAGGTTTCGATCGCGGGCTGCGCTCGTTCATTGGAACCGATATGCCGGAGGCGGAGTTGCACGTCGTCGGTTCCGTTCGGGTGAATGATGCCGCATTCGCGGAGCACGTCGCCGTGCTGCACTCCCTTGCCGACGCTGATCCGCGGGCGACCGTCCACGAAGGCTATGTCGACGATCATCTCTTCGATATTTGGCTCGTGGCCTGTGACGTGGTGGTCCTGCCATACCGACATATCTGGTCATCAGGGGTCATTGAACGAGCCGGGTTGTATGGCCGTCCGGTGATTGCGACCCGCGTAGGAGGTCTGGAGCACCAAGCGCCCCCGAATGCAACCCTTGTCAATGATGATTCTGAACTTCAATCGGCGATGGAGCGCGCGTACGCAACGCGCGCGGCTGAGGACCTTGGCGCCGATTTGGAGCGCAGTGGGGACCAACCGGCCTTGAACGCTCACGGCGAGAACCGCTCGGCACTCACGTGGAACGATGACGGCGAGGACGTCGATGTCGAGGATGTTCAAGAGAGAATTCGCGTGAACGCAGGGAGCTGGCGCCGCGGTCGCGCGGTTGATGTTGGCGCGCCGGTTCATTCGGCCAGCCTTCGACAGGTCACCCCTCTCACGCCGCCCGCATACGGTGATGTCGCGTTTCACAAGGCCGTCGTCATGCGCGTCATTCGAAAACTGACCTCCTGGCAGATGGCCCCCGTTGAGCGCACAGTGAATGAACTCCGGATCTCGGCGATCGAGGCGATTGAATCCATCGAACATCCGACGCCAAAGAAGGGCGACGAGGCCTAACCGCCGCAACCCGATGAGCCGACCGTTTGATGTGTGTCGTCGGTCCGCGTCGTTCGCAACCATTCTTAAGTTTCCGGCCAGTTCTGCCGATACCGCGGCATGACTCGTTCTCGAAGCGCTGTACTCGTTGGTGTCTCGCTCCTTGTTCTGGTGCCCTCAGCGTGCGTGCTGAACGCTGCACCGCCTGATGCTCCCGCCGCGCTCGTGTCGTTCCCAGCGGCTGGTCAACCGGGTGGAGCCAGCGTGCAACCCTTGTCGGCATTCTCCGATTCCCGCTACACGAGTTTCGGAAAAGGAAGCGGGCACGAAGCCTTCTCCTCTCCGGCGCTCGGGAACGTCACATCCCGCGGAGCTGGCCAAGAACTGGTCATCGGAGGCATGGACGGCTCAGTCCGAGTGTTCAGTCACGAGGGCGCACTCCTTGGCCGATACTTCGCGGCCGAGGGCTCGATCGAGGCATCGCCCGTGCTCGTCGACCTCTTCGGTGACGGGCATGTCGAGATTGTGGTTGCAACAATTCCGCCTGCGGGTTCGGCTTCCAATGGACTCGGCCATGTAGTCGTATTCGACGGAGAAGGAAACAGACTCTTCGACCAAGCAGCAGGTGGCGCGTCGGTCAACGGATTCTTTGGTACGCCAGCCGTGGGCGATATAGACAACGACGGTGTACCCGAAATCGTCGAAGGCGGTTGGAATCAGTATCTCTACGCATGGCACCTGGACGGCAGCCTCGTCTCAGGGTTTCCAGTCTTTCTGTACGACACAATGTGGTCATCGCCCACCTTGGCCGATATCAACGGTGACGGGTATCTAGAGATCATCATTGGCGGCGATATGGACGGTTCGAACCGCGCCAGCACCGTGTTCGGTCTCCCCGAAGGGGGATTGCTGTGGGTGATTCCTCATGACGGCATGACGCATGCCGTGCCGACCGCGAACGGACTCGAGCCACACAGCTTCTATCCCGGGTATCCAAAATATGTTCCCGGGCAAGTCGTGTGGTCGAGCCCCTCTGTTTCGGACATAGATGGCGATGGAATGCTCGACATCGTGGTCGGCACGGGACTCAATTGGGGAGATGGTCGCGGTTCGAGGGTGTACGCGTGGAACGCCGACGGCACGAACAAGGTCGGATTCCCCGCCGCAACGGGAGACGCTGTCATGGCATCGCCCGCGATTGGGGAACTCGACCCAGCGCAAGCAGGGTATGAGATCGCGGTGATAGCTCAAGACGGAGTCGTGACCGTGTTCTCCGCTGGAGGAAAGCGGCTCTGGGCGCAATGCAATATGGACGATCGCACCTCATGCAAGCAAGGTCGTGGCCATCACGGCACAGTCTCGATTGCAGATGTCAACGGTGACGGGGTTCAAGAGGTTGTTTCGCCAGCAGAGCATTGGCTGAGGATTTTCGATGGGCGAACCGGGTCGTTGCGAGCCGATGTCGTGCTGGAGGGTGGCACGTGGGTTCCCGTCGCGGGACCGTTGATCGCTGCGGAACCAGACGGAACTGCGCGGATCTACGTTGCCGCAACGTTGAACGCAGTGAATGACGGTGTTC
>JBARPG010000243.1:0-4864 GCA_049642885.1 Acidimicrobiia bacterium | reverse complement strand
TGCTCTCACGACAAGGTGTGCCGACACTCGATCAGACCGCCGCTCTGGCAGAGTCGGGAATTGCTCGTGGCGGTTACGTGCTCGACAGCGATGAAGATCCGCGAGTGACCTTGATTGGAACGGGGGCCGAACTCTCGCTCTGTGTTGAAGCCGCGAGCATCCTCCGAGCCGATGGTGTGCGCGTGCGTGTGGTTTCGCTCCCCTGCTGGGAATCCTTCGAAGCCCTTTCCGCCGATGACCGCGAAGAGGTGCTCGGTGTTGGAGTGCCTCGGGTTTCTATCGAGGCGGGATCAACATTTGGTTGGGCTCGATATGCCAATGATTCCGTTGGGATCGACACCTTTGGAGCCTCCGCGCCATCGTCTGACCTGTTCGCGCATTTCAAGATCACCGCCGAGGAACTCGTGCTGCGGGCACGAGCCCTCATCTCATAGGAGACCCCATGCCAGAGAATCTGCGAAAACTCCACGAACTCGGACAAAGTCCGTGGTACGACAACTTGTCGCGAGCGGTACTGGTATCTGGTGAAATCGAAGGATTGCTGCAACGCGGTATCCGCGGAATCACCTCGAATCCCACCATCTTTGAACACGCTATGAGCGCGGGAGACGCGTATGACGAGGCGCTGCGTCAACACGCGGAGCGCGGCACGAGTGGTGTTGACGCGTACTGGGATCTCGTAGTCCACGACATTGCGAGTGCATGCGAGGTATTCGCAAAACTCCACGCATCTTCTGATGGCGTCGACGGTTTTGTTTCGGTCGAAGTCGCGCCCGACCTTGCGAATGATGTAGCGGGCACGACCGCGATGGCGAAGGATTTGGTGTCCCGCATTGGGCGGCCGAATGTGATGATCAAAATACCTGGCACAGAAATTGGTTTGCAGGCCGTCGAAGATGTCCTCGCCGAGGGCATTTCGGTGAACGTAACGCTCATCTTCGGTCTGCGGCGTTACGGCGCAGTCATGGATGCCTTCGTGAGAGGGGCACGTCGATATCAGGAGTCCGGTGGTGATCTTTCCGATCTCCATTCGGTGGCGAGCTTCTTCGTGAGCCGAGTCGACACCGAGGTTGATACGCGACTCGCCGAGGATGATTCCCGACGTGGTCAGGCAGCGGTCGCGAATGCGCGCTTGGCGTATCGGCAATTCGAAACACGGCGATCCCAGGCCGACTGGAGCGATCTTGCCGCATCGGGGCTGCGACCCCAACGTCCCTTGTGGGCGTCAACCTCGACGAAGAATCCTGCGTATTCCAAGACCCTGTACGTGGACACACTCATTGGGCAGGACTCGGTAAATACGCTCGCACCCGCTTCGATCGATGCCCTCGACGGCGTGTCTGCGTCTGCGCTCGTTCCCGATGCAATCGTGCGCGGCTACGACGAAGCGTCCGCGCTCGTTGCATCCCTGAAAACAGATGGCGTCAACCTCGATGAGGTTGCGTCTTTGCTCGAGAATCAGGGAGTCGCCTCATTCCTTGCGAGCTATCAGCATGGGCTCGAGACAATTTCAAAGCGCTTGGCTGAACACGGATGATGCCAGAACCTGAGGCGGCGGCGATTGTCGTCTTCGGTGCATCCGGTGACCTCGCGAACCGCAAGCTCTACCCTGCCCTCGCAGCGCTCGCCGCTCGAAAACAGCTGCCGAGCCGTTGCGCGATCATTGGCGTTGCTCGAACCCTTGACGCCGACGGCGATATGTCGGTCGAGGTCCGGGCAGCAATCAAAGAAGCGCACCCCGAACTCGAACATGTACTTGATCGGGTGACGTTCCGATACCTGCAAGGCACCTTTGACGACCCGCAACTGTGGCACACGTTGAGCGTGACCTTCAATGAACTCGACGTTGGTCTCAACCTCGGCGGCAACGCCCTGTACTACCTCGCCATCGCCCCCCAGTTCATCGATGCCGTATCTCAAGGTCTGGCCAGTGTGGGCATGGAAACCTCGGCGGCAGGTGGATTTCGACGACTCATCATTGAAAAACCCTTTGGTCACGATACGGAATCCGCTCGGGCACTCAATGCATCGCTGCTGAAGGTTTGGGACGAGAGCCAGCTCTACCGCATCGACCACTACCTCGCCAAAGAAACCGTTCGAAACATTCTTGCCTTGCGCTTTACGAACACCATTTTCGAGCCGATTTGGAACCGGCGATACGTCGACCGCGTCGAACTCACGATCGCCGAGTCTCTGGGCGTTGAGCATCGAGGATCGTTCTACGAAACCGCGGGAGCAATTCGCGACATCGTTCAGAACCACCTCCTGCAAGTACTGGCTTTCATCACCATGGAACCACCTTCGCGCTTCACACCAGAAGCGATTCGCGATGAGAAGTTCAAACTCTTGAGCGCAATCCATTCCTTCAGTGACGGCGACCTCGCGAGCCGCGTCGTTCGTGGGCAGTACGTTGCCGGCACCGAGGACGGCGCACCCGTGGTCGGGTATCGGGAAGAAGAAGGCGTCGATCACAACTCGATGACCGAAACCTTCGTTGCTGCGCGCTTCGAGATTGACAACTGGCGCTGGGCAGGCGTGCCCTTTTATGTGCGCACCGGTAAGCGTCTACCGCGCCGAACGAGCGAGGTTGCGTTGACCTTCAAACCGGTGCCATTTCTGCCGTTGCCACCGGAGGCAACAGATTCACTCGAACCGAATGTCATGCGCATTCGCATTCAGCCCGATGAAGGCATCAACCTCACGATGTCGGCGAAAGTCCCCGGTGCGGGGTTCACGACCCGAGAGGTGAACCTCGGGTTCTTGTATTCGGATGGTTTTCCAGAGGTCGCTTCAGAGGCCTACGAACACGTGTTGCATGAAGCATTGAAAGGCGATTCGACCCTGTTCCTCAGAGCGGACGAAGTCGAACGAGCATGGCAAATCATTCAACCGTTACTCGATGCATTCGCGGCGAATTCCATTCCGCTTGCCAACTACCCCGCGGGCACCTGGGGTCCGGTCGAAGCGAACGAGCTGCTCGAGTCTGGCGATTCATGGCGCACGATCTAAGAGGAACGGTCGAGTATTGCGAGGACGTATCCGCGCGTTTTCGCTCGCTTCTCGAGCACCTGAGACCGAGTTCCCTCGCGCTCTCCGGTGGCAGTACCGCACGCACGTGTTATCAGGCGATGCGTGTGAGCTCGTTCATCCCCAGGGATGTTTGGTTCAGCGACGAGCGGTGGGTTGCTCTCAGCGATCGTGTTTCCAACGAGCATCAGGCTCGCGAGGTCTGGCTCGATCACATCACGACGAACGTGCACTCCATGCGGGGCGCGCATCGTTCAATCGAGGAGGCGGTCATCGAGAACAATTTGGAACTCGCGGCCGCGGGTGCGATCGATCTCGCACATTTCGGAGTCGGCGATGACGGGCACACCGCGAGCCTGTTTCCCGGATCGGTCGAGGAGGACGATCCGAACTGGATCGCCATGGCAGGTGACAGCGCTCACCCTCATCGGAGGCTGACGTGGACCGTGGGAGCCATCCATGAATGCGCCCGGCATCGCGTCGTGACCGTTGCCGGCGAAGCAAAACGCGCCGCTTGGCATGGCCTGCTTCGCGGCGAGGACCTTCCCGCACGGCATCTAGACCTAGCCACAACGACGTGGCTCGTCGACACGCAGCTTCGTGACTGAGATGTGTGGTGCCGAGGCACATAGGCTCCGCAACACAATGTTGACGACCCGCTCCACGTCTGCGCTTATGGCAGAGGCATGTGCAATTCGTGATCGCGCGTATGGAACGCACATCACATATTCCCCCAAGGTGTTTTTGCCACTGACCATGTTGTGCCGAGACCGATGCGGTTACTGCACCTTCGCGAAGGCTCCCGCTCGTTTGGAGAACCCGTTTCTCCCGATTGCCGAGGCCATCGAAATTGCTCGCGCGGGCGCGGCACTCGGTTGCACCGAAGCGCTTTTCACTTTGGGCGAAGCACCAGAAGATCGTTACGCGGTTGCCGCCGAGTGGCTTCACGAGAACGGTTTCCAATCCACCGTCGAGTACCTGATCGCTGCTGCAACCGCCGTGCACACTGAGACGGGACTCCTGCCACACGCGAATGCTGGTTCATTGACGGTCGATGAATTCCGAGCACTGCGCGAGGTTGCGCCTTCCCAAGGCATCATGCTCGAAACCCTCGCGGAGGTCGAAGCGCATCGTGGAGCCCCTGACAAGCTCGCTGGTCGACGCCTCGCGGCGTTGGCTGACGCAGGCGAGGCAGACGTCGCGTTGACGACCGGGATTCTGGTGGGGATCGGAGAATCCGAAATAGATCGCGTCGAGTCGCTTGAAGCGATCGTCGATCTGCACGCGAAATACGGTCACATTCAAGAAGTAATCGTGCAAAATTTCTTGCCCAAACCTGGCACGGCAATGGCGCACTATCCCGCGGCACCTCAAGAAGCATTCCTTCGCGCGATTGCTCTGGCGCGCATCATTCTTCCGCCCGAGATCTCGGTGCAAGCACCGCCGAACCTCAGCGAAGATCCTGTGACCCTGTTGAAGGCTGGCATCAACGACTTCGGCGGGGTGTCCCCGATCACCCTCGACCATGTCAATCCCGAGCGGCCCTGGCCCTCCCTTGAAGGTTTGCGGGAGACAACCGCTCGCGCCGGATTCCAGCTTGTGCCGCGCCTCACCATCTACCCCCGATTTCAGACCCCACGGTTTCTCGCATCCGAAATGATGACCGCGGTCCTCGGACACGCAGATGCACACGGGTACGCACGTGCCGATTCGTGGTACTCGGGAGCCGATACCGCACCGACCGGGGACAGCCACGTCCACATCCCGGTCGATCCCGCAATCATCCACAGCGGCAGCATCGCCTCCGAACTCGAGAATGTGATCACTGGTGTTCGGG
>JBARPG010000242.1:0-7689 GCA_049642885.1 Acidimicrobiia bacterium | reverse complement strand
CAACGAAGCTGTCCCAGCCGCCAGCGAGGCGAGCTTGGGCAGACGGCCCACGTAACACGCCACCGAGAATTGGGTAGTACCAGTCCATGGCCCAACGGTTCTTGTTCAAGAAGTGCTCGGGACGATGCGCAACCGCGACGGCGAGCGAGGCCAACGAAATTTCCCAGTCAGGCCGCTCGCAACCAACATGTTCCGCAATTGCAATCGCGCAGCGAATTGATGAATGAATGCTGGAGGATCCCGTCAGCAACGCTCCGTCATCGGGATCATCGGACCGCCAATTGATCTCACCCGTTTCGCGCTGCTGGCTGAGCACGTAGTCAATCGCACGCTCGACCATGGGCCACTGCGCACGCATATATCCGAGATCATTCGTGGTGACAAAGTGATGCCAGATCCCGTTCGCGATGTACGCGCTGATATTCGTATCGCGGGTCGGGTCTTTGATGGCGTCAGCGATGTAATACGCATGCCAGCCACCATCGTCGAGCTGCTTATTGGCGAGCCATTGGTACGCCAAGCGGGCTTCGTCAATTCGCCCGCCCACATCGAGGGCCATGATCGATTCGACGAGATTCCACGGGTCGGTGTGGCCACCAGGAACCCAGGGGATGTTGCCGTCGGCGGTTTGCAGCCCTGCGACGAAATCGATCGTCTGATCGACCTCCTCGGAACTCAACACACCTGGGATATCGGGGAGTGCATGCCTCATTGCGCACCATCGCGGGGTCGCATCCACATGGGGGCCTTTTCGGTGTAGATAATCAGGCTCTTGCCCATGACGGGGGAGAGCACCTTCTCTGCAAAGCGAGTGCTCTTCGGGCCTTTGACGATGTCCCAGACCAATAGCTTGTGATAGGTGCGTGTGATCGGGTGGTCCGGTCGGTCGACACCGAAGGCAGACCGAAGCCACCAATATGGCGAGTGAAGCGCGTGCGCGTGATGTGAGCCGCGCAGCAACAAGCCGGCCTTCTCCAACTTCTGCTCGAGCTCATGCTGACGAAAGATGCGAATGTGGCCACCGGGCTGGTCGTGGTATGTATCGCTCAGCGCCCAATTGACTCGCTCTGGCCAGCGGGTGGGAACTGTCACGACCATGCGGCCGCCGGGTCGCAGAATTCGAGTGAATTCACGAATGGCCGCTTCGTCGGCCCAAAGGTGTTCGAGCACTTCCGAGCAAATGATGAAGTCGAATGCATCGTCGGGGAATGGCAAGTTGAGGGCGTCACCGTTAACGGCGCCACCCACATTCGATTCGGCGACCTCGCCTGCCTCCGCCATGGCACCTGCGGTTGCACACACCTGTTTAAGTTCCGCGAAGTCGTAGTCCAGGGCAACCACAATTGCCCCACGGCGCCATGCTTCGAAGGCGTGGCGACCGCCGCCGCAACCCATATCCAATACGCGCTTATTCGTAATATCGCCGAGGCGATCGAAACGTACCGTCAACATCAGCCGAACACTCCATCTCGTTCTTGGCGTGCTCGAGTTTCGAGGTACGCGCGGTACTGGTCAGCAGTGCCTTCAGCGCAGGCCTTCCAGGTAAAGCGGTTCAGGATGCGTGCACGACCCGCCGGACCGATCCGTTCACGCAAGGCTGGATCATCGAGCGCCATGCGCATCGCATTGGCGAGCGCTTCGGGGTCATTCGGTGGAACCAAGATCCCGGCGCTCCCGTCGGTCCCCACTACCTCTGGCAATGCGCCCCCCGTGGTCGCGATCAGGGGAGCAGCGCAGGCCATGGCCTCCACGGCGGGCAAGGAAAACCCTTCGTACAGGCTCGGGACAACCGCGAGTGAGGCTTCGGCGTAGAGCTCGACAATGCGCTGAGTTTCAACGCCGTGGACGAAGGACACCACCCCGTTCAATCCAAGACGATCGAGTACCGCGGGGATCTGAGATCCGTCCTTCAATTTCCCAATGCATACAAGGTGAGTATCGGGATGATCCGTGCGCACCTTCGCAAGCGCTTCGAGGAGCGGAACAAACCCTTTCATCGGAACATCGCTGCTCGTCGTGCACACCACGCGTCCAGGAACGCGAGCGATCTCAGGTATCGGTCGGAAGATGTCTTGGTCGACACCGACGGGCACTACATGCAAGCGGTCTTCGCGCACACCCATCTGGGCGACGATGTCGCGCTTCGAATTCTCCGAAACCGTGACGATGCGCTCAAATGATTTCGCGACGCGCATCTGCATGTTCAAGAATCCATACCAACGCGACAGCGTGAGTTTCCGCCATCGGTTCGTGGTGTGAGCCAAGTCCAGATCGCGATCGACCGTGATCGGGTGATGCAGAGTTGCGACCATCGGCCAATGATCCTCGTTGATCATCTGTTCGAGGCCGGTGCCGAGACACTGGTTGTCATGGATCAGGTCAAAGTCGCCGTGTCGTGTTGCGAGCACTTTGCGTATCCGTTTTGAAAACGCCCAGGGTTCGGGGTAGCCAGCCGCGGACATGATGCCGAACTCACCGAGGTCTGTCAGGTCGCGAAACTCCCATGGCCATGGAACTCGGAACGGGTTTCCGGTCGGATAGAGATCTAGCCCCGAGATCTGGTGGAGCTGCACGCCGTCGACCGTCTCGTCGATATGCGGATAGGGCGGGCCCGAAAACACTTCGACGTGATGTCCCAGTTTTGCGAGCTCGACAGCAACGGCTTTTGTGTAAACCCCCTGTCCTCCGCAATACGGATTCCCTCGGTATACGAGAATGCCGATGCGAAGCGGACCCCCGTCGAGAGCGGCTTTTCTAACTGGGGGGTGGGGAAGCGACATACGGTGTCCAGTCTCGCCCAAAATGGTCTCCCAGCGCTATGCCGACGGCCGGTTTGCAACCACCGCGGTCTCAGGAGGTGTAACGCGTCCGGCGAGCGATTTCATCCCTACCACCTACGATCTCACGCGTGACTGAGCTTTCTGCCCGCGAAGCAGCAACCATGCCCGCGTGTGTTTCGCCCAGAATTGGGGCGGATGGGCTGATTGGCGCCGTGCTCCTCGAAGATGGCGTCGGCACATTGGTCGCCTTTCGTGAGGGAGCGGAGCATGTGCTTGTCTCCGGCTTGGCGGGGGCGCGCGAGGACTCAGGAATCCTCTTTGACTGGGACGTTTCGGGGATCGTCTGGGTCGATTCGACGGGGGCGCTGCAGGCGTCCCCTGCCGAGTACCCGTCTGACGGGCGTGTGTTGTGGGCCGAGGGTCGAGCGCAATATCCGACGATCTCCCCCGATGGGAACTGGGTCGTGTTCGTCGGCGAAACCGCGACGACGTGCCGAGTCATGGTGGTGCCCCGTGAGGGGGTGCGGTCCGCTGTGGCCGTGAGCGATGCCGATTTCGCGTGGGATCCGACGTGGAGCCCTTCGGGCGACCTCGCCTGGCATGAATGGGATTCGCCGGGCATGCCGTGGGGCTCGAGCCGCATCATGGTTTCGGCGTGCCAAGAGTCGGGTATTTGGGGGCCAGCCACCTGCGTGAGCGACCGTGGACGCTGGGTTGCCCAACCGAGATTCTCACGCGACGGTGCGTTGGGCGCGCTCATCGAAAACAACGGGTGGCTGAATCTCGCGACGCTTCGCTTGGGTGCCGCGCCTGTCGAGGTGAGTCCTGAATCGTTTCTGGTCACTGCCGATGCACACGAACACGGTGAACCGAACTGGTCTTCGGGGCAGCGTTCATGGGCGTGGGATGCCAATGGTGGAGCGGTCATCAATGCAAATCTCAACGGATGGTCACAGCTGTGCCGCGTCGTTCACGGCAACGAAGCATCAGCAGAGATTTGGAGTCGAGGCTGGCATACCCAACTCGATCACCGAGATGGAGTCACCGTCGCGCTGCGATCTGGTGCCCGCACCCCATCGCAGTTGGTGCGGTACGACGTTTCGGGGAATGCGAACGTGTTGTGGAGGTCACTTCCTGACGAAGAACAGGACCGTGAACCTTCGAGCGTGATTTGGGATCGCGATGGGCGGCGCTTGCACGGGCTGCTGTGGCACCCGCCGAAGATCCGCCCAGTTCGCGGGCTCATCGTGCAGTGCCATGGAGGTCCGACGGGGGCCTCGAATGTCACCTACAAGAACAACCCACGTTTTTGGACGAGTCGTGGCTGGAGCGTGTTCCAACCGAATCCTTCAGGTTCGAGCGGGGGCGGGCGCGAACTCAGGGTCGCGCTCGATGGCCTGTGGGGGCAACTCGATGTCGATGAAGTACTCGAAGGCACCCGGCTCGTGTACTCGCAGTTGGATGAACCTGGATTGCCGATCGTTTCGATGGGCAGTTCTGCTGGCGGCATGCTGGCCTTGCTGCTGGCAGATCGTTGGTCGGGGCGCATCGCCGCGGTCTTGACGCGCTGCCCCGTGACCGATCCGCGGGCGCTGGCCGATGGAACGAGCCGATTCGAGATGGGATACGGATCTCGAATGTCGGGAAGTCAACCGCCGCGTGAGGCGATTCCGATCGAAATGGTCGGAGAAAGTCGCACTCCGGTGTTCATTGCCCACGGCACAGCAGATTCGGTCGTGTCGATTGAGCAGTCGCGGGCGTACACCGCTCGGGCGCGTGCAGCCGGCCGCACCGTCGAACTCATGGAGTGTGAGGGGGAAGGCCACAGCTTCTCGCTGACCGCAAACAAGATCACCGAACTCGAACGGAGTCTGGTGTTCGTGCATCACCATGCGCGGTGATCGAGCCGAAGGTGCCGGTGCCCGCCCACCCAGCGTTGGTGATATGAGGTGACGTATAGCGTCACTTTGGTACCCAACGCTGCCGAGGTCTAGCTCTCCTCGGCTCCCTGCGTGCTGCGTCGCGCCGCCACGAGCGGCGGATACGCGGCGGGTTCCATGGGTTGCGCGAACAAGAACCCCTGAAGCTGATCGCATTCAAGTCGCTGAAGAATGTCCGCCTGCCGGTCGGTCTCCACTCCTTCTGCGATCACGCGAATACCGAGGGCGTGCGCCAGCCGAACGATCGCATCAATGATGGCTTGAGAACTCGAATCCATCACCATCCGTTGGACAAAACCTTTGTCAATTTTCACGAAACTCACGGGCATATCGCGAAGGAAGGTAAGGGGCGAGTAGCCAGTCCCGAAATCGTCCAGACCAATCTCAGCCCCGCTTGCACGAAGCTGTTCCAATTGGGTGAGCATCGCGGGCGTCGCGCGGATCAAGGCCGATTCCGTCAACTCGATGCGAAGCCGACGCGGAGGGAAATTGAGTTCGTCGAGTATCCGACTGACACGCCCAGCGAGATCACCCATGGCGAGCAGCCGGGCAGATGCGTTCCAGCTCAGGGTCAACGATCGGGGGTCATATGCCCCCCATCCGAGTACCGCGGCACCCGCAGATCGAAGCATCCATTCATCGATTTGTGTCACAAGGCCTGTGTCTTCGGCGACGGTCATAAAGTCGCCGGGGTTCAGCATCCGGCCGTCCGCCGTGGCACAGCGAGCGAGTGCTTCCACGCCCACCAGTTCCCGCGTCTTGGCATCAACGATGGGTTGCACATAGGAATGGAGGCGCCGCTGGTCCAAGGCCTCTTGAATGACACGTTGTGTTGCGACGCGCCGCACCGCGTCGTGACGAAGCGGTTCTGAGAACAGTCGACTCTGATTCCGCCCAGCTTCCTTCGCCGAGTACATCGCCGTGTCCGCATCGCGAAGCAAGGACTCGGGTGTTGATTCATCCGACATGGCTGCAATGCCAATGCTGCACGTCGGCAGAATCTGTCCTTGCGGTCCGCTGACGGGTTGGTTGATTGCATATCGAATGCGCTCCGCGAGGTCCATGAGGTCTTTGGCGGTGCTCAGGCCCTCGGCAATTACGACGAACTCGTCGCCGCCAAGCCGTGCCACCGTGTCGCTGCTCCGAGCTGCCAAGCGGAGCCGATGCGCGGTCTCCACGAGAAGTTGGTCGCCGACGGAATGGCCGAGGCCATCGTTCAGGACTTTGAAGTGATCGAGATCAAGGAAGAAGACGCCAAGCCCCGACGAGTGTTTGCGAGCGCGATTCATCGCTCGCTCGAGGCGCGTTTCGAGCAGCGCACGATTTGGGAGGCTCGTCAATGCATCGTGCTGGGCTTGATGCACCAAATCCGATTCGATTGAGCGCTGGTCGGTGACATCGTGCAGCGCAAGTACGAGCGCAATCACTGTGCCGCTCTTGTCGCGTAACTGGCGGCCATTCGCTTTGCGATATCGCAGTTCGCCGTCTTTCAGCAGCACGCAGTATTCGTAGCCGTTGAGTTCCTCGCCCCGCATCACGAGTGCGAGCGGAGCTTGGGTGGTCGGCAGCGGAGTCATTCCATCAACTCGAAAGAAGCGGACGCTCTGAATGGAGGTCTCGAATGGAGTGCCAATTGGAACGCCATGGAGTTGCATGAATTTCTGCGAGGCATACAGCAGTCGTCCCTCAGGGTCCGTAACCATGATCGGCACATCGACGACTGCCAGAATCGATTGCGCGATGAGGCCATTGAGCAACTGGTCGACGTCATGATGGAGCGGGGTTAGGTCTTCCGAAAACTCATCACCGTTGGGAACGATTCGAAACATGCCTCACTATCGGTCGATTTCGGCGCGACCTCAAGTGCTGGCAGCAGAAATCGCAGCGGGCCACGCGGAAACGTCGTGTGACTGGCACAATGCGTCGATGCGTGTCGAACGATGTTTCGCTTTTGCCGACCTCTGCGGCTTCACTCGGTTCTCTGATTTCCACGGCGATGATGAAGCGGTGCGCGTCCTCGCGTCGTTTCGCGAGTCGGTACGCGAGGTGGCAACAAACCATGGCATTCGGGTCGCAAAATGGCTCGGTGATGGAGCGATGCTTGTTGGAACCGATATTGCGTCAATCGCGGGCGCCGTTGTTGAACTCCTCGACCGGTACGAGCTCCGTGATGCGCACCTGCCGGTGCGCATCGGCGTCGCCGCCGGCCCGGTGATTGTGTTCGAAGGTGACGACTACACGGGAAGTTGTATCAACCTGGCTGCGCGGCTTTGTGAGGCAGCGGAGCCGAACGAGGTCCTTGCGACCCATGATGTCGGAACGCTCTCACCATTCGGTATCGAGGTCCGCGACGCTGGCACACGATCGATTCCCGGCTTTTCTGTGCCAGTCGAGGTTGTGAGTTTGTCTATGTTGCGACCAGTCGTGAATGAAAATGGCGTGGTACCTGTTGTTCAACCTGGAGGCATCGGACGGTCATGAAGGCAGAACTCCCTGAAATGGAAACGCTCACCTACGAGCAAGACGAAGATGGCATTGGCCTGTTGCAATTCAATCGTCCCGAGAAACTGAACGCATGGACCTCGCGGATGTGGGAAGAGATGGGTGCACTCGGCGAGATGCTTCAACATGATTCATCAGTCCGCGCTGTGATCGTGAGCGGAAAAGGGCGTGCGTTTTCGAGTGGCATTGATACCTCGGTCTTCGCGGGTGGCACACTCGACGTCCGACCTGATTCGACCGGGACGGCTGCACGGCACCATGAACATCCCGTGACAAACATGATCATGAGCATCGCTTCAACCTACGCGTGGCTTGAAGCGGCGCCATTTCCGACCATTGCCGCTGTTCACGGGTATGCCATTGGTGCTGGCCTGCAAGTCGCGCTTGCGTGCGATATTCGAGTCTTCGCGCACGGCACCATTTCAGGATTGCTTGAACACAAATATGGGATGCTGCCCGACCTCGGT
>JBARPG010000241.1:0-18617 GCA_049642885.1 Acidimicrobiia bacterium | reverse complement strand
GCTGAAAGGGTGACAACCACGACTGACGCCGCCACAAAGATCGTGCGACGCAAGCGCGATTTCCGAGGACCGCGTAGTGAGCGGTAGGTGCGGTAGGCGTCGCCCAGCCGCCCATAGCGAATGGGTGACTCGAGCAGCTCGTACGAGAAATGAGCAATGACAACGGTGATGATGATCCGAAGCGAACCAAGAACGAGTGAGGGCAACTTCGGAACAAGAGGAATCTCTGTATCGACGAAATAGAACACAAGAATGTGCCACAGGTAGATGCCGTAGCTGCGCTCGCCGATCCACGTGAATGGGCGCCACGACAGCACACTCGACACCATTCCGCCCGCCGGATGCACGATCGCGCCGACGATGAGCACCGACACCAATGACGAAATGAGAAGCGAACGGTGAAGGTTGTCTCCATAGAAGTCGTAGGTCTTCGAGGTCATCACCCAATACAAAACCGCGAGGCCGAAAAGGGCAATGGCGTTGAGCAACGCTTTCGCGCTGAAAGCGATGTCGGCTCGTAGTCGATGTTGGCGCCACCCCATGGCAAGCACGGAGCCGAACAACAATCCAAAAGCGTGGAGATGCGTTGGGTAATAAATCGCCGAGGGGTCGGCCGGCGAATACGCGACCCACATCGCGATCCCCGAAACCACGCCAAGCCCGAGCACAGTCAAAGCGAATTGGCGGAGCCGCCCGGGTTTGCCATGCGCCCATCGCAGCCCGATGATCACCACGATTGGCCACAGGAGGTAGAACTGCTCCTCAATCGCCAACGACCACAGGTGCTGCAACAAGGGCAGATGGCCCGCGAACGCCTGCCCGTAAGGTTGTGAGCTCGACAGTTGCCACCAGTTGTTCACATAAAACAACGAAGCGATCGCGTCACCCCTGACGCTGACCGCGAATTCCCGAGCCACCGTGGCCGCAACAATGCTGCTGACTGCGACAACGAGGAGCATCGCAGGTAACAAGCGCTTTGCACGGCGGACATAAAACGTCGTGAGTGAGACGCGCCCCCGTCCACGAAATTCCGTAATCAACAGCGAAGTGATCAAGTACCCGCTGATCACGAAGAAGACGTCGACACCCACATACCCGCCGCGGAACATTCCGATTTCGTCGTGGTGATAAAGGAGCACACCCATGACGGCGAGCGCGCGTAAACCATCCAATGCGGGGATGTATCGGATTCCAGGACGCGCGGCAGACATTCCCTCGTATTTTCCTCTATTGCCGTGGAGAAACGACGCATGGGTATTTCGGGTTCCGTTGCGCTCGGCTTTGAATGCCGAGTTTGCGCGGCGGTTGCGCGGCCGTAGGAGAAAAGGACGAGAATCGCGCAATGAACTTCATCACTTTGGATCACCCAGCGGAACATGTCGCCCGCCTGACTCTCAACCGACCCGAGCGATTGAACGCGATGTCAATCGACCTGGTGCTCGAACTCGGCCAGGCACTCGAAGATGTCGCCGCCGAAAATGACACCTGGGTCGTGATTCTCACCGGCGCAGGGCGTGCGTTTTCCTCTGGCCTCGACTTGAAGGATCACGGCATGGTGCCGAATATCGATGGGCTCCAAGTCGGGCGCATCGCTCAGCGCGCAATGCGCGTCTACTCACAGCTCATTCCCCAGATGCGT
This sequence comes from Acidimicrobiia bacterium, assembly GCA_049642885.1. Lineage (GTDB taxonomy): Bacteria > Actinomycetota > Acidimicrobiia > IMCC26256 > JBARPG01 > JBARPG01. Next base: position 16,978 of record JBARPG010000241.1, on the reverse strand, counting down.
TCGATTCCACAGCCGATCATCGCTGCGATCAACGGAGTCGCGTTCGGCGGCGGCATGTGCCTGTCCCTCGGAGCGGACCTCCGGATCGCATCGGACACCGCCGTGTTCAACGCGACAGGAATTGTCAACGGGCTGACATCAACCGAAATGGGCGTGAGCTACCTCCTGCCGCGCCTCATCGGTGCTGCACACTCGAACGATCTCCTCCTCACGGGGCGACGCATCGACGCTGAGGAGGCACACCGCATGGGGCTCGTCTCGCGAGTCACGACCGAAGAAACGCTTGCCGACCTTGCAATCGAAATAGCGGCGGACATGGCGCGGCTCTCTCCGTACGGCCTTGCGATGACGAAGGACCTGCTCTGGGCGAACTTGGAGGTCGGCAGCCTGGCGGCTGCGATCGAGCTTGAAGATCGCAATCAGCTGATGCTCGGCTTCACGAACAACCTGCCCGAGGCCATTCGTGCATTCGGTGAGGAGCGTGCGCCCTCCTTCACCGACGAGCCAAGGCACGACATTTGGCCGAAACCCGAGGATTTCTCGCCGGTTGGCGAATAGGGCGCTTCCCAGGATCGGCCGACCTCGGTACGATCGGCTCGGACTGAAATCGAAGGGACCCCATGGCTGAAGCCATCGATGCTGACCACATGAGCGATGAAGACGCGCTCATGTGGAATATCGAAAAAGATCCAGTGCTCCGATCGACTGTCGTTGCCACTGCACTCCTCGATCAACGACCCGACTGGGACCGACTCGTGCGCAAGATCGAAGCGGCGTCACGACGCGTGCCGCGCATGCGCCATCGCGTGGTCGCTCCTCCTTTTCGACTGGGCCCTCCTCGGTGGGTTGTGGATCATGACTTCGACCTCGACTTCCACCTCCGCAGATTCGAACTTCCAAAGCCCAGCAATCACGCTGCGCTGTTGCGGGCGATTGAGCCGATCCTCGTAGATGGCTTCGATCGGGCGCGCCCGCTATGGGAAATGACCTTGTTCGAGGGCCTCGAAGGCGACCGGGCCGCGCTCATCGTGAAGTTCCATCACGCAATGACCGACGGCGTCGGCGGTATGCAACTCGCCGCAAGCCTCGTCGATTTCAGCCGCGATGCAGATCACAATACCGAGCTTCCAGAAACGCCCCTCGAGGAAGCGATCTCACGGTTCTCGCTCGTGGGCGATGCTTTCGTGCACGGCACACGGCGATGGCAAGCCCTGGCGCGCCGCATTCCTGAGGTGTCGTTGGTCGGCGCGCGACACATGGTGACCAATCCCGTGCAGGCATCCAAAGACGCGGTCCACATGTCGCAATCCATTGCCAAGATGTTGCGCCCCGCCACCTCGCCGTTCTCGACAATCATGACGAAGCGCTCTTTGACACGCCGGGTCGCGACCTTGGAGATTCCGACCGCGGATCTCAAGGCAGCGGCAAAGCGACACGGCGGCACATTGAACGATGCGTTCGTCGCAGCGGTGCTCGGTGGCCTCAAGGAATATCACGACCGCCGCGGGGCCTCGTGCGAGCAACTGCGGATGACAATGCCGATCAACCTGCGGTCCTCCGAAGCCGCCGGCACCGGTGGCAATCACTGGACCCCAGCACGATTCATCGTTCCGCTCGACATTCTCGATGTGAAAGAGCGCATGTCGAAAGTCCGCCAGCTCGTGCTGTCAGAACGAAGCGAGCCGGCACTCGGCCTGACCGGCCCACTCGCGGGAATGTTGAATCGACTCCCGACCAGCACAGTGACGGCGATCTTCGGCGGGCTCCTCAAGGGCGTCGACTTCATCACCTCGAACGTGCCCGGGGCGCCGATTCCCGTGTTCCTTGCCGGGGCGGAGATGACACAGATGTTTGCGTTCGCCCCACCGGCGGGTGCGGGCGTGAATGTCACCTTGGTTTCACACAATGAAACGTGTTGCATCGGTGTCGTGGCGGACGGAGCGGCCCTCCCCGACCTTGATCTGTTCATGGACTGTCTGCGGCAGGGCATTGCCGAGGTCACCAGCACGGGCGTCCCCGACGCTCCAACCGCGGCGACCACGGGCGCCACCACCGCGAAGAAGCGACGCCCCTCAACTACCTCAAAGAAGGCGCTCCCCTCCACCCCTCGAGCGTTGGGTACATGAGGTCACGCATAGCGTCACTTTGGTAACCAACGCTGCGCGGTCGCTACCGTTGAGGGCCCGCAACACTCAGGATGTGCCGTGACCAGTCCCCAACTCCCCGCAAATCTCATACCTTCGGATGGCCGCTTCGGGTCAGGACCATCGAAAGTCCGCGTCGACTCGTTGAATGCGCTCGCCGCATCGGCTGATTCGCTGATGGGCACGAGTCACCGCCAAGCGACTGTTCGTACCGTCGTCGGACGTGTGCGTGCGGGACTATCGAACCTCTTTCAGCTTCCCGACGGATACGAAGTGCTCCTCGGCAACGGCGGCAGCACGGCATTCTGGGATGCAGCGAGTTTCGGTCTGATCGAGCGCAAATCACAGCACTGCGTGAACGGCGAGTTCTCCTCGAAGTTCGCTGCCGTGACGACCGCAGCTCCTCACCTCGGAACCCCCGAAGTCATCGAGGTGGCGCCGCCCGGTGCAGCGGTGCCCATTGCTCGTGATGACATCGACACGTATGCGCTGATCCACAACGAGACGTCAACCGGTGTTGCGACAACGATCACCCGCCCATCGACCTCAGGGCTCACCATTGTCGATGCGACGTCGGCGGCTGCGGGCCTCGCGATCGACCCGACGCAATTCGACGTGTATTACTTCGCGCCCCAGAAGTGCTTTGGCGGCGACGGAGGGCTGTGGCTCGCCGCATGCTCGCCCGCCGCAACCGAACGGATCGCACGCCTCGCCGCATCAGACCGCTGGCGGCCCACCTTCTTGGACCTTGGCATCGCCCTGGAACAATCGCGACTCGACCAGACCTACAACACACCGGCGCTTGCGACCCTCTTCCTCCTTGCCGACGAAGTGGACTGGATGCTGGCGAACGGCGGCCTCGACTGGACTACCGGACGGTCTGGCACCTCTGCCAAGACCGTGTACGCGTGGGCGGAAGCACACGAACTGGCTTCGCCCTTCGTGACTGATCCCGAGTTGCGCAGCAATGTCACGATGACAATCGACTTCGCAGATTCGGTCGATGCCACACAGCTCGCAAAGGACTTGCGTACGAACGGCATTCTCGACGTCGACCCGTACCGCAAGCTCGGGCGAAATCAGCTTCGTATCGCTGGGTTCCCGAATATCGAACCTTCCGATATCGCACTGCTGACACAGGCCATCGACTGGCTCATCGCTCAGCGCGCTTAATTGATCGCCGCTCGCAATTCGGTTTGCGCTTGGGCGAGGTCGACCCCAGCGTCAGCAAGCAATCGCGCCGCGGGTGAGCCAGTCCCGAACTCGAGGAACGCACCCTCAGCGCCGTGCCCGGACCTCGCAGCACGATGAAGAATCTGTTTCAGTTCCCGCGATTCCTGGGGTGGCTTCATGTTCAATACCATCGACGCGTGTTGGCGGGCGAGATCCCACAGGTCTGAGTACGTGACTCCGAACGATGCGAGCATCAAGCCAACCGGCGAATAACGAGCGTGGGCGAGCGAGAGCAGCACGTGCACCGAATGTGCTTCAGCGTCGCCAAATTCGCGGGCTTGACTGATGGCTCGCACACGAAGCTGTTCGAGCTCCGCTTCCCCCGCCGGGCGCTGCTTGGGCGGACGTGACCGGGGAGCTGACCCGCTCGACACCATCGGAGAAGGTCCGAACTCGCCGGAGCGCCGCGCCAAACACACCGGCACGCAGATGAACCCGAGGAACAACAAGATGCCCCACTGGAACGGTTCGACTCTCATTGCTGTCAACACGGCAACCACACCAAGCGCTCCGAGACCGATGGTTCCTGAAGTTCGAAACGCCTCGGTGCGATCACCCGTCGAACGCCAAACCAGTGCCTCCATGATCGAACCGCCGTCCAGTGGTGGCGCGGGCACAAGGTTGAAGATCCCGAACCACTGATTCGCGCTCGCCACGATTGAGACTCCGAGCCAGATGGTCGTGGACGTCGCTCCAAACGCGAGCTGCGATGGAACGAGCGATTCAAGGAGTTTCCACAACACGAGATTCGTTGCGGGCCCCGCAGCTGAAATCACGGCCTGTTTCATGGGCGTATCCGGCGTCTCATCGAGGAAGGCCATCCCACCAAAGCCGTGCAGCACAATCGCCCGTGAATGAATACCAAACATGCGTCCGGCCACAACATGACCCACTTCGTGTAGCACGATCGATGCGAGATACCCGATCACGATGACCAGCACCAGCAATCCGAGTTGGCCACCATCGAAGTAGGTACGGAATTGGTCGAGGGAACGAAGGCCGAGATACAAGACCAGGATGAGGGCAGAGGCATCCACCATGACGGCCACGCCGCGAACACGTCCAAGATTCCAGGTGCGCCACATCATCGGGGCCATCCTCGCCGAAGTACGGGACCAGTGGAGGTGATGGGATTTGAACCCACGGCTTCTACGTTGCGAACGTAGCGCTCTGCCAGGCTGAGCTACACCCCCGAAGGAGCGGTCACGATACCAAAGGCTTCACCCAAACTCTGACGGGTGGGCATCATCCCCGGAGGAATTCGCGCCCTAGAAGGAACTCGAGCGTCGAAAGCCTGGCTCAACTATGTGCCGTTGCGGCAGATAACTCACCCCAGCGAGCGCCGAAGGGCTGCGCTCCAGTTTCGCCAGGGTTCCGAGTTGCATCCCCTGCATGGCGCCGAACTGACGCATTTTGACAACGAACAATGCGAGCGCGATGTCGGCGAGCGCGTGGATTAGCCAGAACACCATCGACGAGGCCACAAGGGCGAGCAGGAATGTCACGACCGCGATCCCAGAAAGAAGGAGCACGCCGCGCTGACGACGCTGCGCCGCCGACAGGCCAGGGCCCGCCGCGGGGCCGCTTGCGATGCTGCCGTCACGGGCGATGGTGATGACCGGGACGGGGCCGGTGATCGGAGCAAGTGGCTCGAACGAGTCACGGTGCCGACCGAGCCCGCCGATGCGAGGAAGCGTGACCGAGCCGAGGCCGCCACGTTCCTTGAGGGCTCGCCACGCTGGCGGTGCCAGTGTGATTGCCCATAACAGTGCGAGTACGCCGAGTACGAGAATGGTCAAAACTCCTGCACGCTTTCCGTATCGAGGACGCTAACAACGTCCGGGTCGAACGCGGTGGACCGTTTGGTGCCCGCTTGCATTACGACCAGGCTTGTCCGCCGCGCTTGCTGGAGTCAAATACTAACACGAACATACGTTCGTAGAATCGGACAAATTTCTGAGGTGCGACACTCTGACCTGGGAAAATGCACCGATGAAGTTCTCGGGCCAAAAAGGCAGGACCTTCAGGAAAGCCCGAGAGGATCCGCGAGATCGTCTTCGAGATCCCGCCGCCACGTTCCCGAGCGTCCACCTGTTTTCTCCCAAAGTGCGAGGTCGGTGATCTGCATCGCGCGGTCGAGCGACTTGCACATGTCGTAAATCGTGAGGGCAGCGACGGAGCAGGCGTGGAGAGCTTCCATCTCAACGCCCGTGCGGTCGACACAGTCCACCGAGGCCTCAATTTCGATGTAATCACGCTCGATCCGGAAGTTCACATAGACCGATCCGACCAGCAACGGGTGGCAGAGCGGCAGCATGTTGGAGGTCTGCTTCGCAGCCTGGATGCCAGCAACCCGCGCCACGGCGAGGACATCGCCCTTCGAGATCCCGCCCGATGCGACCTTCTCAACCGTCGCAGGCTCCATGTTCACCCGGGCTCGCGCCGTTGCTCGGCGGTGCGTCGGGTCTTTTGCGGTGACGTCGACCATTCGTGCTCGCCCGAGAGGGTCGAGGTGTGTGAACTCGCTCATTGCCCGTTGAGTCTAGGGCTCTCCGAGCGGCGCGGATTATCCACCGATCTGACTCATCCCCCGGGAAGGGCGCAAGAAATTGACCTGCCCGATTCGGTGGCCAGCCCACTTCCCGGCCGCTGCGCGTTGGAACGCGTCGACGAGTTGAGAATCGACCTCTGATTCCGAGGCACCCGAACGAAGAATCGGCTTCAAGTCGATCTCGTCGAGCGCGAACAGGCACGCTCGAAGGGCTCCATCACTGGTGACGCGCATTCGATCGCATGAAGCACAGAACGGATGGGTCACCGAAGAGATCACTCCGACCCGGCCGCGCCCGTCTCGGTATCGATAGACCGCTGCAGGTTCGGTGTGGTCGCCGGGCGCATGCAGATCCAATGGGAATGCTGCTGCGATCCGCTCCAGGATTTCATCGCCTGGCACGACTTGGTCCGCCGTCCAATCACCGTGGGCGTCGAGCGGCATGAACTCGATGAACCGCAACTCATATCCGTGCTCACGTGCGAAACCAGCCAGGTCGGTGATTCCATCGTCATTCACGCCCCGAATGACCACCGCATTGATCTTGACCGGCGCGAATCCCACCTCGGCTGCAACTCGCAGTCCCTCAAGCACTGCTGGGAGCTCATCGCGACCTGTCAGTTTGGTGAAGGTCGCTTGATCCACCGAATCAAGCGACACATTCACGCGATGCAAACCAGCCGCTTTGAGATCAGCGGCTTGACCAGCCAGCTTGGTTCCATTTGTGGTCAGCGCAAGATTGACGCCGAGCGGAGCGATGAGTCGCACCAAACTTGAGACGTCGTGTCGTACCAGAGGCTCCCCGCCGGTGATCCGCACTGAGTTGATACCCAGCGATTGCGAAGCGACGCGCACGATGCGCGCGTGTTCTTCGTAGGTCAACAGCTCGGACCGGTCCAGCCACGGCAGACCCTCCGGCGGCATGCAGTACGTACAGCGGAAATTGCATCGGTCGGTGATCGACAATCGAATATCGGTGATTCTGCGCCCGTGCGCGTCAATCAATTCGCCGGGCGGGCTCGGCACAGATCCCACTACGAGAGCACGCGATCGAGCACGATCACTTCAACAGGGGAATGCGCAGCCAAACCGTCGCCGTCGGGGATGAATGCCAGAGCGTCCGCGTCGGAAAGCCCGCTCATCACATGCGAGGCCTGTACGCCAATCCGTTTCGCAACGATCGCACCCGGCGTGTGTTCGAGGGTGACGCGATCCAGGTGCACTTTGCCATCGGGCTTGCGCTTCCACTCGCTGTCGGTCTGCGCCCAAATCCGTTGCCGATGCTCATTGGCGTGCCCTCCGAGGGCCCGAATCACGGGCACCGCGAAGAGTTCGAAACTCACGCGTGCACTCACCGGATTGCCAGGAAGCGCAAGCACCTGCAGTTCTCCGAGGCGGGCAGTGGCGAGCGGCTTTGCCGGACGAATCGCAATCTGATGCCACTCCAAGACACCACGTCGCGATAACGCGAACTTCATCTCGTCGTGGTCCCCCATCGACACGCCGCCCGATGTGAGGAGCACATCGCATGTCCCCATCGCTTTCTCCAAGAGAGCATCGACTGCGCTCGCATCATCGGACACGATGCCAAATTCGATGAGCTCGCAGTTGTGTTCGCTCAACAACGCGCTCAGCATCGGTCCGTTTGCGTCGTGGATCTGTCCAGGTGCGAGCGGGGCACCGACCGGAACGAGCTCGTCTCCCGTGGAACACAGTCCAACGCGAACACGGCGATGAACCGTCACCGTTGGAATCCCGAGTGCAGCGAGCAAGCCGATACGGGCGGGGGTCACCGTGTCGCCCTGGTTCAGCACGCGGGCACCAGCGCGGGTATCGCTTCCCGGCACACGAACGAACTGTCCGGGTTCGGCGGTCGCGTCGAAGAAAAGCAGAGGCTCACCCCCCTCCTCATGGACCGAGGTTCGCTCGACTGGCACGACAGCATCAGCACCCGCGGGCATCATCGCACCCGTCATGATTCGGGCAGCCTCACCCGACCGAACGGTCAACTCGGGGCAAGTACCCGCTGCGATCTCGCCGATGATGCGCAGAGGCGTGGCCGTCGAGTCGGTGATGTCCCGGGCAATGACCGCGTATCCATCCATCGAGGAATTCGAGAAGCTCGGCAGATCGTGGGGCGCGACAACCTCCGCTGCCACAGCACATCCCAACGCGTCACGAATCGGTAGATCGACCCCCTCAAGTGGCGCCGCGCGGCCGACGAGCTGCTCAAGAACATCTTCCCAAGGCGTAAGAGCACTCATGTCGCGAGCGGCGGCTCAGCGCCGCGGAACAGGCGCAGCAGATTTGAACGATGTCGAACAATGAGGATCACGGCGACAGCGCTCGCTGCGACCACTTCCCATGGATCGCGACCGCGCGCCGCCATCGCGATCGGAACACACACGATCCCGATGAGGGAAGCCACCGACGCTTTGCCTGTGAGTCTCGCCACCAGTCCCCATATCAACAAGATCACCGCCGCGACGAGCGGATCGATCACCCAAACGAGCCCACCCGCGGTTGCGACTCCTTTGCCTCCACGGAACTTCCGCTGCGCGGGCCAGATGTGACCGAGCGTCGCTGCGATGCCGAGCATCCACGCGCCTGGTCGTCCGTCGAGCCATAGGCCGAGCCCAGCAGGAAGCGCGCCTTTCGCGATATCGACAAGCAAAACCACCACGCCCGATTTCCATCCGAGCACTCGCGCAGTATTGGACGCACCTGGGTTTCCAGAACCCGAGGTCTCAATATCGGCACCTTTGCGGCGTGCCACGAGCCTGGCTGTCGGGAACGTGCCCGCGGCGTAGGCCAATGGAATGAGGAGTTCGCTTCGAATCATGCTGACGGAGACGATACCCTTAGCAGTCTGCCGGTGAGAGTGCTAGGGCGCCTCGCCATCATGTTCCACTGATCTGGAGTTGGGGATGCCAAATTACGACTACCGCTGCGCCAAGTGCGGAGAGACGTTCGAGGTACACCAGAGTTTCTCCGACGCGCCACTGACGAAACACCCTGGTTGCGGAGGCAAAGTCGCCAAGGTGCTGTCGAGCGCTGGTTTCGTATTGAAGGGGTCCGGGTTCTACAAGAACGATTCCGGCTCGCGATCGAGCGGCCGTCGGCCGACAAAAACGAATCCAACCTCGGAGTCGGCATCGACAGGTTCTGAGACGTCGACGAGTTCGACCAGCGAAACGAAGAGCGAAACGAAGCCCGGCTCAAAGAGCGATTCAAAGGGCGAATCAAAACCGGCCAGCACGGCCCCAAAAACCGACTGAGGTCTCATGCCGATCATTCATGCCATCGTGCTGGGCATTGCGCAGGGACTTTCTGAGTTTCTTCCGATCTCCTCGAGCGGGCACCTCATCCTCCTGCCGAAGTTGTTCGGGTGGACCGAGTTCGCTCGTGATCCCTCACTCGAAAAAGCATTTGATGTCGCGCTTCATATGGGGACGTTGTTTGCCGCGATCGTTGTGATGCGCTCGGAGTGTTTTCAGGTCGTTCGCGGCGCATGGGACAAAGTCGTCCGACGGAAGGACACCCCCGAAACACGGCTCGCGGGATTCGTTCTCCTGGCAAGCATTCCGGCAGCGGCGGTCGGTGCGCTCTTCGAAAAATCGATCGACGAGCACTTGGGCAAGCCAATCATCATCGGGATCATGTTCGTGGTGTTCGCGGGAGTGCTGTTCTGGGCCGATCGCGCCCATGGAACACGTTCGATGGAGGATCTGACTTGGAAAGACGCGCTGTTCGTTGGAACTGCGCAAATGCTTGCCCTTCAACCCGGCGTTTCACGGTCTGGCATCACGATGACTGCAGGTCGCATGAAGAGCCTCGATCGCACCGCGGCCGCACGCTTCAGCTTTCTCCTCCTCATCCCCATCACTGCGGGCGCCGGGCTCGTGAAGTTAACGAAACTCATGCGAGAGGGAGGCATACCCCCAGGGTTTGGAGGCGCGTTCTTGTGGGGCACGATTGCGTCAGCGATCACGGGTTTCATCGCGATGAAGTTCTTGTTGCGCATGCTCGTGGGGACATCATTCCGGCCATTCGTGATCTACCGCGTCATCGCCGGCATCTCGGTCATCGTGATATTCGCCACCGGCATTCGATGATCTCGACGGTCATTTTCGACTACGGCGGCGTCCTTTCGAGCCCCCTAGCACCGGCGCTGCGGACGCTGGAACGGCGATTCGATTTTCCGCCACACTCCCTCGACGAATTGCTGTTCGGTGGACAGCACATCGACAGCGATGACAATGGCGGTGATCCCATCGACGGTGCCCCCAGCGAAGGCAATGCGCTCCACGCCACCTGGCACGCGCTCGAGCGCGGGGATGTCGAGTTCGATGTCTTCCTTGATGCACTGTTGACTCGCGCTCCCGATGTGATCGGGCGCGACTTGACTGCGACCGACTTCATCGTGTTCCTCGCAGAAATGGAAATTGGAACGCATTGGACGCTTGTGCATTTCATCCGAGAACTGCGCGAACGCGGCTACGCAATTGGTCTGCTGACCAACAATGTCGCCGCGTTCGGCGATCACTGGAAGGCCACGATTCCCCTCGATGAATTGTTTGATGTTGTTGTTGATTCGAGCGATGTCGGGCTCCGCAAACCTGACCCTGAGATCTATCTGCTCACAGCGCACCAGTTGAAGGCAGAGCCCACAGAATGCGTGTTCATCGACGACAACCGCGACAATGTCGAGGCCGCCGCCGCGCTCGGCATGAAGACGGTTCGAATGAGATTGGACCCACTTGAGGCTGAAGCAGCGCTGCGCGAGCTGCTCGCCGTTTCTCCGCGTCTCTGACCTCAGGTACCGCTGACCGCCATATCCGAGAACACGAGGGTGTTGCCCGCGATCGACCCTGATAGCCAGGTTGTGTCATTCCCGATGTGCGCGAGGTCGAGCAGCATTTTCGGGATGGTTGAAGCGATCGTCACCTCACGCACCGGTTCCGCCATCGTGCCGTTACGGACCATTCGGCCCTGCGCGCCGACTGAGAAATCCCCGGTTACTGCGTTCGTGCCTGAGTGAATTCCGGAAATGGAATCGACGTAGAGCGCAGCGCCAGTGATGCCGAGGAGTTCTTCCGGCGAGTGTTCGCCCGGCTGGAGCGAGAGTGCGCGCACACCGACACCAGGGGGTCGTGAAAGCGAACGGGTCGCCGAGGCGGTGCTCCCCGAGCCCGATCGAGATCCGGTGTACAGGTTGTGCAGGAATCCTCGCAACACACCGCCTTCGATCAGCGTGACCTGACGGGTGGGCAGCCCTTCGGAATCCGTCGTCGTCGCACTAAACGATTCGATATTCCGCGGATCTTCCACAAGCGTCACTCCGGGTGCGGCGATCGCGTCGCCGACACGATCCGCAAAGAGTGCGCGACCACGCACCACCGAGTCGCCATTGGTCATAGCGGCAAGCAATCCGATGAACGACCGAGAGACCAGCGGATCGAAGATCACCGGAAGCCGGGTCGTCGGAATGGGCTTGGCTCCAAGCAATGCCGCCGCCCGTTCGACCGCGCGCGCCACTGCTTCTTCGACGTCAAGTGAGGCGAGCCCCCGCCGCACCGAAAATCCGTATCCCGAGTACGCGATGTCACCTTCATCGGCCAACGCGACGACCGACAGGCCGGCGGAAGTCCGTCGACGGGCAACGGACACACCGTTGGAGTTACACACGACGGTCTCTCCCGCGTTGTCGCCGTATTCGGATGACTCCACGCGAGCGACGCGCGGATCGCGAGACCGTGTCGCCGCGTCAAGCGTTTTTGCGAGCACGACCTTTTCCGAGGTCGGGGTCGAGAGCACATCGGCTTCCCATGCATCGAGCGATGCAGGATGTTCATCCCCAACGTCACTCATGGTCGAGAGTCGAACGTGTTCGTCAGGCGTGCCGTACTCGGCGTTTTCCCGCGCCGCAAGCAGAGTCTCTTCGATCACCGAACGATCCAAGGTGCCTGCAACTGAGATTCCTTGCCGGTGATCACGCACAACACGGATCGCGACATGGCTCGATGTCGCAGTCGTGAGCGCCTCGAGTTCCCCGTCGACGATCTTCACGCTCGTCTCCGAGCCGCTACTGACGTACGCCTCGATCTGCTCACCGGCTTTCGCCGTGCTCACGATCTGTTCTGCAATTGCTCGAAGTTCTGGATTCACGAGGCCGTTCCACCGATCGTGAGTTCGCTCACGCGCAAGGTCGGTTGCCCCGATGACACCGGGACACCTTGGCCATCCTTGCCACAGGTTCCTGCCCAGGTCGCGAAGTCGTTGCCGACAGCATCGATTCGCTGCAAGACCGCCGGGCCGTTCCCGATGAGCTGCGCAGCCTTGATCGGGTAGGTCAGCCGACCCTGCTCGATCATGTAAGCCTCGGTGATGCCGAATACGAAGTCGCCGGTCGCGGTGTCAACCTGGCCACCCCCGAGCTGCACGCAGTAGATGCCGTGCTCGGTGCTCGAGATGATGTCGTCCGCTGAAGAGTCACCATTCAAGACGTACGTGTTGGTCATGCGAACCATCGGAAGGCACTCATAGGTTTCGCGCCTACCGTTGCCGCTGCGCTGCCGCCCAGCGCGTCGAGATCGGATGTGATCCCACATGTAGTCGGTCAATACGCCGTTCTCAATCAGGGTGTTGCGCCGCGCCGGAGTGCCTTCGTCGTCGATCGCAAACGTCCCCCATTCGCGCGCCTCCGTGGCGTCGTCGATCAACGTGACGCCCGACGCGGCGACCTGCTGTCCAATGCGGTCTTTGAAAACCGATGCCCCGCGCTCAATGATGTCCGCCTCAAGACCATGGCCACATGCTTCGTGGAACAAGACTCCTCCAGCACCGCGCGCCATGACCACCGGCAATTTCCCCGATGGTGCGGGTCGGGCGCGCAGCATCCGTAGCGCTCGGCGGCTCGCCTCCTCCGCGGTGGCCTCGGGCGGGAACTCCTCGAAATACTCGAAGCCAACGGTTCGGCCCGGTGCCTCCATGCCCGTCTGTAAGCCGGCATCGCCCTTCGCGACACATTGCACCGCGAAACGAGTGCGACGCACGTCATCGGTTGCCAGCAACCCATCACTGTTTGCGATCTGGATGCGCCGGCGCAGCTCCGCCAAGCTGACTCCAACTTGGACCACCTGTTCGTCAGATCGTTGATCCTCTTCACGTGCGGCGCGGGCGGCCTCGTTGGCTCGAAGGAGATACTCGACCTTCGTCGCGGTGGGAATCCGATCTTCTGATGCTTCGTCAGCTGCACTATCAACAACACGGGAACGATCGAGCGCGACCGGCGCAGTGCCCGGCGGAGCGCTCCCTGCTGCAGCCGCCGCAGAAACCGCCGCCACGAGACCGGCGCGAGAAAGGTCGGCCGTATGAGCGAAGCCCGTTGCCTCCCCATGCATGACGCGGACGCCAGCACCTCGCGACCGCCCCGAACTCACCCCTTCAATCTTCGAATCGTCCAAGGTGATCTGCTTCGACTCGCGATCCTCGAAAAACACCTCAACAAATGAGCCCCCGAGACGCTTCCCCTCAGCGAGCACCGCTTCCAACACATCGACATCAATCACGTCACACCTCGGCACGGACACTATTCGGCGTTTGGGCGTTGTTGGACCACGGTTGCCCATCTCCTACAGTGCGTTCATGCCACTCGAAGCCGGACTCAGCGCACGCTGTTCCCTCACCGTCACAACCGTGGACCTCGCGCCACAGTGGAAGACCGGCGATGTCGCAGTACTCGCAACCGCGCGGCTGGTCGCACTGGCCGAAGAAGCGACCGTCGCCGCGATCGCTGGGCAACTCGAACTCGGGGCCACCAGCGTCGGCCATCGAATACAGATCGATCACCTTGCTCCTGCAGTCTTGGGGCAAACAATCGATGCGGATGCACTCCTCGAAGCCGTCGAAGGGCGCCGCCTCATTTTCCGCGTCTCGATTTCCGATTCCCATGGACTGCTGGCAGCCGGGCGCGTCACGCGCGTCATCGTCGAACGAGAACGATTCTTGGAAAAGGCGCGTCAGTAGCCGGGAGCCCGTCCGCTCACCGCGTACTCAGTTCGCGGCGATCAGCGCTCGCACCGCGCTGGCCCAGCGCTCGGGCTGGTGCAACTGTGGATGATGGCCCGCCCCCGCGATGAATTCGCAGGAAGCATTCGGAAGCGCCTCGGCGATGCGGGCAGTCGGCTCCAAGAATGGAGCGTCTTCGTCACCGACCAACACCGCGGCCGCACACCGCACCGTTCGCAACTCCGCAGTGATATCGGTGAGTCCTGCGAGTTCTCGAAGGAGTGCCGCATACATCGCAGGCGACGTGTGCGCCCACCGCCAATCTTGGATGGCGACATATTCCGGATGACGATCGCGATACTCACGGGATGCTGGCGACCCGAAGGGATTCAGCTGGTCCATCATTCTTCGGAAGGGCTCGATCCCTTCATGCTCCAACATCTCGGCTCCCGCCGCGGCGATCTCCGTCGACAGTCCAGGGAGTGACCCGGGACAGGTGCTGAACAGAACGAGGCTCGACGGCTCCAGAAGACCCCTCGCAACCGCTCGCTGCACCACCATGCCCCCCATCGAGTGGGCAATCACACAACGCAATGGTCGCCCGATGTGCTCCACGATGGCTTGCAGGTCGCTGGCGAAGCGCGTGACGGAATACGCACCCGCGTCGCGTGGGTGATCGCTTTCACCATGCCCCCGCAGGTCCACTGCTACCACTGTTCCGAGGTCACCGAGCCAGGTGATGTGGTCTTGGTAGTCGAGCGCCGCGCCGCCGAGGCCGTGGACGAGAAGGATTGTGTCGCCCGCTCCCTCGACGCGAGCGTGGACCTGAATGCCGTCATCCATGTCAAAGAGCTGTTGCATCTGTTCAACCTCGCTCGCCCCAAGTCGGTACGCAACCGAAGACCGTAGGCTACGAACAATGTTTCCCGATGTGCATCACGCCGACCACGAAATGGACCTGACTCGTGCGCCGCGCTCAATTGGAACGGTGCTCCGCGCGTCGATCACGGTCATCCTCGTCGGAGTGCTTGTCTTTCGACTCCGAGACGAACGGATCGCGGCGCTCTTCCCGCGGCACTGGACTGCGAGCACGATCGCGTGGCTCTGCGCCGGCGTGGCCACCTGCCTCGTCGGCTTCGGATTGTCTGCACGGCGGTGGCAACTCGTGGTGCGAGCGCTCGAACACGAAGTCCGATGGCGGACCCTTCTCGGCCACACACTCGCTGGACAGTTCGCAGGGAATGCCCTTCCCTCAACGATCGGCGGAGATGTTGTTCGCATTTCACGCGCGACTACGACCCTTGGGTCCTCGACCGACGCCTTTGCGTCCGTCATGATCGAGCGCCTGACGGGCTGGATCGCGCTCCCGGCATGGTGCGCGCTCGGGTTCGGACTCGATCCAGATCTCCTCGACGGTCTCAACGCCCGTTTCGCCATAACCGTCGCGGCGGTGACTCTGGCGGTACTCGTCGGGATCCTGTTCCTTGCCGGTCATCCGCGGGTTGCTGGCAGATTCGCAGGTCACGACAGTTGGATGCGCTTCATCGGAGCAGTTCATACTGGTGTCGACGCGTTGCGCCGACGGCCACGTCTCGCCGCGGAGCTCATCGCAACAGCGCTGCTCTACCAACTCACGACGCTGCTCACGTTCATGTGCGCGTTTCGCGCCCTGGGTGCGGCGAATCTCGACCTCCCGGTGATGCTCACCTTCTTCCCGACCGTCACGATGCTGCAAGTCCTCCCAGTGACCATTGGCGGGCTCGGAATGCGTGAAACGGTGCTTGTGGAAGTGCTCAAACCCTTCGGAATTCACACCGCTCAAGCAATCGGCGGTGGATTGTTGTGGTACTGCTTCAATCTGATCGCTTCTCTGTCCGGCGTCGGCCCCTTTACGCGTCGCCCACGAACCAATCCTCACCGCGCCAACGAATCACCATCCACAACTGACGTCTACAACTGACTCCCCGTTTTCGCTTGCACCGACTTCTGTTTCGCCGCCATCAACGCTCGCACCGACTGCCGCACGGCCTGGTCCGCCAAACTCAAGCGGGCATCGCGGGCATATGCAAGGGCGAGTCGGCGAGGTGGCAATCGCTCAAGGAGAACTGGACGCAACCCCGCGAGATCTGACGGAATGGTCGTCTCCGGCACAATCGCAACACCGATACCGCCGGCAACCAAGTCGGCGATGAGTCGTACGCCTTCGACCTCAATTGGAATGTTGAGATCAACCCCTTCACGCGCCGCGTACGCTTCAATCTCGCTACGGAGTGGGTTTCCGACCGGCGGCATCACGAGGGGATAGATCGCGAGGTCCGCAAGGGTCTTCGGCTCGTAATCGGCAGGGTACGTATCGGGGATGAGCGCCACCAACGGTTCCTCGAGCAGTGCCTCGGTGACCACGCGGCGATCGGATATCGGCTCAGTCACGATCGCCTGAGCCAACTCGTGGGTGACCACATCGGCGACGAGACGCTCAGAAGCAGCTTCTGTCACCCGGATGCGCACGCCAGGCGCACTCGCGCGCAGATCTCGAACGAGGTCTGGCATGAGCCATCGTGATGCCGTACCGACAATTCCTAAAGAGGCACTCCCACGATGCAGACCTTGGAGCATCGATACGTCGACTTGGAGCGCCTCCATTTCACGGCGAATACGGCGCGCTCGCTCGATCACAACCGTTCCAAATTCTGTCGGAACCGTTCCGCGACGAGCCCGCACGAGAAGCTCCACACCCAATTCCTGTTCTAACTGGCGGATCACTTCCGAAACGTTGGACTGCACAGTCATGAGAACGTCAGCAGCAGCAGTGAACGAGCCATAGTCGGCAATGGCAAGCATGGTGTCGAGATGGCGGAGCTCCACAGAAGTCCTTTCGTCCCATTCCTGTAGTTTAACTGCGAAGTATACATCTGTCACGGCGATGGTACCCATCGTTTCTAGTCGTTGGACAGATCGTGCTCCGAGACGTTTAACTGTTGCAAGCGCGGTGCTGCCGGGGGCACTTCCCCCAATCGCCTCCGGCACATCGTCATAACAC
>JBARPG010000240.1:0-2145 GCA_049642885.1 Acidimicrobiia bacterium | reverse complement strand
CTAAGAGGGTGACCGCTCCGAGTCGGAGTGCGGTCGGGTATCGGTGGGGTGAGTTCATGGGTTGCTCCTGAGAGGTGGCTGATTGAGTGGGTTGTTGGTCCGACGTCGCGATGGTCGCTTGCGTCGGAATGTCGAGAACATCGTGCCGCCGACGGTCGCGAGGTAGAAGGCCGTCCATTCGATGTCGTGTTGTTTCGCACCGAGGAGTTGCGGGAGCGTCAGCACTCGGTCCTTGGCCTTGACGTCGGTCATTGCGAACGCGAAGCGCTCGTAGTGCTTGGCGAAGGACAGCTCTTCGATTCCGGTGCGGACGAACTCGTAGGTTCCGAAGTGCGACAGGATCTTGTCCTCTTGCGGTTTTGACACCGTCAAGGCCGAGAACAGGCCGCCTGGTACCTGGTTGTCGGCGTCGAGGGTGTCGCCGATCTGCGGGAGGACGAGTACGACGATGAGCCAGATGCCGAGCGCGAGCATCAGTCCGTTGGCCGCGACCTTGGAGCGAGCGGTGCAGGCAACACCCAGGCAGTAGAAGACGAACATGTAGAGCACCGACGCGACGTACGCGAGAAGCAATTTCACTGCCTGGGCTCCGTTGATCCAGTCGTTCCCGATGAAGCCCAGGCACAGGACCCCCACGACAGCGGTCACCGCGACGAGTGTCGTGATCAGTCCGAGTGCGCCGAGGGCATTCCCTGTGGCCAGTTCCCGCGACGTGACAGGTCGAGATTGGACAAGTGGCAGTGTGCGGTTGGCACGTTCGCGGGACACGCTCAGGTAGCCCAGAGCGATGGCGATGATGGCTCCGATGATCTCGATGTACTCCATCGCACCTCGAAGCAGCGACAGCAGCGCGAGCGGAGACGGTGCGATTCGCTGCACCCCGCTCGCACTCGCCGCACGCCGGTATGCCTCGTAGTCGGCGAGCTGGCCCCGATAGTCGGCCGCCGCGATGTACACCGAGACGACCGTGACCAGCACCAGCACACCGATCAGCGCCACAAGCACACGGCTTCGCATCGCGGCGCGGTACTCGTGCCGAGCCAGGGTCACGATCCGCGTTCGTGAATCATTCATCGAAGGTTCCTCTCGAGTAGTCGTGACGCGCGACGAGTCGGATCGTGAGCAGCCCGAGACCCACCACCAGAAGCGCGATCGGGACGACCCGCCAGATCGTGGTAATCCACGGTTCAGGCGATGCGGTGCTCAGGATCTGGCCGGTCACGTTCTTGTACTGCTCGCTGACCGACACAGTTCGACCCTTCGCCGTCACTGTGAAGAACGTCTGGGTGAGGCTGGCCGGACTCGAGATCGGGTTCAGCGATTCGGTCGGGCGGAGCCCGGAGGTGATCTGGGGCAGGGCGAACGTCAGGACGATCCACACACCGAGCGCCGTCAGCAGCGCCATGGCCCGACGGCGGTTCACGAGCACTCCCACCATCCCGACGAGGCAGAACAACATGAGGTAGATCCACGACACCGCGTAGAAAAGGGCTAGCGAGCCAAGGTACGACGGCGTTGGTGCCTTGCCGTTCGCAACGACCAACGACACCGTGCTGACTACCAGGCTCGCGATGAGCACGACCGCGAGCGTCGCTCCAGCGCCCAGCATCTTGCCGAGGCCGTAGCTCGACCTCGACACACGACGAGAGAAGATCAGACGGCCCAGACCGTCCGACTGGTCATCAACCAGGCTGAGGTGGCCCAGCACCACGGCGAGGAGCGCGCCGATCAGCGGTATGTAGCTCGCCATGTTCGACAGCAGCGACAGTGTCGGTTTCAGGAGGAACGGATTCGGCGGTGCCGGCCTTCCTTCAGCCTTGAGGAGCTGAACCGCCTCGTTGTACACCCGCAGGATCGTCTGGTGGCTGGACCAGCCGATGAGGCCAGCAAGCGCCGTCATCACCATCAACACGGTGAGTAGCCCGACGAACAACTTCTGACGGCGCAGGGACTGCACCTGCTGTACCGCAATCGCAGCGATCATGACGGTACCGCCTGCATCAGTGCGTAGACATCCTCGAGAGATGCCTCGTTCGGGAAACGTCTCGTGGTTTCGGCAATGGAATCCTTGTAAACGAGGTTGCCGTGGTTGAGCACTCCGATGGTCGTGCACACCTTCGCGACCTCACTCAGCAGGTGCGTGTT
>JBARPG010000239.1:0-16682 GCA_049642885.1 Acidimicrobiia bacterium | reverse complement strand
GGCCTGACTCGGTTCCGTGAGGTTTGGCGTTGAACGGCTTCATTGCATTTCCTTTCTGAGCCTGGCGAGACCACGAGCAATTTGGGTCTTGACCGTCCCATGCGGCATCTGCAGCACTTCGGCAATTTGGATTTCGCTCATGTCTTCGCCGTATCGAAGTGCGAGTACGAGGCGTTGCTTGGCAGGCAGGTTGCGCACGAGACTCCACATTTCATCGAGTTCAGGATCGACGATTGAGATGGGAGGGTCCTTCGGGGCCATCCGAGCGACGCGAGATCGACGCATGCGATCGCGACATCCATTCACGACCGCGGTTCGCAGGTACGCGGCCGGGTGGTCAATCACACTCCCCGCTCGCAACGCCTTCGCGAACGCGTCTTGAACCACGTCTTCGATATGCGTCGGCGAGCCAAGAATGGTGTGCGCCAATTGGCGAAGGTTCTGTGCATGTTGGCGATACGCCACTTCGAGGGCATCTGGCGCAGCAGTCACTGAGCCACGACCGCTCGAACGCATCACAAATGGGGGGTTCACAGTCATCACAACCGTATAGACGTATCGAGACTCGGATTGGGTTCATGAATCGGCTCGGGGCCGCGGCCCTGCACTCAGTAGCCTCCATCCGTGCCTGATTTCTTGAAAGAACTCTCCGAACGCGTGCTGGTATTCGATGGTGCCTTCGGCACCTGGGTGCAAGATCGCGACCTCTCCGCCGAGGATTTCGGTGGCCCCGACCTCGAAGGTTGCAACGAGTACTTGGTGATCACTCGCCCCGACCTCGTGGCGGAAATGCACGCGGAGTATTTCGACGCTGGCGTCGACGCTGTGGAAACCGCCACCTTCGGTGCCTTTTCATTCGTGCTCGCCGAATATGGCCTCGAAGCCGAAGTCGATGCAATCAACGAAGCCGCCGCGCGCATTGCACGCGAGGTCGCGGACCGATTCACAGCCGCCCAGCCCGACAAACCCCGCTTCGTCATCGGCTCGATTGGGCCGGGCACGAAGCTGCCGACGTTGGGACACATTGCCTTCGTCGACCTGCGTGATGCATATATCCAACAAATTCGCGCGCTGTTGCGCGGCGGTATCGACGTGGTGTTAATCGAAACGGTCTACGACCTGCTCCAAGCCAAGGCCGCGATTATCGCTGCACGGCACGCCATGAAAGCCGAAGGCCGAACTGTGCCGATCATGGTGCAAGTCACGATGGAGACCACTGGCCGCATGTTGGTCGGTTCTGAAATTGGTGCGGCGCTCACCGCGCTCGAGGCCCTCGGCCCCGATGTCATCGGGCTCAACTGTGCAACCGGGCCTTCAGAGATGACAGAACATCTCCGCGTACTGTCTTCGCAGTCACGCACCTACCTCTCATGCCTACCCAACGCGGGCTTGCCGTCCGTTGTCGACGGACACACGCACTACGACCTCACCCCCGAAGGCCTCGCCGACGCGCATGAACGATTCGTGAGCGAGTTTGGATTGAACATTGTCGGCGGATGTTGCGGTACGACTCCAGCACATTTGCGTGCCGTGGTTGAACGTCTCGGCCGGCGCGCTCCAACGGCCCGCACCGTCGCGCCGGAACCCGGATGTTCCTCGATCTACTCCCCCGTTCCGTGGGATCAGACGCCTGCCTATTTGGCAATCGGTGAGCGCTCCAATGCGAACGGTTCTAAGGCCTTTCGTGAAGCGATGCTGGATGCCGACTGGGACACCTGCGTGCAGATCGGCAAGGACCAAATCCGTGAAGGCGCTCATGTCGTCGACCTCTGTGTGGATTACGTCGGCCGTGACGGCACCGCTGATATGCACGAATTGGCCGCTCGCTTCGCGACGAACGTCGCCCTGCCCGTCGTCCTTGACTCCACCGAACCGGAGGTCCTCGAAGCTGGACTGCAGCACCTCGGCGGCAAGGCGATTCTCAACTCCGCGAACCTTGAAGACGGCGAGGCCGAGGGATCCCGTGGCGATCGCGTGTTCAGGCTTGCAAAGGAATATGGCGCGGCGGTGATCTGCCTCACGATCGATGAGGAAGGCCAAGCTCGCGACGTCGACTGGAAACTGCGCGTGGCACATCGGCTCTACGACCTGGCCATCAACCGCTATGGCCTCGAACCCACAGATCTGATTTTTGACGTGTTGACCTTCCCGCTCAGCGCAGGCACTGAAGACTTACGTGGAGATGGCATCGCGACCATTGAAGCGATCCGCCGCGTGAAAGCGGAGCTGCCTGGTGCATCGACGGTACTGGGGCTCTCAAATGTCAGCTTCGGGCTACGCCCTGCCGCCCGCCATGCCCTCAACTCGGTGTTCTTGAACGAATGTCGTGATGCAGGGCTTGATGCCGCGATCGTGCATGCGGCACGGATCGTTCCGATCCATCTCATCGATGAGCGCGTCCGCGAGGTCTGCCTCGACCTCATCTATGACCGGCGACGCGAGGGCTACGACCCGCTCCAAGAACTCCTGCATCTCTTCGAGGGGGTTGATGCTTCGGCAATTCAGAAAGAGGATCGTTCCGACTGGTCCATTGAGCGACGGCTCGGCGCGCGCATTATCGATGGCGACCGAGATGGCCTCGAAGCCGATCTTGAAACCGCCCTCGCCACCTACCCGGCATTGACGATCGTGAACGAGATGCTGCTCGAAGGCATGAAGACCGTCGGTGAACTGTTCGGCTCCGGCCAAATGCAATTGCCCTTCGTACTGCAAAGCGCCGAGACGATGAAGCAGGCAGTGGCGTACCTCGAACCGCATATGGAAAAGGCTGACACTGGCGGCAAGGGCACGATTGTGCTTGGCACCGTCAAAGGCGACGTGCACGACATCGGCAAAAACCTCGTCGACATCATCCTCACGAACAACGGTTACACCGTGCACAACATCGGGATAAAAGTACCGATCCACGAGTTCGTCGAAAAGGCGGTCTCGCTTAATGCGGATGCCATCGGCATGAGCGGTTTGCTGGTGAAATCCACGTTGATCATGCGCGACAACTTGTTGGAGTTGAACGAACGCGGGCTGAGTGGCCTGCCGGTACTGCTTGGCGGCGCGGCGCTCACGCGCAACTATGTCGAACACGATCTGCGCTCCCAGTATGACGGCGCGGTCTTCTACGGACGTGACGCGTTCGAAGGGCTCGCCACCATGGACTCGGTCATGAACGCGAAACGCGCTGGCACACCACTGACCGAAATCATGGGCTCGGCGCGTTCCTCTGAAACTCGTGGCATGTCACGTCGCCAGAAACATGCGGAAGGCCTCGTGGTGTCGCCTACGGGGATTCGCAGCGCGGTTGCCGCCGACGCTCCCGTGTTCACACCGCCGTTTGTTGGGACGCGTGTTGCGAAGGGCATCAGCCTCGATGAGATCCTCGGGTTCTTGAATGAGACCGCGCTCTTCCGAAACCAATGGCAATACCGCCCAGAGAAGTTGGCCAATGGCAGCTCGGAAACTGACGATCAATTCAAGGAACGCATTCGCCCGATACTCTCCGAACAGCTTGCCGCGGCCAAGGCCGAAGGTTGGCTCCAACCATCGGTGACCTGGGGCTACTTCCCGGCGAACGCAGAAGGCAACGATCTGGTGATTTGGGAAGACGAGTCGCGCTCGAAGGAACGGACCCGTTTCCAGTTTCCGCGCCAAGCCCAAGAACCGCATCTGTGCATCTCCGACTTCTTCCGCGAGATCGGTGGCGCGGCCAGCGATGTAACGGGCGACGTCGACTACGCGGCATTCCAAGTCGTCACCAGGGGCAACGCCGCCACCGAGGTCGAGCGAGCACAATTCGAGCGGAACGAATACGGTCAGTATCTCCTGACTCACGGCCTTGCAATTGAAATGACCGAGGCCCTCGCGGAGCTGTGGCATAAGCGGATCCGTGAAGAGTGGGGTTTCGTAGCCGAGGACGGGCCGTCGCTCGCCGGGCTCTTCCGCCAGCAATATCGCGGGTCCCGCTACTCCTGGGGCTACCCCGCATGTCCCGACTTAGACGATCAAGCCAAGTTGGCTGACCTCCTAGACCTCGATGCGATCGGCGTGAGCCTCACCGAAGAATTCATGCTCGACCCCGAGCAGTCCACCTCCGCAATCATCGTTCCACATCCCGAAGCGAAGTACTTCCTCGTTTAGCCCTCGTCCGGTTTACTTACGTACCGGGGATCTTGAACGGGAACGGCTTGAAGGCCCATGCGTCGACACTGCCACCTGGCACGCGACCGTCCTTCACGAAATCGACGAACTCACTGATCGGCAAGTCCTTCGCTCCATAGACCTTGCCCGCGGTGAACACCCCAGGAAGCGCGGCACCAATCAACGCGACCACCGCAAGCTCTCGGTAGTCCCACTGGACTTCTCGCGAAATCTGGATTGCCATCGCGATCACGACCGGCACCGTCACGAGGCTGAACACTCGCGTCTGATCGAAGGTGAGCAACATCCCGAGGAGTCCGAGCGCAACGCCGAGCAGCAACCAACGCCAGCGTGAACGATCGAGCGCGTGCGAACGCGACGCACGAGCATGGTGCACTCCGATCAAGAGCCACAACGGTCCGAACATCGCGTACAGCATCCAACCGGGAGCGATTCGATGATGTGCAGCGAGCTCCCCAATCGTGTCCGTGAAGACCGACCAACGACTGCCCGACAACGCAATGTTGTTTACGCGGAAGTAGATCTCCAGAGCCCCGCGACCGAGCAGGAGGCCGGCCGTGCCGAGTACCGCACGGTTCGCGCAGGTCTTCCAAGTAACAGGAGCGGATTCGACAACCGACCACGCAATCGCCGCAGCCAGCACGATCAGCACACCCTGTTCAGGGTGGGTCATGCCGAGCACTGCACCCCAAGCAACCACTACGCAGCGCCTGCGCGCGAGTACCAGCGCGGCGGCCGCGAGAATTGTGAATGGATCGGGTTGGCCGAGCCATTCGAGCGTGGTCGTGCTGACAGGGGCCAACGCCAGCAGGACGGCAACGCACGCCGCGGCACGTGTTCCAAATGCACGCGCGACCCAAACGCTGATCGTCACCATGGACACTGCCCAGATCAGGAGTGACAGTCGAACGATCTCGTGCGGGCGCGTCTGGCCGAGACCGCGCTGAACCAGCATCGGCAGCCAGTTCGTCAGGATGTAGTCGCCTTTGCCGGGAATCGGATTCGAGCCGAGGTGCGATGCAGCACTGGAAAACGCGGAGATATTTGGGGTCGCCCATGCGTGATTGCGCACGAGCGCCACGATGATCGCGGCACCACCCCAACATGCCCCGGTCAGCGTGGAATGCCGTCGCGCGGCACGGACGTTCAGAGTCACGGAGAGAGCACCGCACGTGCCACGAGGTCAATGCCAAATGCCGTCAGGATCGCCAAGTACAAGAGCCCCGTCGCAGCCATGACCGCCGAATAGAAGCGTTCCTTCAGCGCCAACCACGTCGCGCCAACCAACAGCAGTGTGCTGGCGCCGCTGACGACCCAGACCCAGCCGAGCAAGCCTGAGAAACCATCATTGATCTGCCCCGAAAACACGGCGGTCATTCCGGTCGGAATCATCCAAGTCACAATCGCAAGTGGAGTGACGATCGCTGTCCACTTCACGAGTTCTTGCAGCGGATCGCGAGGCAGCCCGGGCTGAGTCAAGTACCAATGACCGAGCAGCATCGCGTCGCTCACCGCACCAAGGAGGCACGCTCCGACAACAAGTCGGAGCGCCGCGACCCAAAAGGTCCCACCCGAAATCGGCGTGGCAGCCAGAATCGTCGCGAACCCAAGACCTGCAGCCAGGAGATCGACGATCGGTGGAAACTCGCGAGCTGCGTAGGAATCATCGTCTGCTTCACGACCGGTCATCTCCGCCACACGCGCTCGGCGCGTGCGATCAAGTTCTCGACGACCAGAAACTCCCGCTCGTCGCCGCACCGCTGAAAGGCCAATACCGAACAACGCTGCGACTGCGGTCGCTGCCGCGGCGGCCATGCTCGCGATGTGCCGAGCATCGTGTGCTGACCGCGACCAAACGGCGATCGCCGTGATCGCCATCACCCCGTAGACGGCTCGCAATAGCCACCCATACCCGAGCGAAACCAGGCGACCGCGGGTTGTCACCCACCCAAAGAGCATTCCACCCGCTGCCCACTGCACAAGGAAGGTTCCGAGGTCGAGCTTCATGCGGCCGGTCATCCTCGCCAGCCTACGAAACTCCCTCGATAGGCTCCGGAGCGTGCACAATCCAAGCTGGATTCCTTCACGGCCTCGCGTTCGGCTGCTCTGGTTGATCGCTGCGTGGCCCATCATCGTGGGCATGTGGTCGGCAATTGGATACCGACACTCCGCCAATACGTTCGGAGATGGAGCGCTGCTCGGTCTCGACCTCGACGCGCTTACGAGTCATCCCGTGTTGACGGGGAGTTACTCGAGGTTCTCGTTTCATCACCCAGGCCCAATGTATGCGTATCTGCTTGCTCCGTTTTGGTGGCTATCTCGCGGCGCATGGTCAGCACATTTCGCTTCAGGCCTCCTCAACACCATTTGGGTTGCGATCGGGATCTGGGCTTCGGGGCGGATTGATGCCGGCAGAGGGCGGTTCGTCGCCGCCGTGGGCTTTGCGGTGCTCATCGCGAGCTTGCCTCCAGCCATCACGCTCGAATCGTGGAATCCGTCAGTGAGCCTGCTCGGAGCGAGCGCGTTCCTAGTCCTCCTGTGGTCGCATGTGATGAGGCCATCGAGACCGACGCTCGCCGCAACCATATTTCTTGGATCCTTTCTTGCTCAGGTCCATGTCACGCTCGGACCGATTCTGGTGCTCGCTGCCGGATTCGTCGCCTGCGTTCGTGCAGTTCAGCGATGGAACGAACGTGGGAGCGACCGGAGGATCTCCGTTGACGGCGACACGGTCACGGTCGCGTCGGCCCCGGTCGCCGACACAACTTCTCGAGCGAAGGGGTTTGGTCGTATTGCCGCGTGGTGCGCGTTCGTAACAATTCTCTGGTTACCGCCACTCATCGACTTACTGACCAACAACCCAAACAACCTCGCAACAATTCTGAGGAAGACCGATGAGTTGCCGCACCCGCACAGCCTCGGCGACGTCCTCCCGATCGCGCTTGGTCAGCTTGCCCGCCCGGTCGGGTTTCTCCTCGGGGCGGGAACCGATCCGCAGTCAGGCGCCCGGGGAGTGCTCCCCAAGGTCGTGACGCTCCTACTGCTCAGCCTCGTGAGTCTGGCGGCGTGGCGGCGGCGTGACCGCGGCACCTTGCTCGGGGTTGGCATCATTGCTGCCACATGCGTGGGTATGGTTGCGTCGCTTTCGCGTGTCGTCGACGCCCCCATTCCGTATTACTTGGGTCGCTTCGGCGGGGCTGCTCTCACGGTGCTGCTGCTCGCAGTCCTGGGGCGCTTCATCGTAAGCAATATGCCATTCACCGCGTCGTTTCTCGCTGTGGCGATGGTTGTTCTCCTGTGCGTAGCGAGCCTCCACTCTGCGCGCGATATATCGCGAGTTCGTGGCGCCACCGAATTCCATGCAGAAGTGGAGGCACTGCCTGAACAACTGCACGACGGCGATGCACTCGGGCTCGGCGATGTTTCCAGCCAACTTGCCTTCGCCGGGATTATTTATGAGGCCCGACTCAACGGTATCCACATTCGTGCGAGCACGAATTCGGAGGTGCTCTCGGCTGATCCCATCAACACGACGATCGTCCTGTTTCGCCCATGGGACCGAACCGCCAAAGCACCTGACTACCTTCTGCGAACGACATCGAAGGCCAGCCCCGACGAGCGAGTGATCGCAACCATAAACGGCGTCACCCTTACGAAATTGTTACGGGTACCGATGAAACGGGTCGGCGGGTAGCTGCATCAACCGCATCGCGCGCGTGGTAACTGGAACGCACGAGTGGGCCGGACTCAACGTGACGAAAACCGATTTCGTATCCGAAGGCCTTCAGGGCTTCGAACTCCTCGGGGGTGTACCACCGCATGACGGGAGTGTGTTTCGAGGACGGCTGCAGATATTGCCCGATCGTGAGAATGTCCACGCCAACTGCGCGAAGATCCTCCATCGCCTCACGCAGCTCCTCTGGTGTCTCGCCCATTCCCGTGATGAGCCCTGATTTCGTCGTTAGGCCCGCTGTTTTCGCGCGGGCGAGCACCGCAAGCGATCGGGCGTAGCCCGCCGACGGACGCACAGCCCGCTGGAGTCGAGCAACCGTTTCGAGATTGTGATTTAACACCTCCGGGCGCGACGCAAAGATCGTGTTCAGCGCGTCGACATCACCACGGCAGTCAGAAATCAGTAGTTCGATTTCGGTCAGCGGACTCGTAGCTCGAATCGCGGCGACTGTCTCGGCGAAGGCCCCGGCGCCATGGTCAGCCAGATCATCTCGCGCGACACAGGTGATGACGGCGTGCGCGAGGCCCATGGAGGCCACGGCATCAGCAATCCGCCGGGGCTCGTGTGGGTCGAGGGGTTCAGGTTTGCGCGTATCAATCAAACAGAACGTGCACGCCCGCGTGCAGCGCTCACCGTTGATCATGAACGTGGCCGTGCCCGCGCTCCAACACTCGTAGATATTGGGACACCCAGCTTCCTCGCACACGGTCACAAGCTGATTCGATCGAACACTTGCACGGGTCCGAACGAAATCGGGGTCCATCCGGGCCTTCACCCGCATCCACTCTGGCCGTGGCACAGCGGACTGCGAAAGATCAACTCCGGCGGCAGCGAGACGACCCAACAGGCGCACGGGACTCGTGCGTGGGGGCGAAGACGGCACCCCGATGACCTCGCTTCCAGTTGCGCCGAACTCGTGTGCGAAATGTTTCGCGACGATTGCCACCATTTCTGACATCGCAACGGGCGGCTGGCCCGCCAGTTGTCGCTCGCGGGTGACCGAGGTGACTCCCCATTCGCGAATCCCGCAGGGAACGATATGTTCGAACATGCTGAGATCGGGGTCAACATTGAGTGCGAAGCCGTGGCGGGTGCGGCCCCTGGCGACCTTCACGCCGATGGCAGCGATCTTGCGGCGTGCATCACCATCGCCAACCCAAACTCCACTGAACCCAGGATGCTGGTCGCCGCGAATCCCGACTTCATCGAGCGCGGCGATGATTGCGCGCTCGAGCGCGCGTACGTATGCGACTACATCGACACCGCTTCGCATCCAGCGATCGAGCGTGATGATCGGATAGCCAACCAATTGTCCCGGCCCGTGATAGGTGACATCACCTCCGCGATCAGCGTGCACGAGCGTTGCTCCGACACGAGACGGATCTACCAGCACATGGTCAAGGTTCGCTCGCGAGCCGAGCGTGTAGGTGTGGGGATGCTCGAGCAGGAGCAAGCGTTCGGTACCGAGCGAGGAATGCATTGCACGCTGCACCACTTCCGCCTCGGCGTAGGGCACCGTGCCGAGCCATCGGATACCGAGCGGTTGATTCAATTGAGTTCGGCTTCCCAATCCCGGGTTTCGATGATCTCCTGGTAGCGCCGGAGAAAGGCCGCCGTGTACGCGCCGTCATTTGCACGATGGTCGAAACACAGTGCTTGAAAACCCATGTGATGGATTGCAATTGAGTCGCCCAATTCAGACTCAACGACGACGGGCTTCTTCGAAATGCCGTCAGTCGACATGATCGCCACTTGGGGTTGATTGATGATTGGAGCCGTCAGTGTGGTCCCGAATGGTCCCGCGTTCGAGATGGTGAACGTGCCGCCAGCAATGTCTTCGACCGTGAGTTGTTTCGCTCGGGCACGCTCTGCGAGGTCGTGAATATCACGGGCGAGTTGACGCAAATTTTTCGTGTCTGCCCGCGGAACGACGGGCATGACAAGCCCTTCGTGGTTCATATCGACAGCGATCCCGAGATTGACGACCGAGTGGATAACGATCGCGTTTTCCTGCATCGACGCGTTGAGGCGGGGGTACTCGCTGAGCGCGTCACAGACGGCACGGCTGATGAAGGGTAAGTACGTGAGCGAGAAGCCCTCTGCAGCTTGGAATGCATCACCGTGACGCTCTCTGACCTGCGTGATCGATTCGAAATCCACCTCGTTGAACTGCAGCACGTGTGGACTGGTCGCTTTCGAGCGCACCATGTGTTCAGCGATCAACGCGCGCGCTCGGTCGAAGGGAATGACTTGGTCCTGCTCTGGTCGGACTGAAACAATTGGTGTCTCAACCGCACGCCCGCGGACTGCAACGGCACCCATGCCCGAACGCTCCACATCCTCACGAGTGATTCGGCCGCCTGCGCCAGTTCCTCGAATGGCTGCAGCGCGCAACCCGCGCTCGCGAATCATCCTGCGGACAATTGGCGACAGCACCGCAGGCGCCGAGCGTTCTGAAGACGACCGTCCGGCGGTGACTGCGTTTGCGGGAGGTGCCGAACCCTGCGAGGACGACGTTCCGAAGGTGGAGGACGAGGAGGGTTCGGCACCTCCCGGGACGGGCTCGTTTGAGGACGAGGAGGGCTCGACACCTGCAACGAACGGTTCGGCACCTGCAACGCCGAGAACGGCGACCACCGCCCCAATCGCCGCTACTTCCCCTTCGGCGACGCGAATCTCACTCAACACACCCGCCCCGGGCGACGGCACTTCAGAATCAACTTTGTCGGTCGACACTTCATAGAGCGGCTCGTCAACAGCGACTTGGTCGCCAACGGCCTTCAACCACCGAATAATGGTGCCTTCGGTGACCGTCTCACCGAGCTGGGGCATTGTGACGTCCATTGCGTGCTCCTAGCCGTGCAGTCCGCGCCCTGTGAGGGCGAGTGCAGATTCACCGAACAGTTCTGAGAGCGTCGGGTGCGCATGAATCAGCGCGCCAATATCAGCAGCAGTCGCTTCCCAATTCACCGAGAGGTATCCCTCGGCGATCAATTCCGTCGCCCACGGACCTGCGATGTGCACACCAATAATCGGGCCGTCTTTCTTGGAAATAATCTTCACGACACCGTCGGTCTCGCCGATGATCAGCGCCCGACCGTTCCCCATGAATGAATGCTTTGAAACTTCAATTTCGATGCCGGCCTCGCGTGCAGCGGCCTCATTCATTCCGCAAAACGCAACCTCTGGGTGGCAATAGATCCCCCACGGCACCTTGTCATAGTCAACAGGCGTCGGGTCTTCTCCGAGGATCGACTTGATCGCAACGATCGCTTCGGCAAATGCCACGTGTGCCAACTGCGGGGTGCCAACAACATCACCCACGGCATAGATGCCCTCCATTGAGGTCTCGCACCATGGCGACACCTCAATGAACCCGCGTGAATCGAGAGTGACGCCACCTGCCTCAAGGCCGATGCCCTCCGTTCGCGGTGAACGGCCGACACTCACGATCAGCTTGTCGATCTGGAGTGTCCGTGTTCCTGATTCAACGTCGTACTCCAGCTCCAGCGCCGAGCCGACCTGACTGATCGCCCGGATTCGAGCCGACGTCACACAATCGATCCCGCGTTTCTTGAAGCTCCGAACGACAACCTGGGCAACATCTCGATCGCAGCCGTTCAGCAGCTGAGGTAACGCCTCGACGATGGTGACCTTCGATCCCAACTCTCCGAGCAAGGACGCGAACTCGCACCCAATCGCTCCCCCGCCAACAATCGCGACACGTTCGGGTATCTCGGTCATTTCAAGAACATGATCAGACGACAACACGGTGGTGCCGTTGAATTGAAGCTCCGGCAAAGACCGCGGCGTTGATCCGGTCGCGAGAATCAGTCCCTGTTTTGCAAGCAGCTCGGTGCCGTCGCTGACACGCACGTGGCGCGAGGCCGCGTCAAGGATGGTGCCCGTACCTGGGATCACTGTGACCTTGCGTCCTTTGAGCAGTCCTTCGAGTCCACTCACGAGGCGATCGATGACGCGGTGTTTTCGTTGCTGGCTCACCGCGAGGTCGACACTTGGTTCTCCGACGGTCACTCCAAATTCAGCCGCGGATCGAGCCGACCGCAGCACCTCCGCCGTTTGTAACAGCTCCTTGGCCGGAATACAGCCGCGGTGCAGACACGTTCCACCGACGCGAGCTTCTTCGACCAATGCAACGTGCAAACCCGCCGCGGCTCCGTACAACGCAGCGGCGTACCCGCCTGGACCTCCGCCGAGGACTACAACATCGAACTGCTCTGCCACTTCTGGCTCCTAACCGGCGTGCGCGTGCAAAAACGTCGGTGCATCGTCGCGCACACGCGCACACCAAGACCACACGGGTGGCTAATCGCGAAATGCAGGGAGACCGTCGATTGACATGGCATTGTTGGTTTGTCGGTACGTGTCCATTGCCTCTGAGCCCATCTTCGTTGCCCAATCGGTCAATACCGAACGCTCGGTCGGCTCTCCTGAAAACACCGGCAGTCCGAATCCGCACGAGGTCGACACCCGATCAACGTCGATCACGATCACGCAGCGAGCACCGGGCAGCGCGGGAAAGAGATCCAAAAGCCCGTTTCCACCCGCCTCATCCAATGAGACCACACGAGCCTGTCCGTAGAAGCGCACAATCTGCATCTCGTCACTGAAGGAGCACCACATGAGGGTGATGCGGCCGTTCTCCTGAGCGTGAGCGATCGTTTCCGCGCCGCTCCCCGTCAGGTCGAGATACGCGACTCGCATCGGCCCGAGCACGCGAAACGTATCGAGCCCTTTCGGCGAAACATTGATGTGGCCGCTCGCCGACGGGGCGCTTGCCACAAAGAACACCGGCTGGTGCAGCACCCACGCTGCCAATTCCTCTGAGATCTCAGGATGCGTTCCCATGCGCCTCTCCTATTTCACCAACGCGAATTGCGCCACGCCAGCGGCCACAATTGCGAGTCCCGTGAGGACTGCAAGGATGATCAACGTACGCGTCTTCATATCGCCCTCTCACATCCCGCGCGACCGCACTGTGCTGGCGGCGAGACGATAGGAGCGTAGGACACCGACACTCCGTCGATAGGCTCGCTCCTTGAATACTGCAGCGATCTGAGGACAACACCCGATGGCGACTCGCGCAAAGAAGCTGATTGCGTCAACACAGAAAGCGGTTCCTGAAGGCACGTTCGCCGTCGGCATCGGCATGGCGGTCGCGGGTGTAATGGCCTACGTATTTCAATCGGTCGCTGGCCGTTCGCTTTCGAAACCGGACTACGCCGCCCTCAACTCCCTCTGGGTCGTGACCTTCATTCTGGCGCCAGGGTTCTTCTTGCCCCTCGAACAAGAGGTCGGACGCGCACTCGCGCATCGCCGGGCCAACGGCGAAGGTGGACTCCCGATTGTGAAGCGCGCCGCGAGTCTCGGCGCCATGCTCACGGCGGTCATCCTCATTCTCATTGCGGTGACTTCGCCGTATCTGGTCGGGCCCCTCTTCCATGACAATTGGGCGCTGGTTGGTTGGCTGTGTGTCGCGCTCGTCGCGTACTTCGGTCAGCACATGGGCCGCGGCATCGTCGCGGGCAATGCGCGGTTCAAGCCCTATGGCATTCTCATGGGCTCCGAGGCGTTACTCCGTGCCATTCCGGCCGTGGTGCTGGCAGTGTTGGCCGTGAAGTCGCCCGGCTGGTTCGCAGCTGCCTTCTCTCTCGCTGCCGTGCTCGCTATCGGCGTGGCCTTCCGCGGAGAACTCGCCCGCTTGACCGCTGGACCGGCCGCATCCTGGGGTGAACTCTCCCACGCTCTCGGCTGGCTGCTCACCGGATCGGTACTGGCACAAGTGCTCGGCTACTCGGCCTTCCTAGCCGTGGTGGCGCTCAAGACTGATGCGCAACGCTCAATGGCCGGAGATTTCACGCAAGGATTCTTCACTGCACGTATTCCGATCCTCCTCTTCCAGGCGATCCAGGCAGCAATGCTGCCGAAGCTTGCCAACCTCTTGGGTGCCGGGCGCACCCAAGATTTCAAGAATGCACTCAAGAAACTCACGATCGTTGTCGCCGGGGTCGGGATTCTTGGGATTCTTGGTTCTGCTGCCGTCGGCCCGATCGCGGGGAAGGTGCTCTTCGGCAAGGGATTTGTGCTGGGCCGCTCCGACCTGATCATGCTCGCAGCAGGCAACGCCGCGTTCACGTTTGCGCTCACCCTCGGACAAGCGCTGATCGCCTTGAAGTGTTACGCCCGCACGGCGATCAGCTGGGCGCTTGGCGTCGTGGGGTTCGCGGCGACGCTGCTCGCGACCAAGAACAGTGAAGTATTCGCTCGGGGCGAAATTTCGTTCTTAGTTGGATCGGTCGTTGGGCTTGCAGTGATGATGGGCATGCTCGCCCAGCGACTCCAAGGAGATATCCCAGTGGGGACCGGCAATGGTTTGGTCGAGGCGATCGAACACGAGCCGCTCGAAATCTGATCACG
Source organism: Acidimicrobiia bacterium (assembly GCA_049642885.1). GTDB lineage: Bacteria > Actinomycetota > Acidimicrobiia > IMCC26256 > JBARPG01 > JBARPG01. The sequence goes on along the minus strand of JBARPG010000239.1, from coordinate 2,359 downwards.
CTGCCACCCCAAAACCAGCGTTGGTGATATGAGGTGACGTATAGCGTCACTTTGGTACCCAACGCTCGCTGAGAACGTCTCCGCGCCTAGGAAATCTCGACGCTGATTGGAAGTGCGACGAGGCCAATAAAACCGTCCGCGCCGCCGACTTCGATTGCGTCCTTCTCGCTGCGATGGTCGTAGAGCAGCGTCGCGTCTTTCGAATGCGCGCCGATCTGTAGCGGATACACCCCGTCGCCGAGTCCGAGATGGTCGATGCGAAACACGACCTTTCCGGGACCGTCAAACCCATCGGTGCGTGCACCGAGCATGAGCGTGTTCGTTGCCATCAGCATGTCGCCATCGCTGTTCGAGAGGTGGAACGCGAACACGACATCGTTCAGCGCTTCAGTCGTGTCGTAGTTCACCTCAACGGCGCACACTTCTCGCGGGCGTACAGACGTCACTGCATTTCCAGCACCATCAAGAATTCGTACCGAAGTAAAATGGAGTTGTCTATTGTGCTTCCACTGCAGCTCCGCGTCCGTAAGACGCCTCGCCTCCTCAGGAAGTGCAATGCCACGATTTCGGAGTGACTCGCGAAAGGCTTGAACGGCATCGGCCGGGGTGCCGATGTGCACCAGTTCACCATGGTCGAGCACCGCTGCGTGGTCGCAGATCTGGCGGACGACGTCCGCTGCGTGAGTGACGAGCACGATCGTGCGACCCTCGCGCTGAAATTGTTTGATGCGTCGCATGCATTTCCGCTGGAATGCTTCGTCACCAACCGCGAGCACTTCGTCGATCACCACGAGTTCAGGATCGACGTGAACCGCCAGCGCAAACGCGAGCCGCGCATACATGCCTGAGCTGTAGTACTTCACCTGGTTATCGATAAAGCGACCAATCTCGGAGAACGCGACGACGTCGTCAAAGATCCGCGAAATCTCTGGCTTGGTCAGTCCGAGAATCGAGCCGTTCAGAAAGATGTTCTCTCGGCCCGTTAGGTCGGGATGGAAACCGCTGCCAAGTTCGAGGAGCGCCGCAGTTCGACCACGCTTCAGAATTCGCCCAGACGTCGGACGAAGAATCCCCGCAACGCACTTCAAGAGCGTGGATTTTCCTGAGCCGTTGTGGCCCAGCAGCCCAAAGGTTGAGCCCTGTTCGATCTCGATCGAGACGTTCTTCAGCGCCCAGAATTCCTCGTACTCAGTGCGCCCGAAGTGGATTGCTCGCTCTTTCAGCGACCGAGCATTTTGGTGGTACAGCTTGAAGTGCTTCGAGACATCTTCGATTTGGACTGCAGCGCCCATCAAATCTCCTCAGCGAAGTCGCCGTCGCGTTTTCCGAAAAGCACCAACGCGAGGTACAACAATCCGAGCGAAACGACGGCCACAATCGCGCAGTTGCGCGCGAACCACCACGAATCCTCCAGGGGCAGGATCTTGTTGCCCTTCGTGTCCGTCACGCGGTTGTACAACGCCCGCTGGAAAGTCGTTGTCACCGACGACAACGGATTCAGCAGTGCCACGAAGGTGCCGGTACGTTTCGCGACGAGATCAAATTGGTAGACGATGGGCGTCAGCCAGAACCAGGCGAGCAATAGCAGCTCAAGAAGGTGTTGGGTGTCGCGCAGGCGGACGTTGATCGCGCTCAGGGCAATTGCACAGGCGCTCGAAAAGACCACGACCGCCAACACGGCGAGCGGCAAAACGAGCACGTAATTCCACGCGGGCATCCACTGGAATGCCAACAGGGCGGCGAAAAGCACCAAAGACTGTAAGAAGAAATGAAAGAGTGCCGCGCCGACCGCCGCGAGGGGTAAGACCTCACGCGGAAAGGAGACTTTCGTGACGAGGGCCGCGTTCGCCGTCACGCTTGCGGTGCCCGCCCCGACCGCCGTCGAAAAGAAGTTCCAAGCAATCAATCCCGAAAGCAAATACAAGGGAAACTTGTCTAGGGCATTCGGAAGAATCAATCCAAAGACAATCGAGAACACGACGAGGTACAAGACCGGATTCAACAAGGACCATACGAAGCCAAGCACCGAGTTCTTGTACTTCACTTTCAGCTCTTTGCGAATCATGTTCACTAGGAGCTCGCGGGCGCTCCACACATCCCGCACCTGTTGGCGCGGACTTCGGTGCGTTGCGATATCACGCAGCTCTGACGCAGGCCCGGACGGCGAGCGCGGTACTTCAGCGCTCTCGCGAGTGTCAGCAGATTCGACCACGATGGTCGAGTGTAGGTGCCCCGCTAGATCTTCCCCGTGCGCTGGGGATCATGACGGAACATCGGCCAATCAGCACGACCAAGCGGCGCGTTCGTCGTCCACCGATAGACCTTCAGTTGGTCACCAACGCCCGGAACACCGTCATTC
>JBARPG010000238.1:0-4481 GCA_049642885.1 Acidimicrobiia bacterium | reverse complement strand
CGGATGCGGAAACGAAGGTTGCAGTTGTTTCAGCACCCGCGATGGGACTTCGTTGGTGGGCGAGCGCGGGAGGTGGCGCATTCGCCGACGGCCGCGAAATGCACGTCTCGAGAATCGACGAAATGCCTCACGTACATTTGCTGTATGGAAATGAGGAAGGGTTCGCCGCTGCGAAGATCGACCAAGGGTTTGCACAGCTCCGTAAGCAGGTGTGGCGTACGCGTGGTTTTGGAGATTTCTGGCAACACATGTTGGTGGCTGAAGGCTGCGCCGAAGTCGCCATCGACCCGTTTGGTCTCAAGGAGTACGACCTCATCGCTCCCGCCTTGATCGTGAGGGAAGCCGGAGGGACGTTCACCGACATAGCGGGGAAGCCGGCGGTAACAAATGGAAGCGGCGTTTCTTCCAACGGGTTGCTCCATTCAGCCTTTTTGGGTGCAATCGCTTGCGCGGCCGCTGACGAAGGTGTTTGATGGCCTTCGATCCATTCTGAGATCGGGCGATGTTTGCCGGAACCACCGTCCCCCGGCGAGCTTTGGTGGCGGTCCGCGACACTGGGCCGCCGCTTCGCTGAAACGGTCCAGCTCAACCGCAATGCGCCATGCTCCCCACGCTAACTTCAGAGCAGTTGAGGAGGGCTGAAGGTGGCTACAGAAATTCGCATTGATCGTTCGGTGTGCATGGGCTCAGGCAACTGCGCCTTTTGGGCGCCAACGGTGTTCGACCAGGATGATGAAGGCATCGCCATCGTCGTCGAGATTGACGAGGCCGAGATTGATCGCATTATGTCCGCGGTCCAAGGCTGTCCTACGCAGGCAATTTCGGTGACCAGCTCCGAGTGAGACTGCTCGACCGCCATTCGCTACTGTCATCGTCAGTTCCTAGAGGAGGTTACTAATGGAAGCTTCGAAAGAAGATCGCACTGGGCTCAAAGTCGGGTCCTGGGCCTTCGCTTTGGCGGCGAGTGTTCTGGCTTTGGTCGCGCTGATTGTCGCGTCTGGCGCCCAGCAGACGGGCTCAGATGCGAAGAAACTCGCGGAGCAAGCTGGCGGAGTCAGCGTTGAACTCACCGAGTTCAAGATCGCGCCGAACCCAATTGTCGCTGCCGAGGGATCGACGCTGACGGTCAGCAACGCAGGTACCGCGATTCACAACCTCTGGATCGAAGGCACCGACAAGAAATCGGCCGACCTGGCCGGAGGGGCGAAGGGCGGGTTGTCTCTGGAGGGAGTCAAAGCGGGGACCTACACCGCGTACTGCCAGATTCCAGGGCACCGCGGAGCTGGTATGGAAGCGAAGCTCGTGATCGGAAAGGCTGGCGCGGCACCAGACCCAGACGCGGAGGCCAAGGCGGCGCAAGCGGCGCTGCTCAAAGAGAACGACGCGATGGACAAGACGATGGCCGAGCCCGTCACTGCATATGTCGGGCAACTCACGGATGGCGCCAACACCAAGGGTGTCGGCAACCAGCCGCTCGAACCGAAGGTCCTCGCTGATGGTACGAAGCAGTTTGAACTGACGGCTTCGATCATCAAATGGGAAGTGGAACCCGGCAAGTTCGTCCAGGCGTGGGCGTACAACAAGCAGGTTCCCGGACCGCTGATCTCTGTGAATACAGGAGACAAAGTCTCGATCGTGTTCCACAACAAGCTTCCACAATCCTCTGCAGTTCACTTTCACGGAATACTCGTGCCGTTCGAAGCCGACGGCGTGCCGGATGTGACACAACCGGCGGTGAAACCAGGGGAATCCTTCACCTACGACTTCGTGGCAAAGGGACCTGCGGTGGGTATGTACCACTCGCACCACCACGCAGAACACCAGGTGCCGGACGGCCTGACCGGAGCGCTCTTGATTGACCCTGTTCCGACGCCTGCAGGCACGGGGCCGGTTGCTCAGCGAGTTCCGATGGTACTCAACGACGCCGGCGTAATCGGGCTCTCATTGAATGGAAAATCATTCCCAGCAACCGCTCCAATCATGGCGACCGAGGGTGACTGGGTTGCCATCGACTACTTCAATGAAGGACTGTTGATCCACCCGATGCACTTGCACGGACTTCCACAAATGGTCGTGTCGAAAGACGGATTCCCGCTCACGACCCCATACATGGCAGACACAATCAATGTGGCTCCCGGTGAGCGATACACGGTCCTCGTGCACGCCACTTCCGACTTCTTGGCGACCAACAAGGACGGGACCAAGGGTGCCGGAATCTGGGCATTCCACTGCCACGTCTTGACGCACGCTGAGCGTGACGATGGCATGTTCGGAATGGTCACGACCTTCATCGTTTCCCCGAAGAAGGCCTAGCGCTCTACTGAAATACTCACTGCAGTTTGATCACTTGAATCGTGGCGCGCTTCTCCGGAAGCGTGCCTCGATCGCGTATGTGAATGTCACTGACGGCTACCGTCCAGGTCCGTGAGAACCCTTTCCGAACGTCAACGCGCCCTGCTCGCGCGAGCCTTCCTGGTCGTTGCAGCGGCTGGCGTCGCAGTGAGTTTCGTCGCACGGCTGGCCGTGCGTTCGCCTCTGTGGCTTGACGAGGCGCTCACCGTCAACATCTCGAAACAACCTCTCGGCGATATCGCATCGTTCCTACGAAAGGACGGTGCACCTCCGCTGTTCTACTGGTTGTTGCATCTTTGGATGAAGGTCTTTGGATCGAGCGACATCGCGGTGCGGTCGCTGTCCACGCTGTTCGCAGCGGGAGCGGTCATGCTCACGTGGCCCGTGGCTCGAAATCGTGGGGGAACTCGAGTCGCCATTCCCGCGGTGGTGCTCATGAGCCTCACGCCGTTCGCGATTCGTTACGGGAGTGAAGCGCGGATGTATTCGATGTTGATGTTTGAGACCCTCCTTGGGATCTTCATCGTCGACCAGGTACTCGCCGGACGAAGGAAGTGGCTGATCGGACTACCGATCGTCAGCGCCGCGCTTGCATTGACTCACTATTGGGGAATCTGGCTGGTGGTCATGTTCGTAGCGGTTCTCGCCTGCCTATGGCTCGGCGATCGCCGGGTCGGGTCGCAACGCCCATGGTTGCGTCTGGCGATCGCCACGAGTATTGGCGGAATCGCATTTGTCCCGTGGGTCGGAGCGTTCCGCTACCAGGCCGCGCATACGGGCACGCCGTGGGCGAAAGCCATCTTCCCGTCTTCAGGGTTTCCGCTCGCATTCGCCGATTGGGCTGGCGGAGATCACGCTGAAGTTGCGTGGATCAACTGGATCTGGCTCTTCTTGATCGTCATAGGCATCTTCGGAGTCGCAGCCAATCGCACAGGTATCTCACTTCGAGCAAACGCTGACGATGTGTGGAAGAACCTTGCGATCATCGGATTTGGCGCGATGTTATTTGTACTGATCCTCGCGCGACTCGCCGACAGTGCGTTTCAAGGTCGTTATGCAGCACCGATGTTTCCCATTGTCATGTTGCTTGTTGCAGCGGGGATATCGAAACTGCCGTCTGCGCTCTGGCGCCACGGCACTGTGGCAGTGCTGGTCGGGCTCTGCCTGATTGGGGGGTTGCGTATTGTTCGCGAGGATCGCACGCAGGCCGGAGCGGTAGCGGCGGTGCTGAATGCGCAGTTTGCTCCCGGTGACAAGATCATTTTTTGTCCTGACCAAATCGGACCAAGCGTTACGCGTTTGGTGAACGAGCCAAAATCGACCTTCGCGTTTCCAGTTGGAAATGGGGAATTTGTCAATTGGGTGGATTACGCGGCGCGTAATCGCGTGGCGGATGCGCCTGCATTTGCGGAGCATGTTCTCGCCGCAGCGGAGGGTCACGCGGTTTGGTTTGTCGACAATCCGGGATATCGCACCTTCGAAGGCAAGTGTGATCAGATTGCAGCGACCCTGACCGCGGCTCGCCCCAATGCGCAATTGCTGGTGACCCCGAACGATGCAGTGTTCGAGTTTTTCGGATTGACTCGCTTCGCCCCGTAGGATGCGGTCGTCCTCAGGAGGAACTGCATGTCCAACCCTTCACAAGAGCCCGTTGCCCAGCCGCGCATTGTCATCATTGGCGCCGGACCGGCAGGGCTCACCACCGCCTACCAGCTCAGCAAAGAGCGGGTCGTTTCGACGATTCTCGAAGAGGACTCGGTTGTAGGAGGAATCAGTCGAACGGTCGAGCGCGATGGTTGGCGTTTTGACATTGGTGGCCACCGCTTCTTCACGAAGGTCAAAGATGTTGATGCACTCTGGTTCGAGATTCTTGGGGAGGATGAGTTCCTGCAGCGGCCGCGTCTCAGTCGCATCTTCTACAACGGGAAGCTGTACGACTATCCGCTCTCGGCGAGGAATGCGCTTGGGAATCTTGGTCTGCTTGAGGCAGTGAAGTGCGGTTTGTCATATGTGTGGGTTCGCATTCGCCGGCCGAAGGACACGTCGACCTTTGAGGGCTTCGTCGCTTCGCGATTTGGGTGGCGTTTGTATCGCACCTTCTTCAAGACGTACACCGAGAAGGTGTGGGG
>JBARPG010000237.1:0-3185 GCA_049642885.1 Acidimicrobiia bacterium | reverse complement strand
CGCGTCGGGGAGGGCACCGACCTTGTCCGCGAGCTCGCTCAGTGGGCGCTCCAGCAGTTGATCGAAGCGGAGGCCACCGAGAAGATCGGTGCCGACCCGTGGGAACGCAACGGCGAGCGCACCACGCATCGCAACGGTCATCGGCCCCGCGTGTTGTCGACCAAGGCCGGTGATCTCCAGCTGGGGATCCCGAAGCTTCGTAAGGGCTCGTTCTTCCCCGAACTGCTCGAGCCTCGCCGACGGATCGATCAGGCCCTCTACGCGGTGGTGATGGAGGCGTATGTGAACGGGGTCTCGACCCGCTCGGTCGATGACCTGGTCGCCGCGATGGGTGTCGACACCGGGATCTCGAAGTCCGAGGTGTCCCGGATCTGTTCCGGTCTCGATGAGCGTGTCGAAGCGTTCCGAGGTCGCACGCTCGGCCACGTCGCGTTTCCGTACGTGTATCTGGACGCGACCTACATCAACGTCCGCGATGACGCCCTGGGCCAGGTCGTCTCGCGGGCCGTGGTCATCGCGACCGGGATCACCGCCAACGGTGACCGGGAGATTCTCGGCGTTGACATCGGCGACAGCGAGGACGAGACGTTCTGGACCCGGTTCCTCCGGTCGCTCAAGGACCGGGGCCTGGGCGGGGTCCGGTTGGTGATCTCCGACGCCCATGCCGGGCTGAAGGCCTCGATCCGCAAGTGCTTCACCGGAGCCTCGTGGCAGCGCTGCCGAGTCCACTACGTCCGCAATCTCCTCGCGGTGGTTCCCAAAGCGCATCAGGAGATGGTCGCCGCTGCGTTCCGGTCGATCTTCGCGTTGACCACCGCCAAGGATGTCGGCGCCCGCTGGGACGAAGTCGCCGACACCCTCGAACCCCGATTCCCGAAGGCCGCCGCGTCGATGCGCACGGCTCGCACCGACGTCCTCGCGTTCGCGCCGTTCCCACGGTCGCACTGGCGCAAGATCTGGTCGAACAACCCGTTGGAGCGGCTCAACAAGGAAGTGAAGCGCCGTTCGAACGTGGTCGGGATCTTCCCCAACGACCGCGCTGCGATCCGCTTGATCGGGGCCGTGCTCGCCGATCAGCACGACGAGTGGGCCATCGCCCGCCGCTACCTCTCCGAGACCTCGATGGCCGAACTCGGCACCCAGCGCGACACTGACCCCGACCAGCCAGCAATCGCCGGCTGACCACATCGAGGATCACGCCTCGATTCCCACCACCCAGCGGGGCTCAATCCTTGGCGAGCGGGGCGAACTGTTCGGTGAGGTCATCGTCTGGGTGACCGACGGGTACTTGTCGGGCCTTGAGTACGCGTGGTTCACGGACGATCCACCTGCCGGTCTTCCGAACCCTGACCAACTCGGGGTGGCTTGATGAGGCGGCTGGCGCTCGTGCTGAGTCTGGGGTTGGTCCTCGTTGGCCTGTTACCAGCGCCTGGAGCCGGAGCTTCGCCATCGCCAACTCGTTGATCGGGCCGAGTTGCACGTGCACCCAGGACAGAGCCCCGCGGGGTGGTGGGAAATCGAGTGTGATGCTCGATGTGTTCAGCTGGCGAGTGCCGGCTGATCGGGGTCAGTGTCGCGCGGTTGGTTGAGTCGTGCCATGGATGTCTCGGAGAGGTAGCGGCGAGCGATCGCCCACTCGTCGTGTTGGTCGGCGAGCACGGCCCCGATCAATCGGATCGCTGCCGCGTCGTTGGGGAAGATCCCGACGACGTTGCTGCGTCGCTTCACTTCCTTGTTGAGGCGTTCGAGCGGGTTGTTCGACCAGATCTTGCGCCAGTGAGCCGCGGGGAACGCACAGAACGCCAACACGTCGCCGCGTGCCCGGCGCATGGACTCGGCGGCTTTGGGGAACCGCTCGGCGAGGGTGTCGGTGACTTCGTCCCAGCGGGCCTCGACCTCGGCTCGGGTGCCGAGCGCGAAGATCGACCGGAACGCCGCGGCGACCATCTCAACGTGGGCTTTGGGGACGGTGGCCAACAGGTTGCGGGCGTAGTGCACCCTGCAGCGTTGCCACGATGCTCCGGTGAAGCACTTGCGGATCGACGCGGTCAGCCCGGCGTGCGCGTCGGAGATCACGAGGCGGACCCCGCCGAGGCCGCGGTCGCGGAGTGATCGCAGGAACCGGGTCCAGAACGTCTCGTCTTCGCTGTCGCCGATGTCAACACCGAGGACCTCACGGCCGCCCTCTGCGGTGATCCCCGTGGCGATCACAACGGCTCGCGACACGACCTGGCCCAACGCGTCGTCGCGGACGTTGATGTAGGTGGCGTCGAGGTACACGTAGGGGAAGCCGACATGTCCGAGGGTCCGGTTGCGGAACGCGTCGACGCGTTCATCCAGACCGGCGCAGATCCTCGACACCTGCGACTTCGAGATGCCCGTGTCGACTCCCATCGCCGCAACAAGGTCGTCGACCGATCGGGTCGAAACGCCGTTGACGTACGCCTCCATCACGACCGCGTACAGGGCCTGATCGATACGGCGGCGAGGCTCAAGCAGTTCGGGGAAGAACGAGCCCTTGCGAAGCTTCGGGATCCCCACCTGCAGGTCCCCCGCCTTGGTCGACAAGATCCTCGGGCGGGTGCCGTTGCGGTGCGTTACCCGATCATCGGATCGTTCGTAGCGGCCAGCCCCGATCTTCTCGGCAGCTTCGGCATCAATGAGTTGTTGCAGCGCCCACTGGGCGAGCTCACGGACTAGGTCGGTGCCGTCACCGACACGGAGCGCGTCAAGCAGTTCGGACAGGGCAGAATCGGACAGGGCCATCGGTGTGATCTCCTCGTTGTGCACTTGGTCGTACACACCGAGCATCACGCCGATGGCTCACCACATGGTGGACCAAACCGCTCCCCGAAACCCCACCACTCCACGGGACTCATACCGTGGACCTCGGTGATGCCGGCCGAGACGTATCTGGCATGGCCTGACGCTCCGGTCGAGGGCTCGGCGGCTTTGATGGACGCGGCTTGCTCAACCGTCACTCCGACGACGCTCCAGCGGTGCAGATACATGTGGTCGGCGATAGTGCCGACTGCTTCGGTTCCGAGCTCACGCCAGTGGTTCACGAGGACGTCGCGGGTGACCACGTGCTCACGTCGGTAGGCCCAAGACCCCTGCTGGGGGGCGTACCCGGGGTGAGTGAGCAGGTCGCGCAACTCCGGAGTGAGGTATCGAAGCTGGTGGAT
>JBARPG010000236.1:0-11041 GCA_049642885.1 Acidimicrobiia bacterium | reverse complement strand
GGTATGGTCGGCTCCCTCGCGGGCGTAGTTCAGGGGTAGAACATCAGCTTCCCAAGCTGAATACGCGAGTTCGATTCTCGTCGCCCGCTCCACAAATAACGTGCCCCTACTCAATATCGTCGATGATTCGAATACCGACTGCGTCAAACTCCTCACGGGTTGGCGCGTGATCAACCTCTGGGATCTCACGCACTCCATCGAGCAATCGCACATGCTCTGCGGGGTCAAGGCCATTCCGTGCGTTCATGTCCGGTAGAACACTTGGGATCCCGGCGCTATTCCCGCTCATTCGATTGCTGAGTATCCCTGTGCGAAAAACTCCGCGAGTTCTGCGACTGCGTCGTCATGCTGCAAGGTCACAACTGCCGAGATGACATTAGGGATCGAGTGCTCCAAAGCCTTTGCGGCCTCCGATCGAGGCGGCGGCAACTGCGTTGTCAGGAGCACGAGTGGAACAGCGCCCCGCGCCTTTTGCATGACTGCTGCGCGCCCGAGTGTGCGCCACACAACCTCTCCACGATCGAGTCCACCTCGGTAGTTCGAGTTCGGTCCAGCAACATCGAAATACCAGAGGCCACCGGCACTGTCCTCGGCGGAAAACGACACACGCAGGCCAGTCGTTCCAACCTTGGCGTCCTTTGTAACATTCTTGAATCCCGCCTCCACCAGCGCCTGCTCGGAAATTCGGTGTGCTGACTCACCCTCACCCACAAGTGTCGAGTGTGGTGCAAGCGCACTGGCGGCAAGCCGGTCCTTCGCGAGCGCAACGTAGGCCGCATCGAGGTCGTACCCGACTCCGCGACGACCCAGCATGGTTGCGGCAACCACCGTTGAACCGCTCCCCAAGAAAGGGTCGACGACGAGATCGCCTTCATACGTGTACAGCGAAATCAATTGCGCCGGAAGCTCGACCGGAAATGGCGCCGGATGCCCAATCTTTTTCGCTGACTCAGGATGAATTCCCCAAATATCCAAGGTCGCCGCCATGAAGTCTTCTGCTCCGATGGAGTTCGCATGTGGCAACCCTGCCTTGGCACGCTTCGCCACCGATTGAGCCCGATCGAATCGCCCCTTGCTTGCGATCACAACCCGCTCGGTCACATCTCGCAATACGGGATTGCCGGCGCTTCGAAAGGATCCCCAGGCACAACTGCCGCTTGCACCTCCGGCCTTTTGCCAGATCACCTCGCCCCTCAAGAGCAGTCCGAGATCGTCTTGAAGTATCCCAATCACGTCGGCGGACAGGCTTCGATATGGCTTGCGTCCCAGATTCGCGACGTTGACCGCAATGCGCCCGCCCGGTTCCAGGACACGAACACATTCAGCGAACACCGCCCGCAGCATGTCGAGATACTCAAGGTACGAACTCGGGATCCCCTCGCGCTCAAGTTCCTCCTCATAGGCCTTGCCCGCGAAATATGGGGGCGAAGTCACAACCAATGCCACAGATGCATCCGGAAGATCCATCGCACGTGAGTCGCCCACGCGACATGGATCCGAAATCTCGAACGGTTCGGCGACGTAGTCATCGTCGCTCAAATTCGGAGCCGTGAAGCGCTCATAGAAGCCGGAGGCATCATGGCCTTCGCGTTTGCCGACCCCGAAGTTTGAGGTCTCGGTGCGTTTCGCTCCTGCCATCACACCACGCCCTGATCAAGGTTCGCGTGCTGACAAATCCAGTGATGCATCACGATGCCCGCCGCGACGCCCGCATTGATCGACCGCGTCGAGCCGAATTGAGTGATGCCGATGGTGAGGGCTGCCGCGGCACGCATTTCCTCCGAGACTCCGGGGCCTTCCTGGCCAAATACCAAAGCGCACGCGCTGGGGAGTTCGACCCCCTCAATCGGCGTCGCACCTTGGACATTGTCAACGATGATCAGCGGCATGGTCTGAGACTCCGCCCAATCGGTGAACTCCGCAACGGTCGCATGGTGATGCACGTCAAGGTATTGCTCCGTCATCATCGCACCGCGCCGATTCCATCTCCGCTTGCCGACGATGTGCACGCCACCTGCCAGGAAGGCGTTCGCCGTGCGCACCACCGTTCCGATATTGAAATCGTGCTGGAAGTTCTCGATCGCGATGTGGAACGGATGGGCACGCGCACGTAGATCCGCAATGATCGCGTCCATGTTCCAGTATCGATACCGGTCGATCACGTTCCGTTGATCACCCCCCGCAAGCAACTCAGGATCGAGCCGCTCATCCTCTGGCCACGGCTCGGGATGGGCTGGAACGCCGATCATCCGATGGTCGCAAGTGAGGCGATGCCCCAAACGAGCATGAAGGTGCCGAGCAGCATGAATGCGATCGTTCTGCCAACAGGTGCGCGCACGAGAGACCCATCGGCTGCCCGGCCAGCACGCTCCGCCGTCTGCTGCTTGCGCTTCGAGCTCGCTGCAGCCGATCGTGTCGCGCGCACCTCTTGGGCAGATGGCGGCATGATGCGCTGCCTCATCAGGGCCCAAGCGTTCGCGAGCAGCAGCGCGGCACCCAACGCAATCACGATCTCGCGCATCACCGTCTCATAAAATTCCGCTGCGAGCATCCCGAGATCGTACAGAGCCCGCGCGATCGAGTCGCGGCCGTGCTACAACCCATGCCATGCGTGTGATTGTGGCGACCTGCTCTGTGACCTACCAAGGGCGCCTCGGCGCGCGACTCGAGGCCGCGCCACGACTGATCCTGCTGAAGGCCGACGGCTCAATTGCGATTCACGCCGACGCGAAGGCCTATAAGCCCTTGAACTGGATGAACCCGCCATGCACCATCATTCACGCTGAGTCGACCATCACGGTGCGCACGCCCAAAGGCGAGGAACTCATCGTGGACCTCATTGAGGTACACAGTGATCAGAGCTTTGAGCTTGGATCTGACCCGGGCCTCGAGAAAGATGGCGTCGAAGCGGAGCTCCAAGAGCTCATCGCCGCACGGGTCGAAGCCTTGCGGGAGGACTTCGTGCTCGTGCGCCGCGAATATCCCACTGATATTGGCCCGGTCGACCTGCTGTGCCGGGACGCCGACGGCGCTGCAATCGTGGTTGAAGTGAAGCGCATTGGCGAGATCGCCGGTGTCGACCAACTCATTCGCTATCAGGAACGCCTCGATCTCGACCCGTCATTGCGGCCCACCAAAGGCATGTTCGTCGCGACTCGAATCAAACCGCAGGCACGCACCTACGCGGAAAGTCGCAATATTGCCTGCGTCGAAATCGACATCGATGAGCTGCGGGGATCTGAAGGGCTCGCACCGACTCTGTTCTGAAGCGGTACTAGACCTCGACGGCGCGCTTCGGCTCCACGATCTCGTGCGTTTTGCGCGCAACGATGTAGTGCACCACTGCCGCTGGCGCCGTGAGCAGCACCATGAGCTTGGAGCGAAGCGGGATTCCCGGCTGCAACACCGTCAGCGCGGTATCGGCTGCGTCAGTCAACCCCGCGATGGACAACCAATCAGAGCCACGCTCACCCTCAGCGCAAGCGATTGCCACTCCAAGACCAATCGTGAACTCGCGAACTGCGAACGCTCGGCTCATTCCCCGCTGAGATGGCGAGGAGCTTTTTCCGCCGAACCACGATCGAGCTGAGCGGTCAGGAGCGATGAGATACGCGACGCCGACTCCGGCTCGAATACGGCCAAGCCAAATGCCGAGTTTGCGAACATCTTCTCGATCCGAAAGATCCATGCCGGTTTCCTTATACGTCGTGGTTGCGCTGACGTTCTAGCCGTGGCCGAATTTCGCCGCCGAGTATGTCCTGCAATTAGTGCCATCGTGATTCTTTAGTCTCGTGCCATATCCGCAAACTTCGTGAACTGCTCCAGAAATGCCAATTTGACAGTTCCAGTTGGTCCGTTTCGATGCTTCGAGACGATGATTTCTGCGAGGCCACGTTGATCGCTGTCCTCGTGGTAGATCTCGTCGCGATAAATGAACATTACGACGTCGGCGTCTTGCTCCAATGATCCAGATTCACGCAAATCAGCAAGCATCGGACGCTTATCCGTGCGTGATTCGAGTTGCCGGTTGAGCTGCGAAAGTGCCACCACTGGGCAGTCCAAGTCACGGGCGAGAATCTTCAAACCACGCGAAATTTCAGCAACTTCGTTTTGACGATTGTCATTGCGCCGATTGCCCCCGGTCATCAGCTGGAGGTAGTCGACGACGATCACACCAATGTCTCCGTGAATCGACTTAATGCGGCGCGCCTTGGAGCGCATTTCCATGACGGTGCAGTTCGGATTGTCGTCAATGAGAATCGGTGCATCGGCCAGTCGGCCCACGGCGTTATTCACCTTCATCCAATCGGCTTCGGCGAGTTTGCCGGTTGAGAGCTTCCGTGCGTCGACTCGTGCCTCGGAAGCCAGAATCCTTTTTGTGAGTTCGAGCTGGCCCATTTCCATGGAGAAGAAAATGGATGGCTTCCCGGTCTTCATGGCGAGCTGCGAAAGCACGCCGAGCCCGAACGCTGTCTTACCGCACCCAGGACGTGCAGCGACGATATTGAGCGTCGACGGCTGCAGGCCCAATAACAACTTGTCGAGTTCGCGGAATCCCGTTGGCGACCCGGTGACATCCGAGGCATGTTCAATCAGATGTTCGATGTGTTCCATCGCGTCAGTGAGCGACTTCTTGATTCCCTGCATCGACTGCGAGACACGATGCTCAGCAACTTCGAAAATCATTTGCTCGGCGCGGTCGATCGTGTTGGTCACATCGTCGGTTTCGTCGTACCCGAGATCTGCGATTTCCGTGGCTGCGCCGATGAGACGCCGAAGCAACGCGAGTTCCGAAACAATCTGTGCGTAGTGCCCCGCATTAGCGGATGACACCGAAGTCGCCTGAATCTTCAACAGCGCTGGCATCCCACCAACCGCTTCGAGCAATCCCCGACGGCGAAGATCTTCCGCGACGGAAATTGGCTCAACCGGTTCTCCGATAGCGCTGAGCGATGCGACCGAAGTCATCACGTGCTGATGCAAGGGCTTGTAGAAATGATCGGGACCGATCCCGAGTTCGAGGGCAGCTCCGATCGCGTCGAAGCTGATCATCATCGCGCCGAGCAAAGCACTTTCAGCTTCGAGATTGTGCGGGGGGACGCGCCCCCCTGCACGCACTCGTCGCGCCTCTTCAATTGACTGAACCACCGTCGCCTCCCGTAACCATCATCCGTATCTGGCCTGTGGGGAACAACCCAGGAAATGTTGGGACTTTCCTGTGAATATCCGGTGGATAGCTGGCCGTCGCCTCGGGATAACTGCTCGGCAGTTACCAACTCTCTGTGACCGCGGTTGTGGAAAGCCTGTGGATGGCATATTGGTAGCTAACCATGAGGGTGTGACAGGCACGCCCTGCGAGTGTCCTGGCGATTGCTCAACCTGTGGAAAACCCTGAAGTGCCCGGATCAGGATGGAGCGTTCACGCCCGCGACTCGGGATGCCGAAGCTGAGATGATCTGGCGCATGATCGCTGCGTGACGCGCAAGAAGCGCGAACACATCGTCCTCGTGAACGGCGGCGATGGTCTCGTCTTCTTCGTGGCCCGCGTCAAAATCAGTCACGATGCCGATGCCGCAATATGGCAGTCCGACTTCGGAGGCCAACACCGATTCTGGATACTGCGTCATGTTCACCAGATCAGCCCCGATCGATCGGTGCCAGTTCGCCTCTGCACGCGTCGAAAACCGTGGGCCAGGAACAACCACGACCGTCCCACCCCGGTGCACGGTGTGGCCAAGCGTTTCAATCGTTTTCGCGATGATGGTGCCGAGCTCCGAGCTGTAGGGATCAGCGAACCCTTGATGCCAGGTCTCAGGGCCGTCGAAGAAGGTGCACTCGCGACCGTAGGTGCGGTCGATGAGTTGATCGACGATCACCAGTTCTCCCGGCTTGCGATCAGCACGGAGTGATCCGCACGCGAACGGAGCGAGAATGCTCTGCGCTCCAAGATGCGCGAGCGCCCAAACGTTGGCCCGATAGTTCACTCGATGCGCAGGAATCGTATGGCCGGCGCCATGTCGCGAAAGGAAGCCGATGCGAACGCCATCGACCACCGCGACCGCGACATCGGTACTGGGCGCACCGTATGGAGTCTCTAGCGAAACCGACTCGGCGCTCTCAGCAAACTCGGAGAATCCGGAACCACCGAACACTCCGAAATCAACCTTCACCGATTCGTGACGAGGGACCGATAACATCACGCGCCGCCATGCGATGCGGCTCGCAGTGAGCCTGCAACGAGATCGGTTGCCCCGACCTCGAGCGCGATGGTGTCGCTCACCCCGAGCTGCGTCCTCATCCGTGTCGAATCTGCAAAGACATGTCGCACATCACCACTGCGCCATGCACCGGTGCGGTGCGGTGCGATCGAACTGCCAGCCGCAGCGACCACCGCTTCCGCCATATCGATGATCGGTCGAGCTTGACCCGAACCGATGTTGTACGGCCCGCGCGCGGAGTCACGATCGGCCGCAGCGATCACGGCACGGGCCACGTCAGTGACGTGAACGAAGTCACGAATTTGGCAACCATCCTCGAAAACCTGAGGAGCATGTCCCGAGAGCGCTGCGCTCGCGAAGATTGCAGCAACTCCGGAATAGGGATTGTTGGCGGGCATGCGCCGACCGTACACATTGTGAAAGCGAAGTGCGACAGAACGGACGTGCGTGTCGTTGGCGTAGCAATTCAATAAGTGCTCCTGATGGACCTTGGTCGCCGCGTACACATTGCGCGGCTCAAGTGGAGCCTCCTCGGAAACGGCCTCTGGCTCAACAGCCGCGCCACACACCGGACATGGCGGATCGAAGTCGCCCGCGCTCAGCGCCGCTTCCGACCTCGGTGCGGGTCGAACGACTCCATGCTCTGCGCAGCGATAACGGCCCTCTCCGTACACGACCATGGAAGAAGCCAGAACGAATGGGGCGTCCGACTTGAGTTCGGCGAGGCGAGCGAGCCCTGTGGCCATTCCCTGGTCGTTGTGTGAGACGTAGTCCGGAGTGTCCGCGAAGGAAACTCCGAGCCCGACTTTGCCAGCGAGATGAATCACGGCATCCGCTCCAGCGGCGCGGTCCCAGGAAGCCGAGGCACGAACATCGCAGCGCAGGTACTCCGCGTCTGGATTCAAGTAGTCAGGTTCGCCAGCATGAGCCGCAGGATCAAACGAATCAACCACGGTCACACGGTCGCCGCGCGCAACGAGCGCGTCGACAACATGAGATCCGATAAAGCCAGCACCACCCGTCACGAAGAATTCTTTCATGGCGCTGGGGTCCTTGTCGCGCTACTCCGCTTTGACGTCAACCGTAAGGTCGGCAACAACTTCAGCGTGCAATCGCACCTTGACGATCACACTCCCAACCTCGCGGATGGAATCGGCGATCTCGATGTCGTGTCGGTCAATTTCGAACCCGACTCGAGCGGAAGCGGCCGTTGCGATATCGGCCGCGGTGACCGATCCGAACAACTTGCCACCTTCTCCGGCGCGATGTGCAATCTGCAGTCGCAGCGCCTCAATGGCGTTGGCTTGAACCTTCGCTGCATCAATCGAACGTTGCACCTTTGAGTCCCGTGCGCGTCGCATTGCATCTGCTTCTTTGACAGCGCCGCGAGAAGCCATGATCGCGAGCCCTCGGGGCACCAAGAAGTTCCGTGCGTAACCGGCAGCAACTGAGACCACGTCTCCGCGGCTCCCGAGTTTGGGGACATCTTCACGCAAGACGACGTTCATTTGCCGGCCTCCTCGGAAGGAGCCTCGACAACTGCATCGACGGAAACATCAGGAGTTACTACGTCGTCGGCGATGGCTACGTCGGCGATGACTGCTTCAGTAGCTTCGACCTCTGCGCCGATCGCTTCAACGGCATCAGCACCCAAGGTCGTGTTCTCATCGCTGCGTTCTTCACGGCCTTCGTAACGGTCGCGCTTGCCGCCGCCCTTCGAACGCTGTGTGACCTGTCGCACGGAGTAGGGCAACAACGCCATCTCACGGGCAACCCGAATCGCACGCGCAACCTCTCGCTGCTGCTGAGCAGTGTTGCCGCTCACTCGACGGGCGCGGATCTTGGCGCGCTCGGACATGAATCGGCGCAGCAGGTTCACGTCTTTGTAGTCAATCCAGTCCAATTTCTCGAGAGAAATCGGTGATGACCGCTTCTTGAGGGGTCGGCGCTTTTCCGCCATCGCCGCATCGCGTCGGCTATTCGTACTTTTCTTTTCACGTGCCATGGTTGGTGTGATCTCCTCGACCTAAAAAGGTTCTTCGCCGAAACCGTCATACGACGGGGCGGCGCTCGCAGTGTTGCCTGCTGCAGCCGCTGTGGATCCTGAATTGCTGCCTCCGGGGCGGCTACCGCCGCCCGAAGGTCCGTCTCCGCCTCGGCGCTCGTTCTTCGTGATTTCGCACGAAGCCCAACGCAGACTTGGGCCAACTTCGTCCGCGACAATTTCCACGGCCGATCGCTTGTTGCCCTCGCGGTCTTCATATGACCGCTGCTCGAGTCGCCCGGTCACAATCGCCCGGGATCCTTTCGGAAGGGACTCCGCAACGTTCTCCGCCATCTGCGCCCAGCAGACGACATCGAAGAAGCTTGTTGCCTCTTGCCACTCGCCAGAAGATTTCTCCTGCCAACGGCGATTGACGGCCAAGCCAAACTTCACGTTTGCTTGACCACTCGGGGTGAATCGCAGCTCGGGTTCCCGAGTCACGTTCCCAATTACGGTGATGGTGTTACCTGCAGCCATTGATGCTCCTTACGACTCCGCACGAACGGCCGTCGGACGAAGTTGCCCGTAAGCAACCTCAGGAATCCTCAGGACCTTGTGACGGAGTACCTCGTCAGATAGGGAGAGTGCACGGCTCATCTCGTTCATCGCCGCAGGTTCCGCTCGCGTCTGGAGGACGACGTAGTAGCCCTCCCACTTGCGCTTCAGTTCATAAGCGAATCGTCGACGTCCCCAGAAGTCAACATCGCCATTCTGAGCGCCAGCGGCAGTGAGCTGGTCTCGATGGGTCTGAACAGTGGACCGAATGGTCTCCTCGTCCAGGTCAACATCAAAAATGATCATTACTTCGTACGGTCGCATCGACCGACACCTCCTTCGGACCACTGGCGGTTCCAGTGG
This sequence comes from Acidimicrobiia bacterium, assembly GCA_049642885.1. Classification (GTDB taxonomy): domain Bacteria; phylum Actinomycetota; class Acidimicrobiia; order IMCC26256; family JBARPG01; genus JBARPG01. Next base: position 1,921 of record JBARPG010000236.1, on the reverse strand, counting down.
GCTCCCCACACCGGCACGCCGGTATGACGAGCAGGGGCTGACATGTTCCTGCCTTCGGCTCGGCACCAGAAGGTGCGTTCCCCACGAAAGCAGCCTGTAACGATAGCAATTCCTTTTCCTCGATGACCTATCGACCGCAACGCTAAGCCTGGGGTGTGACAACTACCAGGGGCTGTTGAGTGTCACACTTCTTCGAATTCGATGAACTCAACTTTGAGCATATTCAGGAATTCTGAAACTGAAACTACGGGTATCCCTGCTGCCCGTGCTTTTTGCGCCTTTGCGGACATCGATGCGGTGTCACCGGCCACGAGCATCTCGCACGATTTCGTGACACTGTCGAGAGCAGTGATTCCATGACTCGCGGAGATTCTGCGCGCCACTTCGCGCGACCATTCAACCCCGTCAACAACGATTGAAGCATCGCCCGTAAAGCAGATCTTCCTTGGGAGCACCAAAGTGTGGACCTCGGGCACAAGTGCAGGCTGGCGCAAGAACTCCAGCACCAGCTGTTCGACTCCAAGAGCGGAGCCCACCGAATTCAGGAGAGTCTGCTCTTCTTCACTGATTCGGCCATCGCGAAGAGCCAATTGGACCAGCTGTCGCGCGTAAGACTCTCGAACTTCGAGTTCCTGTTGAGCAGATAGGCCAAGCTCGGAAGCCATCTCGATAAGTGCAGTCCGCTCTGCGACCGTAACCTGCAAATCATCTAACGCTTGATCGATTGCTCCCATGTATGCAGTGACCGCTGGACTTGCAAATGCTGATCCGGAAACTCGATCAACCAATGCGCGAATGAATCCCGGTGATCGTCGCGGCAAAACGTTCTTCCTGGCAACCGTCATTACGGAGGAGCCCATACCCTCAGGAAGACTCCAGCTGGGCGCGGATGCCATCGCGAGTTCATGACTCAGTGCTGCGTAATTCTTCGTCAACGCTGCGACCAGCTGCGTAGTAGCCCGAGCATCACCAAGGGCGGAGTGATCGGCGGTCGCCGCAATGCCGAGTTGTGCGCAACAACCGCTCAATGTTCGGGAACCTTGCAAGACTTGCGCGGCTGCCTGCAGCGTGCAGAAACTCGCTATTTCGGGGAGCTCGACATCAGACCTTGCTAGATCGTTGCGAATCATCCGAAGGTCAAATGCAACGTTGTGGCCCGTGACAACTCTCCCCGAAAGTTGCAAACACAGCGCACCCGCCAAGTCAGACAGCGTCGGCGCAATCTCGACATCACTCGCAGTCAAACCATGGATTCGCGTCGCGCGGCTTGGCACGTCGCGCATGGGATTGACAAGCGTGGTCCACTCATTCTCAACCTGGAGGTGCTCATCAAGCGATATGACGGCGATCTCTACGATTCGATCTATCTTCGAGAGTCCGGTGGTTTCAACGTCGATTACGGCAATTGGAGGGGACTTCGTAGCGCTGTTCGGGTAGTCGTCGCGCGTTCGGTGTATCCATTTCACTTGATACTTCCCTCACTGGTACATCCTGGATTCTCAATTGCCTGGGGTGTGACAGCTACCAGGGGCTGTTCAGCACGAGGGTCACAATAAGGCCCATGGCAACGCTGAGCGCCGCCATCGTTCGTGGCTTCAAACCACTCCCAGCCCCGGCAACCGCAATCCACGGCATAAACGGCACCCAGATCCGTTCGACTTCGCCCTTTGACATGCCAGAAAGGTTCGCAATCCCGGCGGCGGCAAGGCCCGCCCAGGCCACCAGCGGCGCCTTCTTCCGGAACCACCCGAGCACCGCACCCGGTCCAATCGAAATCGCAACCAGGGCAGGATTCGCAAAGAAGGTGAAGTACCAGTACGGACGAATCGATGAGATTCCCTCGAGGTAGTAGCGCTTCGTCGCCTCGAAACCATCGAGCCACCAAAAACCGAGACCCGCGATGAACGCGACAACGGCACCC
>JBARPG010000235.1:0-14092 GCA_049642885.1 Acidimicrobiia bacterium | reverse complement strand
GTCAGCGAGGGTGCCGAACTCGCAGTGTCCATCAAGCTTGCTCCACCGGAGGACGCGTCGTAGCGCTCGCAGTTACCGCGGTCGGATCGCGAATGTTTCGGGCGCTGGCCGCCCGCGTTGTGCGGAGAGTGAAGGGCGTGCGTTCGGCGACGGCTGCCCGATTGCGATTGCGCCGAGGATCTCCTTGTGAGGGTCGATTTCGAACGCAGTAATGAGCGCTCCAACGTGCGCGCCGAAGACGCCGAAGAACACGGCACCCAGCCCTTCGTCGGTAGCGGCGAGCAGCATGTTCTGAATCGCGAAACCCGAATCGAGATACCAAAAGGGAATGCGCCAGAGGTCGGCCTCGGGAACATGGCGGGCCTTGTCGGTCTCGCGATAACGCTCGTGATACGCGGTGGCATCCGCCAAGGGCAGAAGTATCACGGGAGCGTTCGGCAACTCGGGCCATGGGAACTTCGGGTCGCCGCCGATCTTCCCGGTGCACTCCCAAAATCGAGTTCTGGTTTCTGGCGAGTCGAGGACGAGCACCGAGGTGCCATGCGTGTTCCCTGCACTGCCTGTGTGCCGTCCGGATTCAAGAATTCGTTGGAGCGCTTCGGGGCTCACTGGTTCGTCTGTAAATGAGCGAATCATCTTGCGGCGGGCAATCACCTCGCGAAATTCCATTGGCCGATACTGGCACGCGAATTGCTCTAGCGAGAAGACGACGCATCTGTGCACATCGCTCGAATCGGACGGATTGCCTCCGCGTGTCGGACATCGAAATTGTGCGTTGTGGGACGCGGAAGAATGTCGCGAGAATCTCGAGGCCGTGACCTGGGCAAACGCGAGTCCTTTGTGTCCGGTGTCCATGCGTGTATGACAAAGCGCATTCTTGACTGCCGGCATGGGCAGACCCAATTGTCCAATTGACGCACCCGACAAACGGCCGTCCGTAGTCATCGCACCTAGGCTCAACCGGATGCGTGCCCTCCAAGTCCATGAACTCGGCGAGCCCGCCGACGTCCTTCAACTGGTCGACATTCCCGCACCGACACCGGCGCAGCGACAGGTTGCAATTCAGGTCGAAGCTGGCGGGCTGAATTTTCCCGACGTGTTGATGTGCCGGGGCCAGTATCAAGCTCGTCCAAGCCTGCCGTTTACCCCCGGTGCGGAGGTCTGTGGGCGGATCATTGCGGTCGGGGCCGATGTAGCGAGGAGCCGTGTCGGCGAGCGCGTTGTCGCTCTCACAGCTCTGCCAGCGGGTGGCTTCGCTGACGTGGCGCTCGCCGAAAGCGATCAGGCCTACGCAATTCCAGAACACCACGATGCGACGGTGTGGGCGGGACTCACCATCACCTACCAAACTGGATGGGTGGCGCTCCACACTCGAGCACGCATTCAACCGGGCGAATGGGTGCTGGTGCACGCCGGTGCGGGTGGCGTGGGTTCAGCGGCGATCCAAGTAGCGCTCGCCGCGGGTGCACGAGTAATCGCGACCGCAGGTGGCCCAGAGAAGGTGCAGCAGTGTTTGGCACTTGGCGCACACGCTGCGTTCGACAACCGCGCCGACGATTGGGTGGCAGGTGTCAAAGACGTGACCGGTGGGCATGGCGCAGACATCATCTACGACTCTGTCGGTGGCGACGTCTACGACTTGTCCACGAAGTGCATTGCATTCGAAGGACGCATTCTCATAATCGGATTTACGAGCGGGCGCATTCCCCAGGCCGCCGCCAACCACGTACTCATCAAGAACTACTCGGTCGTTGGTGTGCATTGGGGCTACTACCACCAGATGAAACCAGAGATTCCGAAACAGGCACACGCCGCACTCGTTGACCTACTCGAGTCGGGGGCAATCGCACCCGCGGTTTCAAGAATCCTCACGCTCGATGAGATTCCCGACGCGTTGCGAGCATTGTCAGAGCGCGGTGCCCACGGGAAACTCGTGTGGTCCGCAACAGCATGAGCGAACCCGCTGGCCCGTTCATCGTCGCGCTCTGCACCGGCAACGCCGCCCGGTCCGTCATGCTCACTGCGTATCTCCGCTCCAACCTTGCGGAGCTGAACGTGCGTTCCCGTGGAACCCACGCGGTTGAAGGCATGCCGATGAGTTGGCGAACCAAGGCAGCGCTCGACGCGCATGGCCTTGAAGCACCGAGACATCGTTCCGTGCAGTTCAGCGACGTTGATCGGGATGCCAGTCTCGTCATCGTGATGGAGGTTGATCATGTCAATTGGATCCGCCGGGAATATCCGGAGCTCGCCGCGGTAACCACCACCCTGCCTGCCCTCGCTGAATGGAGTGAGACCTGGGCCCGCGACCGTCGAAGTGGATGCTCTGTGGCGCTCGGGCCTCGAGAGTTCCTGTACGCAAAGTGCACGACCCTCGATGTCGCCGGCGCCCCGATCGTTGATGATCCGGCGGGGGGAGAGGTCGAGGACTACCGGCGGGTCGCCGACGAAGTGGTTACGTCCGCGCACCGTGCGCTGCCGTTCATCGCTGAGCTCACGGGAATACGCCAGCGCACCGTCGAAGAAATCTGAAACCCACGCGCCGAGTACACTGGTCGATCCCCCTGGACGGAAAGACCGCGTGACCGACACTGTCGACGAGATCGAAACAGCCCAATCCAGTGATGTATTGGCGCGGGAAATTGCGGCGGAACAGGCCCACGTTGATCGCGCCTATGCGCAGCTCGAGAAAATGAGAGTCGCCGCAGCGCGAGTCTCAGAGAGCTTCGATGGCATGGGTCCTGGTGGAACCCATCAAGCGCGGGTTGAGCGTGACGCCGCGATGTCGACCACCATTCGTCGCCTCACAGCGCTCGATATCGGCCACGCCCCACTGTGCTTCGGGCGCATCGACCGAACCGACGGCGAACGATTCCATGTCGGACGAATTGGGATCGATGACGATGCGCATCAAGCGCTCATCGTCGACTGGAGAGCACCGGTCGCGGAACCGTTCTATCGAGCGACCGCACGAGAAACGATGAACATCACGCGCCGCCGCCATTTCCAGGCGCATGGGCGAGTGATCATTGGCCTCGACGACGAAGTGTTCGACGACACCGTGTTCGAGCACAGCGTGAACGGCGGCGCCGTGGTCGGCGAAGGCGCGCTGCTGCGGAGCTTGAGTCGCGACCGCACCGGACGCATGCATGACATTGTCGCAACGATCCAAGCCGAACAGGACGAAGCGATTCGAGCGGACCGTCGGGGCATCCTCCTGGTCACGGGCGGACCTGGAACGGGGAAGACCGCGGTCGCTTTGCATCGTGCCGCGTACCTTCTTTATACGCATCGGCGTCAGCTTGCCGGTGACGGGGTGCTCGTCGTCGGCCCATCGCCGGTGTTCCTGCGGTATATCGATCAGGTGCTTCCATCGCTCGGCGAAGACCAGGTGCAGCTCTCAACCATTGATGGTCTCCGCGGCGACCTCCGCACTCATATGGCGAACAGAGAAGAGGCGCGCCTCAAGGGTGATGCCCGCATGGTGCGTTTCATTCGCAACGCCGTGCGGTCACGTCAACGGCCGCTTCGCAAACCGATCGAGTTTGTCATCGATGGGCATCGCATCGTCATCAGTCGGAAAATGTCTGCTCAACTCGTCGAACGCACCCGAGCGCGTCGTGGGGCTCACAACGCTCGTCGGGCGTTCTTCATGGGCGTGTTCATTGAGGAGCTCATCGATCGTTACTGCATGAGCGTGTTGCGTGCGCATCGACGCGCGGAAGTCACGGGTGTCGTCGACTTCTCGCCGCCGACCGTCAAAGCAGCGCTGGTCGCGGGTCGGGAATTGCCGCAGGAATTCGAGGAAGAGCTGCGAGAACGGCTGCGCATGCGTCCAGAGGTGCGCGAGGCAGCGCTCCGCATGTGGCCGACGCTCACCGGAGCCGAACTTGTACACGACCTGCTGCGATTCCGACTGTTCATCGACGAAGCAGGCAAAGGGCTCCTCACCGCCGATGAATGCGACGCGTTGCGTGCCGAACGATCAGTGCCATTTGGCGAAGCGACATGGTCACTTGCCGATGTGCCCTTGATCGACGAGGCCGACGCGTTACTCGGCCCCGTTCCGCAGAAGAAGGCAACCTCGCCCGTCGACGCGGACTCGATTGCCGATGCCGCCGCAGTGCTCGGCAACTACGGCATCGGTGGAGTCAGCGCCGCAGACGTCGCCCGCCGGTACCATGGCTCGACTGTGTCTGAGAATGGCGTTCGCCGCGAATTGCGAACCTTCGGGCATGTGATCGTCGACGAAGCACAAGACTTGACGCCCATGCAGTGGCGCATGCTCGCGCGCCGATGCCCAACTGGCTCGTTCACCATCGTCGGTGACATGGGACAAGCCTCTCGTGCAGGCGCGGCCTCGAGTTGGAAGGTGGCGCTCGAACAGCTCCCGACCCACCGCGGTACGAAAACCGTCGAGTTGAGCATCAATTATCGAACGCCTGCGGAGACGATGGAATACGCCGCTCGACTGCTTCCCGTCGCCGCGCCCGGAGTGAAGCCGAGCATCTCAGTTCGACGGACCGACCAGTTTCCGATCGTACGCGAGATCACGAACGACGCGTCGCAGGTCGTGGAGCTCATGCAGGATTTCGGTGGTGGCACCGTTGCCGTGATCGCGCACACCGATGACCATCAACAGCTCGAACATGATCTCGCTTCCCTCGGCGCGCGGATTGGCAAAATCGACGGCCTCGAATCGCCTGTGGGGATCTTCACCGCCGACGAGATCAAGGGGCTGGAGTTCGATCATGTTGTGGTTGTCGATCCGATCAAGGCGTGCGGAAACGATGGGCCCGGACTTCGACTGCTCTACGTGGTGCTGACCCGTGCGACCCGTCAGTTGGTGGTCCTTCATCGTGGAGATCTGCCGATCGCTCTACGTGCACCGCAAGGCGGCGCGCCAACCTCCTAGGCTCGCTCGCTATGGATCTGTTTGCTGCTGCTGCCGAAACCGCGGCCGATATTCACTGGAACTTGGCAGAACTGATAGATGACGCTTCAGATCCCGATGCTGCGATCGACGCGCTCATCGAAGGTGCGGCGCGCCTCGCGGAGACATTCGTGCAGTACCGAGGTCGGCTCGCCACCATGGACGAGGAAGCCTTCGCGACCTGCGTTGCCACCTTGTGCGGACTTCGCGAAAAGATCGAACAGGCTGCCGAGTATTCATTCCTCGTCTTTTCAACCGCAACCGACGATCCGGCATCCGGAGCGCGCCTCGCGCGAGTGCAGGAACGAGCGACCGAGGTGCTCAATCAACTCGTATTCTTCGAGCTCGAGTGGGCGGAACTTACCGATGACACTGCGATACGCCTCACAGCGAGCGCGGGCGCGGAGCACGTCCGACATTTCCTCACGCACCTTCGAGCATCAAAGCCATATCAACTGACTGAGATCGAAGAACAGGTCCTTGCAGAGAAATCGGTCACGGGCCGCGCCGCGTGGGGACGACTCTTCGAAGAACAGGCTTCGACGATCTCGGTGGACCTCAACGGCGAAGCGGTCTCACTCGAACAGGGCCTTGCGAAACTCGCGCACGCCGATCGCGAGGTGCGGGCCGCCGCGGCCGAGGCCGTCACGGAGGGTCTCGAACCTGGACTGCGAGTACGCGGCTACATCCTCAACATGATCCTCGCCGACAAAGCATCGGACGATAAACGTCGAGGATTTCCAACATGGATTTCCGATCGCAACCTGGACAACGAAGCATCCGATGCCTCCGTCGACGCGCTGGTCGCAGCCGTGCGCGCGCGCCACGACATTCCACAACGGTGGTACACCGCCAAGGCGCAGATGCTCGGGCTCGAACGTCTCGCAGACTTCGACAGAATGGCTGCACTCCCTGGTGCACAAGGCGCTCCGGTCACCTGGCCTGAGGCCTGTGAACTGGTGCTCGACAGCTACCAATCCTTTTCACCCGAGATGGCAACGATCGCGCGCGAGTTCATCGAGGGGGGATACATCGACGCGCCGACCGGAGCTGCGAAACAGGGAGGCGCCTTCTGCGCGTACGCGGTGCCATCGAAGCATCCCTACGTGCTCGTCAATTTCACGGGTCGCCGTCAAGATGTGCTGACGCTCGCCCACGAACTTGGCCACGGGATTCATGCCACCTTGGCGCGCCCGCGCGGCATCTTCGAACAGAACACGCCGTTGACAGTTGCAGAGACGGCCTCGGTCTTCGGTGAGACGGTCACCTTCGGCAGGTTGCTCGCTGCAACGACCGATCCTTTGGAGCGACTCAGTCTGCTCGCAAGCCAAGTAGAAGACGCGATCGCCACCGTATTCCGTCAGGTGGCAATGAATAATTTCGAGACGCGCATCCACACCCATCGTCGCGAGGTTGGTGAACTTTCGCTCGAGGACTTCGCTGACGCCTGGGCAGGTTCACAAGCAGCGATGCTTGGTGACTCCGTCGAAATCACCAAGGGCTACCGAAGCTGGTGGAGCTACGTGGGGCACTTCGTTCGGGCTCCCGGCTACGTCTACGCGTACGCCTACGGACAGTTGCTCGCGTTATCGATTTACCGCCAATACGAGCTGCGTGGAGCGGAGTTCGCGCCCCTCCTCGTTGAGATGCTCGCGGCGGGAGGATCACGCTCGCCTGCAGAACTCGGAGCGATCGTTGGCGTGGACCTCGAAGACCCGAGCTTCTGGGATGGTGGCCTCAACATCATCGACGAGTACGTCACGGCGGCGCTCAAAGCTGCAGTCGACACCGGGTACTTGCCCGCCCAGTCAAGCTAAGGAGATCTGATGTTTACTCCCGAACATGATGCATTTCGCTCCATGCTCGCTTCCTTCGTCGAACGTGAGATCAATCCACGAGTCGAGGAATGGGAGGCAGCGGGCGATTTCGACGCGCACGACGTATTCGCGAAGCTCGGTGCCCTCGGTGCCCTCGGATTGGAATACGACCCGGCGTATGGAGGCCAAGGAGCCGACCATCTGTACACGCTCATCCTGGGTGAGGAGCTGGGACGCATTCACTGCGGGGGAGTACCGATGGCGATTGGGGTGCAAACCGATATGGCCACACCGGCGCTCCATCGCTACGGCAGTCATGAGTTGAAACGGCGCTACCTCGCGCCGGCTCTGCGTGGCGAAATGGTCGCGGCAATCGGCGTCACCGAACCCGACGCTGGATCAGACGTCGCAAGCATCCGCACGAAAGCGGTTCGTGACGGCGACATGTGGATCATCAACGGCGCCAAGCTGTACATCACCAACGGCATCCAGGCCGATTGGGTCTGTTTGTTGGTGCGCACCTCTGATGAAGGCGGATACCGCGGCATGAGCCAGATTCTCGTGCCGACCGACTCGCCCGGATTCTCGGTGAGTCGCCGACTCCACAAGCTCGGCAACTGGAGCTCAGATACCGCAGAGTTGCATTTCGATGACATGCGCGTCCCGGTGGCAAACACCATCGGTGAGGTGGGCCGCGGATTCCAACAGCAGATGACGCAATTCCAAAATGAGCGACTCATTGCCGCATACCAAGCAACCACCTCGATTTCGAGCGCACTCGAGCGGACTCGCGAGTACATGAAACAACGCGTTGCATTTGGTGCACCACTGGCGGCAAATCAGCACATTGCGTTCCGCCTTGCTGAGCTTTCTGCCGAATCGGATATGTACCGCACCTATTGCTACGCCGCGGCCCAGGCGGTGGTGCGTGGTGAAGACGTGACGCGCATGGCAACGATCGCGAAGTTGAAAGGCGGTCGCTTGTTGCGTGAGGTGGCCGATACGTGCATTCAGTTTTACGGAGGCGTTGGTTACATGGAAGAAACCTGGACTGCCCGCTATCTGCGTGACTCACGATTGATGTCGATCGGTGGCGGCGCCGACGAGGTCATGCTGCGCGTGCTGTCGATGTTGGACGGTTTACCCGGCTGACCAAGTACCCTGCCCGGCCGTGGCACCTCAATTCATTTTCACCATGCACAAACTCCGGCGCTTCTACCCGCCGGACCGTGAAGTTCTCCGCGGAATCAACATCTCGATGTACCCGGGCGCCAAGATCGGCGTGCTCGGAAACAACGGAGCGGGTAAGTCCTCCCTGCTGAAGATCATGGCCGGGCTCGACGACGGATATCAGGGTGAGGCGCGCCTCGCCGACGGATATCGCGTTGGATACTTGGCTCAAGAACCTGACCTCGACGCCAGTAAAGATGTGCTCGGCAACGTCACCGATGGCATGGGTGAGGTCAAAGCGCTACTTGATCGCTTCAACGAAGTGTGCACGGCCATGGGCGAACCCGAAGCCGATTTCGACAAGCTCCTCGATGAACAAGGCAAGCTCCAAGACGCGATCGACGCGGCAAACGGTTGGGATCTCGACCGCACCCTCGACATCGCAATGGATGCATTGCGGTGCCCGCCTGGAGATGCCCAGGTCTCAACCTTGTCCGGTGGTGAACGTCGGCGCGTTGCGCTCTGCCGCTTGCTCCTCTCCAAGCCCGACCTGCTGCTGCTCGATGAGCCCACCAACCACCTCGACGCGGAATCGGTTGCGTGGCTTGAGCGACATCTGCACGACTACACGGGCACGGTCGTGGCCGTCACCCATGACCGCTACTTCCTCGACAACGTTGCGGGATGGATTCTCGAACTCGATCGTGGGCACGGCATTCCCTGGGAAGGCAACTATTCGTCTTGGCTCGAGCAGAAACAAGATCGACTCGCCCATGAGGAAAAGGTGGACGAGGCGAAGAAACGTACGCTTGAGCGCGAACTCGAATGGATTCGCATGTCGCCCCGCGCGCGCCAGGCGAAGGGCAAGGCCCGTCTGAACGCGTATGAGCAGTTGGCTGCGGACGCTGAGCGCGGAGATGATCGCCCCGACAAGGTGCAGATCACCATTCCCGTCTCGGAGCGTCTCGGAGACACGGTTGTGGAATTCGATGGTGTATCGAAGGGCTTCGGTGACCGTCTGTTGATCGACAACTTGAGCTTTACTTTGCCTCGAGGTGGAATCGTTGGGGTGATCGGTGCGAATGGCGCGGGAAAGACGACACTGTTCCGGATGATCGTCGGCCAAGAACAGCCCGAGCGTGGCACGGTCACCATTGGATCGACCGTGCAGATTGCCTATGTGGATCAATCTCGAGAAGAACTCGATTCCGAGAACACCGTGTTCGAGGAGATCACTGGGGGAGTGGATCACCTCGTCGTAGGGAAACGAGAAATTCACGGTCGCGCGTACTGCGCCAGCTTCAACTTCAAAGGATCTGACCAGCAGAAGAAGGTCGGCGAATTGTCCGGCGGTGAGCGCAATCGTCTGCAGCTGGCCAAAGTGCTCAAGACCGGTGGGAACCTGTTGCTACTCGACGAACCGACGAACGACCTTGACGTCGACACCCTCCGATCCCTCGAAGACGCACTCCTCGACTTTGCCGGGTGCGCTGTTGTGATCTCTCACGATCGATGGTTCCTCGATCGCATTGCCACCCATGTGCTGGCATTCGAAGGGGATTCAGAAGTGCGGTGGTTCGAAGGCAACTTCTCTGACTATGAGGCCGACCGGCACAAGCGACTCGGTGGCGAGGCGGATACTCCGCACCGCATCAAGTACAAGCCGCTGGTGCACTAGGCCCGAAAACGATTCGGGCCCCTGCAAACGCAGAGGCCCGAAAAGCAATTCTGTACTTGTGTGCCGTAACTAGCCGCCGTTGCTCGCGTCATCGAAGTCGCGACACGGCTGGCCACGATCCGATGGACATGCCGGCTCGGGAGCGCCAGCCACCGCACCGTCGATCACTGGAATGACCAATTTGGAAGGAGTCGCTCCGCCGAGTTCGATCGTGTTCTTAATCGTGCCATCTTCGATGGTGTCAAACTTCCAGCGGGACCGGTCTCCACCCGGAGCTTGAAGTGTGATGCGAATCTTGTGTCCCGCACGGAAGGTGTATCCGACGGGGAAGATCTGCAGGCGGACGGTCGACGCCTTTGTTGATGACAGCTCGGTTGCATCCTTCTTGAGGTCGGTGTGCACGGGATTCGTTTCCGTTGCATTCGATGCCAGCGCAGAATGCGAGGTGCGCAGCCATCCGCTTTGCACGAGCATCTCTTTGCCGTCTGGGCGCACATCCGAGATGGTGGCCTGAAGGTCACTCACCTTTGCGGAGGATTTGATCTGCAGGTCGAGCGAACTCGTCCCGACCATCATCAGATCCTTTTCGAGCGCTGCCGTCGTGAATCCAAGGCCCTTGCCTTCAGCAACGGGATCCCACTTATATGGTGGCAGCGGTGCCCACGCGTCACCCTCCTTATTCCCCGGGAGAGTCTTCTCCTCGCGGGCCTTCGGATCGCCCGTGTAGCTCGCCTCGGAGCCTGCACTCGGTTCGGTGGAGGAAAGCTTGCCGTCTGCATCGAGATAAAAGGTCGTCGCCACCGCCTCCTTCACGGGGTAGTTGTCGAAGGAAGTCTCCCAGGCGCCGTCAAGGGCGCCAGGCCCAGCGGACCCTCCGCCATTGTCGAAGATCACTCGGACTCGCTTGTCCTTCTTGAATTCTGCAGCGGCCTCATCAACGCTCGCTGCTGTCGTAAAGCGCATCGCCGGGATCGGCTTGCTGCCCGAACCGTTTGCGACGGCGTCGTAGAGAGTGCCCCCGAGGCTTGTCACGATGGATCGGTCAGTCGGGACTTGGTTCCCCACGAAAATGTCCATGAACTCGATCCAACGCGAGAGCGTGTTCGGGCCGAGCGAGTCAACGTGCGTTCCGTTTTGCATCGTGACCCAGACGTCAGGGTTCTTGTCGAGCTTTGAAACCAACTCTGGCCAGTGGCCACCGGTTTGTTCGTCTTGCCATGCTCCGACGAGGAACACCGGAACTGTGATCTTGTCAGTCCAGAAAATGGTGCTTCGGTGGTCGGTGAGTCCTGGATCTTTGAACGGGTTGCTCTCGATCAACGCGTTGATGTCGAGGGTTTGAACACGCAGTTTCTGGTTGTCCTTGCAGTGTTGATCTCCCTGCGCAATCAGCGCGCCTGCGTATTCCTGGGAGCCCTCTTCGGGTGCTGGCTTTGCATTGTCCTGACGTTCTTTAAGCCACGTCAGAGCGAAACCATTGTTGAAAATACCGCCGGGGTAACCCGTTCCCGAGTAGATGTCATCGGTCACACTCAAGGGTGCAATTGCGGAAAGGTGGGGAGGCTGCGTGCCAGCAACGAGCAACTGTGTGATCCCGGAAAAGGAGATGCCTCCCATGCCGACCTTTCCACCCTTCACCCAACTCTGAGTGGCGATCGTCTCGATAGCGTCATAGCCGTCGTAGATGGTCGGGTAATCGAAAAGATCGAAACTGCCTCCGGAACATCCAGAACCGCGCATTTGCAGGCTCACTGATGCGAACCCGATCAATGGAGCGATCAGCGATCCCACCGCAGTTGACTGTGCCGGCAACAAGGGATCCTTCAGTTCGCTGAGCGCAGTTTTTGTCGCAACGGCGTCCAACGCTCCCTTCATAAGGTTGCCCGGCGCTGCAATTTGATAGCCGGAATACTCGACGATCGTGGGGAATGGCCCATCTTCTATTTTCTTGCCCAGCGGTGGACGTACCGTCGCCGCGAGCTCGATGCCATCTCGCATCCTGATGTAGTTGAGCCCTTCCTTCATCGGCTGGTTGTACAGAGCCGAGTCTGGGGTATCGCCTGGCGCCAATACCGAGACATTGCCCGTTCCAGCGACCTTCGCACCGTCCACAGAGCGCACGGTGTATCCGTCCCCAGCGGTGATGTCGTGGAAGATTAAGGATCCCAGTCGGTCTGCTTTGCCCGTCGCGACTTCTTTGCCGTCCTTGTCGGCGAGCGAAAGCGCCGCTCCGACCTTGGCGTCTGTGACCCACACGTGGCCGATTGAAGCCCCAGCAGTGAAGGTCGCGTCTTCGGTGATCTTCGGGAGTGTCTTCCCGCTGCCGTTCAGCTTCGACGTCGAGGTCTCCGCTTTCGTGGGAGCGCTCGTCGCTTTCTTGTCATCAGAGCTGCAACTCGCAATTGTGAGACTCAGCGCACAAAGTGCCGCGAGTGTTCGGGTTCCCCTCATCCCATACCTTTCAACTGTGTTGTCCCAGAATTGGGAGATTTCAGACATCGGCGCACGCGCCAGGCGCAGACACTAACCGTCAATGCTCATACATGCCAGGTCCTTCGATTCTTAGCAGTTGACGAAGTACGGTGCGTCCATGCCGCTTCGAATTGGACTTGTGGGCGCTGGCCCGTGGGCGCTTGGCGAACTCGGCCCTGCTGTGAACGAATTGGCAACGGTCGAGCTGTCCGGCCTCTGGAGTCGATCGCCCGAGCGCGCTCACGCGGTAGGCAGGGATCTCGACTGTGCAGTGTTCGACGACTACGAGGACCTGCTCGCACACTGCGATGCCGTTGTGATGGCGGTCGCACCCGCGGCACAGCTCGAGCCAGCGATTGCTGCGGCCCGAGCTGGCCGTGCGGTCTGGCTCGAGAAGCCGCTTGCCGCCACGCTCGAAGCAGCGGAAGCGATGGCTGTCGCAATCCGCTCGGCACAGGTTCCGACGTTCTTCCACCTGCCATATCGCGAATCGACCGAGGTTCAGGCGCTTGCTGCATGGTCCGCGGCCGCGCCGATCGAGCATGTACGGGTCAGCTTCCTCTCCGGCGCGCTCCTCCGTGATACGGATATCAACGAGGGCTGGCGCGGGCAGGGCTCACAGGCCGATGGAGTATTGCTCGACCTCGGCCCTCACGGCCTCGGCATGGCCGAACAGGTGGCTGGCCCGATTCGCAGTGTCTCCGCACAGACCTCCCAAGCGGGGTGGCACTGCTTCTCTCGACACGACAGGTGCACTTCGATGACGACTGTGATGGCGCGGGTTGCGATTGACCCGTCGATTACTCAAGTCGAGGCGCTCGCAGACGATCGCCGTGGGAGCGGTCAGGGATATATGCGTGCAGACGCGCGGGCAGAGACACGCCGCGAGCGTTCGTTGCGCGCGCTCGAGCGATTCGTCAACATCATCGAACGAGGCATGATCGACCACGAATTCACCGTCGATGCGGGTGTGCGTATGCAGCGCCTGCTCGAAGCCGCACGTCGCAGTGCGGAATCGGGGGTCGCAATCACGATCGGAGACGATCGAGAAGGGAAGCAACCATGACCAAGCGGTGTTTGGTAGCGGGTGGGGCCTCAGGGATTGGGGCGGCAATCGCCGACCGACTGTGCGCTGACGGCTGGACAGTGTTCGTCCTGGATCGCCAAGCAATGGATACACCCACATCGAAGACGGTGGATCTTCGCAATTCCGAGGCAGTCCACGAGGCCGTGACGGCCTTCGGTGCTGAGCGATCCTTCGATGCGGTGGTCGTGACGGCGGGGGTCGGGGTGTTCGGCGCGATCGCAGACACCACCGACGGTGCGTGGCGTGCCGCCATCGACCACAACCTAACCGGACCGTTTCACCTACTCCGGGCCGTGATCCCGTTTCTGGCGGATAGCTCCTCGGTGGTCACGGTCGCGTCGACTAACGCCATCGCGCCATTGCGCTTCGAGGGCGCATATACCGCCGCGAAGGCGGGGTTGGTCGCGATGTCGCAGTCGCTCGCGTTGGAGCTCGCACCGCGCACCCGCGTCAACGTCGTCTCGCATGGGCTGATCGACACACCATTTATTGAGCGCATCACCTCGGATTCCGAACTCTCGCGTGTTGCGGCCGAGGCCACCCCCATGGGCCGCATCGGCACGCCTGACGATGCCGTGGGACTGATTCAATTCCTGCTCGGATCGCAGGCCGGATATATCACTGGACAACATTTTGTGATCGACGGAGGCGGGACACTCCCGCGGACCCAATCTGACGCGATCATGCGGCAACTTTCGGCGCGTGGGGTTGCGTAACGGAATGCCGCGAATCACTCGCTGCACATTTTCCGACGTAACTCTCGGCCACTTTCGCTGCGCAAAGTTGCTTCCCATTTCCAATTTCGCGCGTCAGGTGTTACTTTCTGTAGTTGCTAGAGGCAATCTTCACACGATGAGTGGGAGATGGTTGACAGCAGCAGATTGAGGCATGGACAGGGAGTTCCCCGACAAGCCACAATTTGTGCGTCATAGACG
>JBARPG010000234.1:0-30699 GCA_049642885.1 Acidimicrobiia bacterium | reverse complement strand
GTAAGCACCTGAAGCCTTTGCGCCGTCAAAAGTCCAAGAATCCTCGGGGCGCTCGTGGATGCGCTTGGTAATGATGCGTGTTTCGGTGAGCGTCATGATGCGCCGCCCGGCGCGGTGTGCGAACGTGCTGTCGCTCCAGCGATCTGACCACCCGACACGCCGCGTGCGACGCGCGTGTTCGATCGATATTCCTCAACGATCTGCTCGGCAGATTCCGGGGTGAGGCCCTCGTGAAATTCGTAGTTCACTTGCATCGAAGGAGCACCACCACACGCTGCCATGCACTCAACCTCTTCCACGGTCACATCGGGGTCGCCCGCGTACACTCGCTCGAGGTGCCCCAAAATCTCCGGGCCGCCAGTCACCAAACACGTGACGTTGGTGCACACGCTGACGACGAGCCGACCGACCGGGTCACGTTTGAACATCGTGTAGAAGCTGCAGGTCGACAGCACCTGCGCTGACGTTTCGCCGACGAGTTCAGCAATCTCATTCATTGCTTCACGGGAGAGGTAGCCATCCTGGTCTTGGGCCAAGTGCGCCAACGGAAGAATCGCTGATTTCGCGCTGGGGTACTGCGCAAGAATCTCGCGTGCGCGAACGAGGTTGCTCGGGCTGAACGCCATTACCGATCCACCTCGCCCATAATCGGATCGATGCTCGAAATGATTGCGACGGCATCAGCGATCATGTCGCCGTGCAACATCGCGTCGATGGTTTGCAGGTTGTAGAAACTCGGCCCTCGCACGTGCATCCGCACCGGCTTGCCCGTGCCGTCGCTGACCATGTAGCACCCGATTTCTCCGCGAGGCGATTCAACGGCCACGTAGGTCTCTCCGGCGGGGATGCGGAACCCTTCGGTGAACAACTTGAAATGGTGGATGAGGGCTTCCATCGATTCGTCGATACGTGGACGCGGCGGCGGCGTGATCTTCGGATCTTGCAGGCGGAAGTCGCCCTTCGGCATGCGCTCAACGCATTGCCTCACAATCTTGATTGACTCGAGGATCTCGAACAGCCGAATGCGATAGCGGTCAAAGCAATCGCCGTTGTTGGTGTAAATGATGTCGAAATCCACTTGGTCGTACGCGCAGTAGGGCTGCGCTTTACGTAAGTCCCATGGCACCCCAGTGGAGCGCAAGATCGGGCCGGTTGCGCTGAGTGCCAGCGCATCCTCGGGCGTAATCGTTCCGATTCCCACCATGCGCGAGCGCCAGATCGGGTTCTCCGAAAGAATTTGGTCGTATTCGTGTACGCCTTTTTCGACGGTGTTGCACAGATCAAGCAGCGCCTGCTCCCATCCATCGGGAAGGTCCGCCGCAACACCACCAACGCGCACGTAGTTGTGGTTCATACGCAGACCCGTGATCATTTCGAGAACACGGAGGGTCTCTTCACGCTCGCGCCATCCGTAGATCATCATTGAAAGCGCACCGATGTCCATGCCGTTCGTAGCCTGAAACAGCAAATGCGAGCCCATCCGCGCAAGTTCGCACATCAACATGCGGATCCATTGCGCGCGCTCAGGCACTTCCACGTCGAGTAACTGCTCGGCAGCGAGCGCGAAGACCAGTTCGTTGGAGATCGGCGACGCGTAGTCCATGCGGGTGACGTTGGTTCCGCCTTGAACGTAGGTGAGTTCTTCTGCGGTCTTTTCCATCCCAGTATGGAGATACCCAATCACCGGTTTGGCCTGAAGCACGGTCTCACCATCGAGTTCCATCATCACGCGCAACACTCCATGTGTCGACGGATGTTGCGGGCCCATGTTGACGACCATGGTTTCATCCGCATCCGGCCAGAGACTTCCCGTCAGCACCAATTCGCGGGTACTCGTACCAAGTCGGGCTACGAGTTCCTGCGCCCCTTCGTCGGTCTGCTCAACGAGTTCGCGTGTCGTGTTCGCGGGAGCGGTGGGATCAACAGCCGTCATCGCGCGCCCCCGTCGCCTTTGAACGTGACCGGAATGCGGGCACCCGGTGCGTCTTTGCGGAGCGGTGCACCGATCCACTCGTCTGGCATGAGTATGCGCGTCATCTCGGTGTGGCCGTCGAAGTGCACGCCCAGCAGGTCGAAGATTTCCCGCTCGGGGTTGTGCAGCCCCGGGAACACATCGGCAATCGATGCGACCGTTGGATTCTCTTCGCCGATCTGAGCAATGAGTCGAATCCGCGTATTGCGCGTCAATGACAAGAAGTTCGCGACGATTTCAAAACGCGTCGCGACAATGCCTTGTGGAATCCAGCGATCGTGATCGAGCAAATGATCGACTGCCGTGATGTCCACCGCCAATGCGTATTCGAACGCGTCACGGAGTTGCACCGCAGCGTCATGCCAATGATCGAGGTTGAGCACGACAACGCTCTGACCGTGTGACTCAACCGCGACGCTGCCCTCACATGCGGCGACAAGTGCCTCGGCTGCTTTCGGATCTCGCGTGTCCACACTCATGCGCGCACACCGTCGCGCTGCTCGACGAGCAGGCCCGCTCCCCTGCCGGACGCCTCGCGTCGCTTCAACAAATCTCCGGTACGGATTTGCTCATGCAGGGTGAGAATCCCGTGCATCAGCGTCTCGGGCCCGGGCGGACAGCCCGGCACATATATGTCGACCGGCACGATCTGGTCAACACCTTGCACGATCGCGTAATTGTTGAACATGCCACCCGAGCTGGCGCAAACACCCATGGAGATAACCCATTTCGGTTCCACCATTTGGTCGTACACCTGGCGCAACACGGGAGCCATCTTCTGGCTCACACGGCCCGCGACGATCATGAGATCTGCCTGGCGCGGACTCGCGCGAAACACTTCCATGCCATAGCGCGCAATGTCATAGTGCGCCGCGCCCGAGGCCATCATTTCGATCGCACAACACGCGAGACCAAAGGTCGCGGGCCACACACTGTTCTTCCGGGCCCAACGCACGAGATCTTCAAGACGACCCGTCAGGAAGTTGTGTGGGACGGCTTCAAGTCCAGCGAATTCCATTTCAGGCCGCCACTCCAGGATGCTGCTGATCGTCCTTCGACCCATCGGCGTACCCCCGTGCGGTCCCACTTCTGAGCACCGGCGAGATACGCGTGCTGATGATCTGCCGCGCGTTGCCCCAGTCGAGCGCTCCGGTCGACAAGAGGTACGCGAATGGAATGATCAATACCGTAAGAAACACCGCAATGGTCACGAGACCGTAGGCACCCAACCCGCGAAACACCGTCGTAAACGGGTACAAGAAGATCACTTCGACATCGAGCACGATGAAGGCGATCGCCACCAAATAGAACTTGACCGGAAAGTGTGGAGAGGATCCAGTTTCCGGAACAATTCCGCATTCGTATGCTGCCCGCTTCGCGACCGTGCCGCGCTTTGGTCCCAGCATCTCAGAAGCAACGAACGAACCGTAAATGAAGAGAACGACGAGCACGATCATCAGCAAGATCGGTAGATAATCGATCACAACTCTCGCCCCATTTCGCGGAAATCCAGCACTTGGACACTAGCGAGCGGAGTTTCTACATGCTGAATCCGTGCCTCAATTGTCCTTGCGAAACCGGTCCATTGCGAAGAGCAACGCGACGAAGATCACGATCATCAACACCATTGCAATGAACGCGAACGCGCCGTCTTCCCCACCGTCGATGAGCTGCGCTTCGTTTGTACAGGCACTCGCAAAGATTGCGACGCACGCAAGGAGAATCGGATTCAATCGACGACGCATCACCATCACCTCAGACGCTCGCAGGGACTAGATCGCTGGCTTTGGACTCGGCTTGACGCTGGTCCTTCTCGCGCCAGTGGAGCATGAGCAAGCTAAGAGCAAAGAGAATTGCTCCAGACAAGAAGTACAGGAATGGTGGCCGCTTGAGGTTCCCGAGATCCCGGATCAGAACCAGACTCCGGGTATTCGGGGCTTCTGGGTCACACACCGCATCGGGCGCGGGATTCGGAAATGTGTCGGGCACCACAGCGTTATTGCAGAAGGTCACAACCCCGTATTGCGGTCTATGGGTGAACTCGAGCTTCAGGGGATTCGGGTTGTCGCCAGGTGTCCGGTAGAAGGCGGTTGCCTGGTATTGCCCCGCTTCGAATTCGGCAAACGGCCCGGCTTCGCCCCCCTCGCCCGTGGGGGTAAGGAGTGCGACATCCGCTGCCGCCTTGATCTCGCCGGCGTCCTGCTCCTTGATTGAGTACTTCGAGATCTTTCGAACTGAGTCGATCTTCGAGTCGGACACATTACGAACGACCTCAACCCCCTTCCACGTAGCGTCTGCTCCGTGCGGAGATGTCAGCGGCGAAGCCGAGATCAACCACATCGCTGCCAAAATCGTAAAGAACCCAGTGAGAGACGACAACGCCAGCAGAAAACCGAGGCGCGCGCCGACGTTGGTCGACAGCAGCATGTACACCGAACCCCAGAACAACACCAGCGCAGAGATGACCACGAGAATGCCCTTGAGAGTGGGATTCCAAAGGGTGTGTTCACCGAGTTCCGAATTTGCGAGCAAGGTCAATGCGCTCACTTCTTCACCTCCGTTTTCGTATCGGTGGCTGCCGAAGAGGCCGAGGTGCGCCATGCGTCACCTTGGGTATTGAGAGACCGCTCGTACTCGACAATCGCTTTGATCTCATCCTCCGACAACACCAATCCGAATCCTGGCATCCGGCCGGTGCCAATTCCGCGGGAACCGAACTGCTTCTGGTTCGCGCTCCCGTTGGTGACGAATTTCAGGTGGTCTTGAACATCAGGGAACTGAGAAAGCGTGGATTTCCCGCGCAGGTTCGGACCGAACGCTCCGCCACCGGCAGCGCCGGGCGCGGGGTAGGCCGTAGAGAACGGGTCCGATGCGGAAAACGTCGACCAGTACTTCGTATGGCAACGGGCACAGTGCGTCTCGAAGAGCACTTGCCCAAGCGAAACGTCGGCTCGAGCCTCGGCCCATGCTTGTGCGTCGGTCAGCTGCCGTTGCTTGGCCACGATGTCGCGTTCCCCATCGGCCAAAGCGCGCTGCGCCTTGCCGAGCGCAACCTTCGCATTGGCGATCTCCTCCTCTGACTGCTTCGCTTCGGCCTTCGTCACCGCTTCTTCGGCCTTCGACAGCTTTGCTTTCAGACCGCCTTCACCATCAAGATTCTTCTTCGCGGCGGCGAGCGCATCGGTTCGTGCCGTTACGTTGTTCTCGGCTTGTGTGGTCGAGGTGGCGTACGGCTGAGTGGAAATCGGGTTGCCCTCCTCGTCAAGCGTCTCTGTCGCGAGGCGTTTATTCTGGGCCTTCGCTTGGCTCGGTGTCAGCTGAATGGTCTCGAGGTAGTTCACGAGGTCGGAAACCGACTGTTCGTTACTGGCTCCGCCTCCTGCAACTCCATAACCCGCCATCGGCGTGCCCTGGCGGCCGTAGGTGATGATGTTGGTCAGCTCAGTGTTGCCCTTGGCATCCCGTGGAAATCGAAGCAGCACCGTGTTGAGCGGTGGTGCTGCCCATGCGGCTTTCGATGGCTGGCAATCACGCGGCAGTTCCGTGAGCAAGACGTCGCCCGTCAAGGCTTTCTTCACGGCATCGAGCTGGTCCTTCTCCTTCAGCGCATTGAATGCTGTTCCGGCCTCGCCCGGGTCGGCTCCCATCTCGGCCTGCTTGATTTCTATTGCGGTCTGCACCGGCAATGGACCGCGGCGCTCGGTCTTGCCCTTTTCGGGTGGCAAGGTGACCTTGTCGACTGCGAGGCAGTAGTCAGGATCGGTCCGGACTGCGGGCAGTGTGTACGCGACTGTTCCGCCGCTGCCATCCGGTGCATGACAGTTCGCGCACTGCAGTGAGGACTTCGAGTCGAAGTGCTCCTTGTCCGACGCGTTCGCGAACAGCATGCGACCGCGATCAATCGATTGTTCCTGGTACGCGAGGAGGGACGCTCGAGCACGATACGGCTCGCGAAGGAAGTAACCGGGGAGCACGATGGCGATTCCGACGGCCATAAACAGCCCGAGGCCTAGCACGCGCTCCAACCTGCGCCCTTCGAGTTCTGAATCTGCAAACTCTTCAGCAAGGTTAGAAGGCGTTCGCTCCACTTCATCCTTGCTCAGTCGCAAGGTCGACGTTGCAAGCCACACTCCGACAGCGATCAAACCCACCACCATGACGCGGATGAGAATCGCCTTTTCGCTGGAAAAGTCGAACAGGACGTCTTGCACTACGTAAGAAAGCCAGTTCCAGATTCGGTCGAATCCGAAATCAGCCGCGACGGTAGGTCCTATACGCAACTTGGTCCCTCCGCTTTCTGTCCGGTTGTGTCTGTCCCAATTGCGGGCCCAGAAATGACAACTCCGGTATCGATCGTGATGGTCCCGCCGACCTTGACCGCGAAGAGGTCGAGCCCGCGTGGCGCCGGCCCTCCTTGCTTCTCGCCGACTGCGTTGTACTTCGAACCGTGACATGGGCATTCGAACCATTGCGAGCTACCGCACCAGGGCACCTTGCATCCGAGGTGCACACACTTCTGGAACAGCGCAGTCCACCCTGCTTCCATACCCGCAACGATCGGAGGGGAGTAGACCTTCTTGGCCTTGGCCAGCGCCTCCTGGACTTCATCAGGCTTCGCGCCAGGCCGCGGGTACGGTCGGAGGTAGGCGCGTGCCTCCGGCACGTAGAACGGAGCTCGGTTCGCTGCGATGTAGGCAGCAATGTCGGCAGCCGATCCCGCTGTGATGATCCCACCAAACCCGGCGGAAGCAGGCACGAATTCGACCCGCTTCTTTGCGGGGTTCCAGACCGGAGTCCTCTTGTCCGGCGGCCAGATGAACGCGAGCAACGAGGCGCCGAATGGAGCGAGACCTCCGAGGCCAACCATCGCCAACAATGATCGGTTCAAGAACTTGCGTCGGTTGAGCCCGAGTGCCTCTTCGTCGATTGGTGTGCGAACCGGAACGGGCGGCGTCCCCTGTCCCTCGGACGGAACAATCTCTGTCGATCCGGCCATCGCGTCACCCGATGTTGCAGCCGCCCGAGAAGTCTTATCGCGGCTCACGGTCTCGCGGCTGAGCGTTCCCACCTTCGAGGACTTCCCCCCAAGGGTGAACAACACCGCGCCCAAACCTGCGAGGAGCAGGATCGCAATCACGATTATGAGTAACACTTCCTTGACTCCTAAAGCTCGAAGAACGTGCCGTTATTCCACGGCATGACGAAGTTGAAACCTTCACCTCGGAAGAACGATCCGATAATGACCAGCACGGCCCACATCATGAGAAACATGGTGAACATCGAAATCGCGAACTTCCGATCCCTCGGCTTGTTCGACGGGTTCTTGTCGACGTACGGCGAGAACGCCAAGAACACCAAACCAATTCCCGGGACGGTGACGCCAGCCACCATCGGGTTGAACATGGTGAGCAGTTCCTGCAAGCCGAGGAAGTACCACGGCGCTTTGGATGGGTTCGGCGTCTTGTTGACGTCTGCGAGGGTCAGCAGTGGCGCCTTCACGAGTGCAGAGAAGATGGTGATGCAGAGCAGCAACGCCAAGGTGGCAACCAGCTCGATGCTGAGCAGGTGCGGCCACGTATGCACCTTGTCCTGTGCTTCAGCTTTCGTCTGTTGAATCGACCCAGACTTCACGACGGTCAACAGGCGGTGAGTATGGCCATCCGGTCCCGTTCCCACGGGCGTAGCGATCGCTGCGCGTGCTGCGACAGCGCCAGCCCCAGCAGCGGCGGGTGCAGCTCCTGCGTCGCCGCCGGCGAGTGCGGCCTTGCGACGCGATCCGCGGTTCAACAAGTGAGCGGGAATGCCGCCCTTCGATTCCGTGGCCTCTTCAATGACCGGTGCTGCGGGTGCCGGAGCGTCCGCTGCAGGTGCGCTCGGCTCGGGAGTCGCCGCGGGCGTCTCGGCAGCGGCGGCATCGCCGCCACCTTCGAGCGCGGCTTTGCGTGCAGCGGCACGCTTGAGGAGGTGTTCTGGGATATCAGCCATGCCACATACCTCCTAGAGCGGTCCTGAGATTCCGCCGTCTTTACGGACACGCCAGAAGTGGACGGCCATAAAGATGACGATGACGAACGGCAACAACAACACGTGCAACACGTACCACCGGAGCAGGGTGTCGGTACTGATTTCTTTCGATCCAAGGAGTGGATATCGGGCGTTCGACCGCACGACCGGCGAATATCCCATCATGTTGGTTCCAACGGTCACTGCCCAGAGTGCGAGTTGGTCCCACGGGAGCAGGTATCCGGTGAAGGACAGCAGCAGCGTCAGGAGCAAGAGAACGACGCCGATGACCCAGTTGAATTCACGCGGCGCCTTATATGCGCCGTGATAGAAGACGCGGCTCATATGCAAGAAGACAGAGAGCACCATGAGGTGCGCGCCCCATCGATGCATATTTCTGACCAGCGATCCGAAGTAGATCGCAGTCTCCAAGGTCTTGACATCGGTCCATGCGCTCGCGGCGTCAGGCCGGTAGAAGAACATCAAGAAGATGCCGGTAACCGTTAACAAGATGAATAAGAAGAAGCTCAGCCCGCCGAGACACAGGGTGTAGCTGACCTTGACCGCGTGTCGCTTCACCTTCACGGGGTGGAGGTGATACAAGACGTTGTTCATCACCACGTATGAACGGTTCCTCGGGCTATCGGTGTAGCCGCGGCGATAGATCGAGCCCGGACGGAAGATCGACTGCCATACCTGACCGCCACGGATCTTTTCGTCAACCTTCTGGCCAACTTGAGACAAACGAGAATCAGTCACTCTTCAAGCTCCTCTAGAACCGAACGCCGTAGCTATAGCCGTGTCGAGGTGTCCGCGCGTGCGGGTCCCCGTTTGAAATGTCTTCAGAGACCTTGCCGAGAACAATGACCCCCGTGGGGCATCGGTCGACACACAACGCGCACCGAGTGCAGGTGTCCTCGTCGACGATGAAGGCCACGTGGTCACGCGGGTCTTCGCCGGGAAGGTCTGCATTCGTGGCTTCATCAATCGCCGCGACTGACACCATGTGAATGCACTTCCACGGACAGATGTCGACGCAGCCCTCACACATGATGCATTCGGACTGGTCGATGTGAAGAAACTGCTTCGGCTTGACCGCGTTAATGAGATAGCTCGGATCAACTTCGGACAGCACGTAATCACTGACGAAGGCTGGCATTGCCGGGTTCGCATCAGTCGTCTTCGCCATTGCTCACCCACGTTTCAAGAGGGGTCGGCCGTATCGGGACTTGCCCGCGGGAATCGCCTCAACATCCGTGACGATCGTTGCCTCTTCTGAAACGACTGGTCGCTTCTGCCATTTCTTGAAAAGGATCAAGTTAATGGTCACAAAGACGGTGTACATCCCCATCGTGATCATGTCTTGGACGACTTCCCAGGTAATCGTGAATGGGAACGGGATGTTGGTCAGCGTGAAGAGTCCGCCGGACTTTCCGGTATAGCCGTAGTCCAGGAAGATCGCGTCCTTTGACCACTGAAGACGAGAATCGGCGTAGGTAATCCACTCGTTCGGAGCGATTGCGTAGAGGAGGAACATCGCGGCGAGTACCGCCACCGCTCCAGCCATCGCCTCCGCCCACGTTCGCTCGCGGTTTGGACGCGGCTTTTTTGCGTAGACAAATCCGATAGCGAAGACGGCAACCGTTGCGATCAACGAAAGGATCAGGCGGCCCGCGTAATGCGTGCTCCACCCTGTGCCTTCGTCGAGAATCGAAAATAAATTTGGCATGTGGTCCCTCGGCCCCGATTATGTGAATGTTCTTACTACGCGATCGTGCTGTCCTTCACATTCTGCCGGTGGAGTTTCCTCCGCGGTTGGATGCGAAGATTGCAGAGTGAATCAGTACGACGCACTTGTGATCGGGGGAGGTCCCGCGGGGGCCTCGGCTGCGTACTGGCTGGCGCGCTCCGGATGGGATGTCGCTGTCATTGAGAAGAAGGTATTCCCCCGCGAGAAGACCTGCGGAGATGGCCTCACCCCGAGGGCCGTATACGAACTCACCGAGATGGGCGTCGTTGATCAAATCGAGACCTTTCACCGTTACGACGGGCTGCGCGCGAATGCCCATGGTCGAACACTTGAAATGCCGTGGCCGCAGCATCCGAAATTTCCGTCTCATGGGTTTGTGGTACGGCGCAAGGATCTTGATCAGATCGTGCTCGAGCATGCGGCGAAAGCGGGGGCCGAGGTTCTGTACGGGCATGCGGGCGGCCAACCCACGTTCGAGCGTGGGCGTGTTCTTGGAATGACGGTCACCGACAAGAGCGGGACCGAGCGCCAGATCGATGCGAAATACCTCGTCGTCGCCGACGGTGCCAACTCGCGGACCATTCGCCACCTCGGCGCGACCCGGGATCGATCATTCCCGATGGGAATGGCAATCCGCGGCTACTTCACCTCAGAAATGTCCACCGATCCGTGGATCGAAAGCCACCTCGACCTCCGAGACCGTCAGGGCAAAAGTATTCCTGGGTATGGATGGATATTCCCTCTCGGTGATGGCACCGTCAATGTTGGTGCGGGTTTGCTCGATACATTCACCGGGTGGGGCGATATGAACACTTCACACCTTATGACAGAGTTTGTTCACATGCTTCCTGAGCATTGGGGAATCTCCCCCACGGATGCAATTGGGCCGCCAACGGGCGGCCGACTCCCCACTGGAGGCTCCATTCGCCCAAATGTTGGACCGAATTGGGTGCTTTGCGGAGATGCGGCAGGGCTGGTGAACCCTTTCAATGGCGAGGGGATCTCCTACGCCTATCAATCGGGGCGGATGGCCGCGATGGCAGTTGGCCTCGCCCTCGCGAGCGGAGAAGATCGAGCTCTTACGACCTACGGGGATGCTCTCGAAGATGAGTTCAAGCTGTACTACAAGACGGCGCGGCTTTTCGTGAAGGCAATCGGACGGCCCGCCGTCATGCGGGAATGCACGCGGGTGGGAATGCATTCAAAGCCACTCATGGAATGGTTGCTTCGCATCATGGCGAATTTGCTCCGGCCGGAGGAACGGGGGCCCGCAGAGGTCGCGTACCAAATGGCCTCCGCAATCGTCGCCCGGGTATAGCAACGCGAGGGGGCGGATTCAGGCGTTGGGATCCCAGCGTGACCGATCGTCGCCAGAGCCATCGCTCGGATTGGATAGCGATCCCAAATCGAAGGTCGGCGGACCGGACAAAAGCTCAGCTTCATGGCGCCGCGTCCGAGCGCGCAGCGAATACCAAACAACGAATAGGCAGAACGCGACCAGGAAGGCGAAGGCGAGCAGGGCCTCTGGGCGGGTCACGCTTTCCCAGGTAATCGCGGGCGGGGCGGTCTTCTTGTAGGCGGCATCAAACGCAGCTTCATATTCAGCAGCTGGAACACACCCTTCCGGAAAACGCACAATCGACGAAGGCGTGTTTCCCGCTCCCGGCATCGTCAGTTCGTTGCACTTCGTGCCAGTAACGCTGACGGAGGCAACGCGCTGTTCTACGGATTGTGGCTTATTGACTCCTAGTCCATAGGCGACGATCAACGCGATGAACGTCCCCACCGCAATCGGTTTCAGCAAGGACCGAAACTGCTGGCGCTGATATATCCCGTGCCTCGATGCGAATCTGCCTATTTGCCTGTCGCCATCAGGTCGCTGCACACTCGCCTTCGCCAACCTCGCCGCTGAACGGTCCGGTTTCATCGTAGTCAACGTAGAGGTCTGGATTTTTGGCGGGAGACTCGAAAGTATCGAACTGCTTGACGGACTTCGCGACTTCAGCCGCGCCACCGGAACGTTTCAGCCACTCCTGGAAGGTCTCGTCATCAGTGCGTTGTTCTGCGAAGTTCCCAACCAAGGTTGAAACAGCCTGTGCGGCCTTCTTCGCCGGGAGGCGCAGCACGCGCTCTCCGAACTGAACCTGCTCATCACCGAGACCGCCGCCGAGTAACAGCTGATATCCCGGAGCCGACTCGCCGTGTGCGCGCCGCTCAAGACCGAAGAACCCGATATCGGCAACGTGGTGCTGCCCGCAACTGTTCATGCACCCGGAAATGTTGATGCGAACGCCGCCAACTTCCGACAGGCCATCTGCTTCGAGCTGGTCGGAAATTGCGTTCGCCAATCCGCGCGACTGCGTGACGGAAAGAGCACAGGTGTCAGCGCCGGGGCACGAAACGACGTCCCGAGCCCGCTCGGCACCGGGGCTTCCCATATCGAGTGCGACTAACGCGTCGTAGAGCTCGCGGAGCCGCTCCTCTTTGACGCCGATCAACACGAAGTTCTGCCGGTTCGTGACGCGAACTTCAATATCGTGATCTCGCACGATCGTGGCGAGACCGCGAAATTGCGCAGCGGTGATATCGCCCAGATGACAATGTGCCAGCACACTCTGCATCGACCCGCTCACCAGCACGTTGGCTTCTTTCCAACGTGCGAACGGCTCGGTTGCCTGCAAGCGAACGGGCACCATTGAAGTTGCTGGAGCGTTCCTGACCGGCACCATCGCTACCGCGTCGGGACCGATCGTGGACTCAATCGCCGTGCCGTTCACGCTGACCTCGATGCCACCCGCGGGAGCGTCGCCAAGTTCACCAACGATGTCAGGAATGCCACCCGGCCAGGTCGCAGCGCCGCGGAGGAACTTGCGTTCGCGGAGAATGCGCCGCTGCACTTCTTCCCAACCGGCGGTTTCGATCAACCACTTCATACGGGCGCGGACCTTGTTATCGCGATTGCCATCGTGATCGAAGGTTCTCAACACGGCTTCGAGCGTTGGCAGCAGCATCTCTCGTGGGGTGAACTCTTCGAGTGCGTATGCGGGGCGCGGATTCGCACCCAGACCACCGGCGACGTACACACGGAAACCGCGTTCGGTGCTCCCGTCCTCTGCAATACGCGATACCGCTACGACACCCGCGTCATTGAACATCGCTTGGCCGCAGTCAGTGGAACATCCAGAGAAGTTGATCTTGAATTTCCGTGGAAGGCGCTGCGCGTAGGGATGGCGAACGAAGTACTGGAAGGCCGCCTCGGCCCATGGCGTGATGTCGAGCACCTCTGCGGGACACACGCCCGCGAGCGGACATCCGACAATGTTCCGAACGGTGTCACCACACGCTTCACGCGTCGTAATGCCTGCCGCATTGAGCTCCCGCAACAACTCGGGGGTGCGCTCGAGCTGCACGAAATGGAACTGCACGTTCTGGCGCGTCGTGAGGTGACCCCAACCGCGTGAATACTCCTCAGAGATGCGCGCGAAGAGGTCGAGTTGGTCGGCGTTGACGCGACCGTACGGCGCCTTGACTCGCACCATTTGATTGGTGCCACCCTGGCGCTGTCCATAGATGCCGAAGCCAAGGCGGTAGACGCGAAACACATCGTCTTCGATCTCGCCGCGTTTGTACTCCTCGACCATGGACGCATACCGGTCAAGTTCCTTGTCGATGATCGGTTGCGCGAACACGTTGCGACCGCGCGTGCGGTTCAGCACCTCGTCGATGCTGATGTGCACGGTCTCGTCAATTGCGGTCATGACCGCACCTCCCGCACCAGGCCTGCGCCCAGGGTTGCATTGGTTCGTGAATCGATCAGCATGAATTGTCCAGACGGTAAACGCGTGCTGCCAGCGTCAGCGACCACGGATTCTGCAAGCGTGATCTCGACACGACCAAGGTCGTTCAGTTCGAGCTCCTCGGTATGGTGCCACTGCCCGGGGCGATGCACGTCGAGGCGATCACGGACTTCCGTGACCAGCGCTGGTGTGGTCGTGGTCCCGAGTTTCAACATCATCTTGGCCCCGGCTTGTAACGGCCCCTCTGCCATCCAGCACACATCGGCCACGAGTTCCGTGCCAACCTGTGGGGAGATCGGCGCATCCGCCACGACGATCACCTGTCCCCTGGTGATGTCGATCTGATCGGTGAGTCGCACAGCAACCGAGGTGCCCGGTGCCACCACGTCACGGTGTTCGAATCCAACATCGATGGAGGAGATCTTCGAGCGGCGATTGTCGGGGAGTACCACGACCTCTTGCCCGACACGAAGCGGACCTCCGTGCACCACTCCCGCGTAGGAACGGGTCTCTGCGCCGTCGACGGCCTTCGGCAAGATGACCGTCTGGACCGCGAGCCGCGCGCCCATTTCTCCATGCGCATCTTCGCTCACATCAATACGTTCCAGGACGTCCAACATCGTCGGGCCCTCGTACCACGGAGCAAATTCCGAACGGCGAACGACGTTCTCACCTTGCAGGGCCGACATCGGAATCGGATCCCACGAAATCGTCCACGGCAAGGACACGACAATTGCTCGGAAGTCTTCGATGATTGTTTCGTATCGTGCGAGGTCCCAGTCGATGAGGTCCATCTTGTTGACGGCCAAGATCACGTGACGAAGTCCCAACCAGGCAGCAATGGTCGTGTGTCGAACTGTTTGTGCGAGGACTCCATGGCGCGCATCAACGAGAACGATTGCGACATCGGCACCCGACGCGCCGGTCAGCATGTTGCGCGTGTACTGCTCGTGCCCTGGGGTGTCAATCAAGATCACGTGACGGTGTGGCGTCTCGAAGAAGCGATACGCAGCGTCGATCGTGATTCCCTGTTCGCGCTCGGCACGCAGACCGTCGGTGACGAGCGCCAGGTTCGCTCCGTCATGTCCCGCGCGTTCACTCGCACGCTCGAGCGCTGCGAGCTGATCATTCGCGAGGCCTTCGGTGTCGTAGAGCAAGCGGCCGATCAGCGTCGACTTTCCGTCGTCGACACTGCCCGCAGTTGTGATGCGCAGCAGCGTGTTCGCCTGGTCGATATGTGTCACGGCCATTAGAAGTAGCCCTCACGTTTTCGGTCTTCCATTGCCGTTTCGGAGAATTGGTCGTCGGCCCGTGACGCTCCCCGTTCGGTCACTTCGCTCGTGCGATTCTCGTAAATGACTGCTTCGATCGTGTCCGCGCTCGAACGCAGCGCGCCGGTGCAGGTCATATCGCCAACCGTGCGGTAGCGAACCTGTTCCTCGAAGATCGGCTCGTCGGGGCGCGCCGCAAGCGGTCCATGCGCCGAGAACAACATCCCATGTCGCTCGAATACCGGGCGCCGGTGCGCGTAGTAGATCGTCGGCAAATCGATGGCCTCCCGTGCGATGTAGTTCCACACGTCGAGCTCGGTCCAGTTCGAGATTGGGAACGCGCGGAGGTGCTCACCGAGTTTCAACCGCGTGTTCAACATTCCCCACGGCTCGGGGCGTTGTTTGCGCGGCTCCCACTGGCCGAACGCATTGCGGTGTGACAACAAGCGTTCCTTGGCCCGTGCCTTATCTTCATCGCGACGCCCGCCGCCGAACAGCACATCGAAGCGGTGTTCTTCGATCGCATCGAGCAGGGTGACCGATTGAAGCCGGTTACGACTCGCATCCGGACCGGGATCTTCGACCGCGCGCCCGGTGCGAATTGATTCCTCGACCGAAGCAACGATGAGGGTTTCGCCAAGTTGTGCCAAATGGCGGTCGCGGTACTCGATGACCTCGGGAAAGTTGTGTCCGGTATCGACGTGCAGCACCGGGAATGGCAACGAACCGGGGGCGAACGCTTTCACCGCGAGGTGCAAGAGCACGGCCGAATCTTTCCCGCCAGAGAAGAGCAGCGCAGGTCGTTCGCATTCCGCGGCGACCTCGCGAATGATGCTGATGGCCTCGGCTTCGAGCGCATCGAGGTGCGAAAGCACGTGGGGGGTTTGAACTGTGATGGTCATAGGTGGAGCCCGCATTCCGTTTTGTCGAGACCTGCCCAACGCCCGGCCCGTCGATCTTGTCCCTCGGCCACCGGTTGGGTGCACGGCGCGCATCCGATGGAGAGGTAGCCCTGCGATTTGAGGGGATGTTCGGGGAGGTCGTTCGCGAGAACGTATGCCTCCATCTGTTCGTCGTCCCAATCAACAATGGGATTGAGTTTCACGAGATCGCGTGTCGCATCACGCGAAACCCGCGGGGCTCCGGCGCGAGTCGGGCCGTCAATGCGACGGATGCCAGTAATCCACGCGTCGGCTCCCTGAAGGCAGCGTCGAAGCGGCTCCACCTTCCGAACGAAACAACAACCTTCCGCATCGTTGCGGTAGCGCTCATCAGGCTGGATCTCCGGCAACGGGTGAATGACCTCAACCGATATCCCAAGCTGTTGCGCCAGTTCATCCCGGTATTCGAGGGTCTCGGGGAAGTGATACTGCGTGTCAAGGAAGACGATGCGGGCCGAGGGGGCGTGTGTCGCAACAAGGTGCAACAACACCGGTTCCTCGAAACTGGAGGTGAATACGAGCGCGTTTCCAAACTGCAATTCCGCCCAAGCCAGTACCGCAGCGGCGTCGCCAGGTGCTATTTCGGGCGTGTTTTCGAGAGTTTCCAGAGGTGAGTCGGTGCGCATCGGGGACAACCGTACGATATTCCGACCATTTTGGTCAACTTTTAACCCGATGGATTCAGTCGGCTTTTGCGATGGGCGTCTCGGCGTGCTCCGAGTTCGCAGCTACCGCGCCAATCACGAGAACGGCAGGTGACAGCACCGCAGACTCGCCGAGCCCGCCGAGCGTGGTTTGCACTCGTCGCTGGGTCGGCCGACTGGCCTCTTCGATGGCAGCGACCGGCGTGTCAGGATGCCAACCCGCCGAGATGAGTTCGTGAGCGATCTGCGCACGACGCTGCACGCCCATCAACACCACCAGGGTGCCGCCTGCATCTGGCGGCGCGGGGAAGGTGATCACAGGATCGTCTGGGCTGTCGGTGGCGGCCGTTGCAATCGTGACCCAACGTGCGATTCCGCGTCGCGTGACGGCAATTCCTGCGAGGGCCGGTGCCGACAACGCGCTCGAGAGCCCCGGGACCATTTCGACGGTATGCCCCGCGGCGACCAAAAAGTCGACCTCTTCGCCACCACGCGCAAATACGAAAGGATCGCCACCCTTGAGTCGCACGACAACTCGATGTCGAGTGGCAGCACTGAGAAGAATCTCGTGGATCTCGTCTTGTGTCGCGCCTCCACCGGGCCATTTTCCGACGTCGATCATTTCTGCGTCGAGACGAACCAGCCGGCGAATACCTTCTGGGACCAAGCGGTCGACCACAACGCAGTCGGCCTCGGCGAGCAATCGAGCGGCACGCACGGTCAGCAGGTCTGGATCGCCCGGGCCTGCGCCCACGAGGAATACGGTCACTTACCGCTCCTGAGCGTGAATGTGAGTTTGCGCGCGTGCGATGACGGGATCCCAGTCAACATCCTCGGTCGATTCACCGCGGGAACGCAGCGCATCGCGCTCGGCAGCGACGACGTCGAGAATCTGGCCCGAGTCGCGCGCGAGTTGGGCGGCGATTTGATCACGCACTGTCTTCGCCACAGCGGGCGATCGACCATTTGATCCGACGGCGACTACAACGTCACCGTCACGATGCAGGGCCATAAGTGTTGCCGAGCACGCGGCAGGAAGGTCGGCCGCATTTACAAATCGATGGGCGCGCTCGGCAGACGCGAAGACCGTGCGCTCCACATCCGGATTTCCCGTAGCCGAACAGACAAAGAACACATGGTCAACATCGGAACGCAAAAACTCGCGTTGTTGCCAGGTGATCCGGTCATTGCGAACGAGCGCCTCAAGCGTTTCGGTGATCTCCGGTGCCACGACCTCGACCTGCGCACCGACGTCGAGAAACGACTCGACTTTGCGGGTTGCGACCTGGCCACCTCCGACCACAAGCACGGGCCGTCCAGAAAGGATGAGGTTGATCGGGAGGCCATACAACGGAGCTCGGGTGACGCCAATCTCCGGGGTCTCTCCCATGGGTTCCACGGAGAGACGGTACCCATGCGCGTACGAAGGCGTCAATATTGGGCTTCGGGTTCCTCAGGGCGCCCTCAGTACGCTCGCTTCGTGGTCCTGTTGAGTTTCCTCGCAACTGCTATCTCCGCTTGGCTCTTTCAAACCTTCGCCGTGGCCGCGTTCACCAAGAAGCGACCGCAAGATGTGACGTGGACAGTTGCATTGGCGATGTTCACCGCCGCGTGCGTGTGCCTGTCGATCGGTACATCCACGGCATGGGATCAGCCGACGTTTCGGATCTTCTACCTCACA
Source organism: Acidimicrobiia bacterium (assembly GCA_049642885.1). GTDB lineage: Bacteria > Actinomycetota > Acidimicrobiia > IMCC26256 > JBARPG01 > JBARPG01. The sequence goes on along the minus strand of JBARPG010000234.1, from coordinate 12,640 downwards.
GGCGCGGTGCTCAACGTCCCGTGGCTCGCGCTCGGAACGGTCACCGTCGTCGCGACGCCCGCAACCGCTCGTCGGTGCCGTGCGGTGCTGTTGTTCTTCTCGGGGCTGGCCGCTGGAGTCGTGCTCACCGCGAACTTCGCACACCACTTGCCCGCGTCTGGCATTCCATCCGGGAAGGAACTCTTCGGTGTCTTCCCACGAGTGCTCGCCGCGGTGGGGAGCGGTCTCGGAGCAACGGTAATCATCGTCGGTGCTGTGCTGTCAGCCTGGGCACTCCGCAATGACCGCTCCGCGATCGCGAAACGCCGCATGACATCGAATGGCATGATCGCACTCGGGACATTGATCCTCGCCGCCGGCGGGACGCTACAGGGCTTCCTTGGAAAGGACATGGCGTTCGTCGCGTGTACCGCTACGGGTATTGGTGTCATAGCGATCGGAACTCGACTGGTCTCCGCCAGCTCAAGCACTACGAGTCGGAACGAAGCGCGCGTCGAAGCACTTTCCCCGTGAGATTGCGCGGGAGCGCGTCGACGATTTCGATTTCTCGCGGACATTTGTAACGAGACAGTCGCGCACGACACCACATCCCAAGCGCATCGACATCGCTCGGTGCATCCAATACGACGTAGGCCTTCACCGCTTCGCCAGTGCGTTCATCGACGACTCCGACCACGCCCGCTTCAGCAACGGCCTCGTGTTCGACGAGCACACGCTCGACCTCCGCGGGAAATACGTTGAATCCAGAAACGATGATCAAGTCTTTGACGCGATCAACAAGGTAGAGGTAGCCATCGGCGTCTTGCACCGCGACGTCACCGGTCTTGAGCCAGCCGTCTTCCAAAACCGATGCGGTCGCCTCAGGATCATTCCAATACCCCGAGAAAACGTTGTCGCCCTTGACCCACAGTTCGCCCGCGTCGCCGGGCTCGGTTTCGTGACCATCCACGTCGACCAAGCGAATCTGAACTCCCGGAATCGGTCGGCCGATCGATCCTGGTCGCGTCGCCCCCATTGCACTCGTGGTGACAATCGGCGACGCCTCGGTGAGGCCGTACCCGTCATGCACCGTGATGCCGAATCGTTCCGCCACTTCGTGGACCAAGTCCGTACCAAGCGGAGCCGCTCCGGATACGCAGAGCCGAACGCTCCGAAAAGTCGAAGCGTTCGCTCGAGAGAGTTCGAGCCAGGAACGCAGCATTGTCGGGACGACCGCAAGGATTGTCACGCCTTTTTCCGCGATGAGATCCACTGCGCCTGCAGGGTCGAAAGCATCAGCAACCACCGTCGGAATGCCTGAGGCGAGCCCAAGCCCGAGACCGACGTTCAACCCGAAAATGTGGAACCACGGCAAGGCCGCGAATCCGATGTCACCGTCGTGCAGCGCAAGCGCATCCGAGCTCTGAATGGCGCGCACGTTCGCTGCGAGATTTCCGTGCGACAACTTGGCCGCCTTCGGAAGGCCCGCGGTGCCTGAGGTGAACAGCAGTACCGCGATCTCGTCGTTCTCAACGTTCGCGAGCGGCACGTTTTCGGTTGCACGTTCGGTATCGATCTCGACCACTGGCACGCCCACTGGGGCGGCATCGGTGTACCCAGGGAGGATGACCAGAGCCTTCGGTTTGACGGTCGCAAGCTGGTCGGCCAGTTCGGTCGGCGTGGCCATCGGGTTCAAGGGAACCGCGATCGCTCCGATCCACAACACGCCCAAATATGAGGCGGCAAAGCCGATCGAGTTGCTACCGATGAGCGCCACGCGATCGCCACTGCCGACGCCCGCGTCCCGCAACTGTTCTGCAACGCCACCGGCGCGGCGCGCAAGGTCCCGATAGGAGACCGCGCACTCAGCATCTGTAAGCGCGATTCGATCTGGGGTGGCGACTGCGGGTGCCAGGAAGAGAGATGCGAGGTTCATCGGAGAACACGCTACCGAAGATTCTGCTCAAGGCCATTGGGGAAGGCACCGAGACACAGTTGCTGGTGAAAGCCAGCACGAATCGGGACCCGGTCAGCGGTTGTGAGTGGTTCGAGGAGTGAACGGTTTACCAATCACTCTCAGAACATCGCCTCCCAGCCCGCCCAATAGCACGCTTACGCCGCTACCGGGCCCGATCCAAGGGCCGCTCTGCCTAATCGCACTCAGGCGTGAATTACGAGCACGACTCGTTCGCCTTGGGCGCCGCTCTCCGGCGGGTCGCCGATGTGGAAGACCAACTTCAACACCCCTGCGAGCAAGATCGCCGCGAGAAGTAGCACGATTGCGATGGTCGTACCTTTGCGCATCAGTGTCCTTTCCAACGCAGGGTGACCGGGGATGATGGCCTCAATTTCAGCTCGTGAGCGGCTGAGGTCGATGGCATCCACAACACCATGAGACCAGTCGAATCGATACCCACGCCCAGTTCAGCGGGGTTCAATTCCGCGAACGAAATACCGAAGAGCGCACGCCTCACTCCCCCAGGAGTCTCAACCTCGACCGATTCGCCTCGCTGCACGCCGTGCGCAATCAGCGTTGCGGGATCGATATTGAGGACGCAATTCCCGAATCGATCGACATCCCAGACTGCCCCGGTGCTTTCGTTTTCTTCCTCGCTCGGCAGAATCACCAGCGCCGGGATGAGCGATGCAGGATCAACGCGAGTTCCGAGCTGCGCGAGTTCCGCACCATTCGCAAGGGCCGCAGCGCAAGGAGCGAGAATGTCTCGCGCCGCAAACGTTGGCTCGAAACCAGAGAGGTGGATTTCAGCGCTATCGAGCACGACCGATTCGCTCGTCCCTCCGAGCAACCCGACCGCCCCCGCAATAATTCCGTTGTCTGGGGCGAACATCGTGAGTGCTCCGACGCGTGCCGCGATATAGCGCTGTTCAGGGTGGCCTGCTCGCGGGTCAACCGCGGCGATGAGCGCGCCCTCGGGAAGGTATTGCACAATTTGGAGGAGGGCGAAGGCCGCTGCGCGAACATCGTGCGGCGGCAAGTCATGATCGATGTCGATCACCCTGGCATCGGGAGCGAGCCCGTGAAGCACCGAACGAACCACTGCGGAATCTCGCGCGCCCAGGTCGCTCAGAAGGCTTATGTGAAATGGCACGCCAGGACGGTATCGACTCGTATGCAAAGAAGCGAAGCGGGCAGAAATGCTGAGGCGTTAGCCAGCCTGGGTGTAGCGCTGCGACAGGTAGGTGTTGATATCTGTCTGCGCGACGCGGAATGAACGGCCGACGCGCACCGCGGGAAGCTCGTTCCCCTTGATGATCCGATACACGGTCATCGTGGAAACGCGCAACATGTCGGCTACTTCTTGAACAGTCAGAAATGCAGTTTCTGACAATGGCTGAACCATCGCGCGCCCTCCTCCGTCCGCTCGGTCACCCTAAGCGTTCATGGTTCTGTTGTCCAGTGAGAGTGGAGTCGACTCCTGTTGCTCGTGTGGAGGTTGACTACTTCAGGGGTCGAACGCCCTTCTTCCAGCTGTCCAAGTTGTCTCGGTTCGGAGCGGTTTTCATTGCAGCCTTCGCCGCATCACTCAACGACGGTGCGTCCACATGTTGCGTAGCGGCAGCGACAAGTGGGAGGTAGGCGGGGGCTGGCATATTCCCCACAACTGGTATCACGGTGGTCTTTCCTGTTCGGCGATGTGTGACTCCGAAAATCGGCTCTGTCGGCGGCGCGACGGCAATCGTGCGCACACCTTCGCCGATCATGACTGCCGCGAATGCTCGGTCACCGACAAAGAGATCCGGTTTGCCGCAGGTGAAGATCAGCTCCTTGGCCAAGAGCGGGTCAGTCGTGGAGAGCAGCGACCCGGCACGGCTCAAGACGGCGACGCCGTTGATCCACGCCAAGTGGGCATCCGTCGGGTGGCCCTCCATTTCGAGGTCTTCGCTGGTGCCTTCAGGGACCGTCGCGCCGTGTGAAAACGCCTCAAAAGCCAGTGCCTGGTACAGCGTCAGCATTGACGCGGGCGATCCCGTCGCGAACGCGACCCGACCGCCAGCCCTGGCAACCTCGCGGATCAGGTTCCCTGCAAGTCGCGCTGCGCCCAGCGCCGCCATGGGATCGAGCCAGACCCGACCTTCTCTGCGATGCAGGCCCCACACCGACATGCGCAACGCAACGAGCTCATCTGCATCGGCGATATGTGGTCGGGACATACCGAGCAGCGCCCGATGATCACCAATCAACAGCTGACGCTCCACGCGCTCCAACTCAGCGAATGTCAAGCCTGGCACCGTGCCAGCCCCACGCGAATCGAGCAATTGACGACGCAATGACCGCGGTCGAACGAGGTGGCCGTTCACCATCGTCGGGACGGGACGAGCGCTTGCAGGCGGCTGACGTTCCCAGCGCACTATCGACCCATCTCCTCAGACCGTTGCCGCGCGGCCGCGACCGCGCCGCGCACGACCTCTCGCAATCCGCCCGACTCGAGTTCTCGACACGCCGCCGCGGTCGTCCCCCCGGGCGAGGTCACCATGGCTCGGAGTTGTTCGGCAGTTGCATCGTTGTCGACCAACATGCGCCCCGCTCCCAGCACCGTTTGGTTCACCAGTTCGGTTGCCAATTCGCGGTCGAGACCCTCGGCAACGGCTGCGTCAATGAGCGCTTCCGCCAGCAGGAAGATGTAGGCGGGACCGGAACCCGAAATTGCTGTCACCGCGTCGATCATCGGCTCTGTCACGCGCACGACGAGACCTACCGCGCCGAGGATGTGCTCTGCCGCCGCAAGATCCGCGGTCGTCGCAGTCGCTCCCGGAGCGATCGCGGTCGCTCCTTCGCCAACGAGGGCAGGGGTGTTCGGCATTGCACGCACCACGGGGCGCGCTCCAGCCACAGCCTCAATTGCGTCAGTGCGTATACCCGCCGCGATCGAGACGATCACGACATGTTCCGGCATTGCGTCGATGCAGCCCTCGATCACAGAAGTGACATCGGGTGGCTTGACTGCGACCACGATGACGCTGGCATCCGCAACGGCCCATGCAGGAGACGCGACAACGCGAATACCGGGATAGGTCGACTCGAGATGATGGCGTCGCTCCGGCATGGTCTCGGCAACCGCAATCGACTCGGGTGCGGTTCCATTTGCAAGGAGGCCGCCAATCAGCGCCTCGCCCATACGACCGCCACCAAGAATTGCGAGCTGCATCATCGTGAGCACCGGGCCTGGAATGTTCCGTGGACTGAAATCACGAGCGAAGGCTACCGAAGAAAGATCGAGCGACTGTCCAAACGGCTTCCCCGACCACTTGGAACAGTCGCGCTCGATCCGTGCGGCAGATTAGAGCGCTCCGCGATCCTCGACAAGGGGCACTTCACAAATGCCGGCGAGTCTGGACTCGGCGCGATGCACGCTCACGTCGCTGTGCGCTTCTCGGCGGTCGCGGCTCCCGCTTTCGCAAGCGAAAGGGCTGGTTGGAACAGTGCTTCTGTCGCCTGATACATGGCACCGATGATGTGTTCCACGGCAGATTCGTCGAGATGAGCGAGGGGCCATCTGCCCCGAAGGTATACGTCACCCGCGGCAGCCATCGAAAAGTGAATTGGGCTCAATGTTTGATTTTTCTGCAACAGCCACCGGTGAAGCGCCGATTGATCGCCCTCGAATGCGGGAAGGAAATACAGCTCGTAGCGCAACGTGCGCTCGTCGAGGTCGAAGTAGATCGTCGCTGCGTCGCGACCCTCACAGCCAAATCGGAAGTACCACCGTGCCAGCGTGTCGTCATACTCAACCTGTTGCACCCACGGCTCGGCGTGTAGTGAGCGAAGCGTCTCGTCGATCAGCAGCGCTGCGCGTGCGCGCTCTGCAGGATTAACTTCGGCGTCTAACGACACAGCTGCAACACACGGTCGGCGACTTCTCCATAGACGCGTCGCATACGCGAAGCCGCGAGATCCCATGAGAACGATGCTGCATGTTCGCTCGCCGCGCGCCCCATCGCTCTGGCGCGGACAGGATCGGAGAGCAGACTGCATGCTTTCGCCGCGAAGCGCTCGGGATCACGTGAATTGACCAACAATCCGGTCGTGCCATCGATTATCACCGTCTTCAGCCCGCCGACGGCAGCGGCAACCGCCGGAGTCCCGCACGCAGCCGCCTCGAGCGCAACGAGTCCGAAGGTTTCCGTTCGTGACGGGACGAGGAGGAGGTCCGCAATTCGGAAGTAATCCGCGAGCTCCGTCTGAGGCATCGGCCCGGTGAAGGTCACTCGGTCTTGAACTCCGAGCTTGAGTGCGAGCCGATGCGCCTCTCGAAGGTGTGCCTCCCCTTCCGGGCCACTGGCGCCGCCGATGGCGTAGAGATGAGCCTCACAGCTCGCCGCGGCCAGGGTTTCGATCGCGAGGTCGAGCCCTTTGAGTGGCTGGATTCGCCCGGCGAACACCATGACCTGTTGGTCCTGCGCACCAAGCGCACAGCGCAACGAGTCGCGTTCGTCCTCACTGACCCGAAAGAAGGTTCCGTGGTCGACTCCAGGCACCACTTGTTCGATCAGGTCAGGTTCGTTGCCATAGGCGCCCGTGATGCGCGCCCCTTCTTCCGCCGTGGAAACGACGATCCGATCGGCGCAGCGCGCGGCGACGCGCTCAACTTCCTCGCGTTCATCAGCGTCGTCGTGAATGCCCGCTTCACGCTTGTCGCCAGCGAGTGTGTGAAAGGTGACGACCAGCGGAATGCCCAGCGCGTGCTTCAGATCATGCGCCACGCCAGCCGAAACCCAGTAGTGAGCGTGCAGGAGATCTGCGCCGGCAGCGATCGGCTCCATCGCCCGGGCGAAGGGCTCGATGATCGTGTGGAAGTCGTCCCGTGCGAGTGGCTGAACCCCTCCAACTGTCAGCGTGTGGACCTTGGCGCCCGATGGCAATACGACCAGATCAGGTTCCTCCTGGCGCGTGCGCCGCGTCACGACATCGACTTCAACGCCGGCGCGGCAGAGCGCATCGGCAAGGGAACGGACATAGACGTTCATCCCGCCACCATCGCCGACGCCGGCCTGGGCGAGCGGAGATGTGTGCACGCTCAAGAGCACCGCTCTCGGAGCGGGCGTCTCAATATCCTCGATGCTCGTCATGATTCGAAGGATCCTACGAGGAGAAGCGATTCGAAACTCGGCGCTGCTTGACACATGTCCAGATGCATGTCTAGTTTTCCCCGCATGGCCGCTGCCCTCCCAATTGCAGAATCCCCGAGACGCACGCTCGGTCCACGACCGGCAGCGACCGTCGAACGGCTCCTCGCTTCCGCTGAATCGCTTCTGCAGACGAACCCATTCAGCACCGTCACGATGCGGACGATCGCAAAGAACGCGGACGTGTCGGCCGCAACCGCCTACACCTACTTCACCTCGAAAGAACACATCGTCGCCGAGCTTCTCTGGCGGCGACTTCAGAAGGCCAACGCGTCTGAACGCGGCGGCGCCAATGATCCCGTCGCACAATGCACCGCTGTTCTCAGCGATTTTGCGATGTTGGTCGCTGACGAGCCGCACCTGGCTCGCGCCTGCTCAGAGTCGCTGATTTCGGAAGACCCAGACGTCCACCTGGTTCGAGACATGATCGGCACGGAAATGCATCGGCGGCTCGTGGCGGCCGCGGGCGATGCAGGAACCCCCGAAACAATCTTCACGCTTGAGCTCGTCGTTTCGGGTGCGCTGATCCGCGCTGGCACGGGACACGCGGGCTACCGGGCTGTACCAACACAACTCGCAACTGCAGTTGCCCTCATATTGAAAGGACCGGCGTGACCATCACGGCACCGCGCAGCGGAATTGAGTACAACCCATACGCATACGAGATCCACGAAGATCCGTATCCGACCTACGCGCGGCTCCGCGATGAGGCTCCGTGTTACTACAACGAGGAGTTCGATTTCTTTGCCCTGTCACGGCATGCCGATGTGCTCGAAGGTTTCCGAGATTTTGAGCTCTTTTCCTCCGCCGAAGGCGTAACGCTCGATCCACTCGCATCAGGACCGCACGCGCACAAGACGATGTCGTTCCTCGCAATGGATCCGCCGCGTCACACTCGAATGCGTGCCCTCGTTTCGCGAGGGTTCACGAATTCGCGGGTACAACTTCTTGAGCCGCGCATTCGTGAATTGACAATCGAACATCTCGACGAATGCTTGGCGCGCGGGAACACCTTCGACTTTGTCGGTGACCTCGCAGGGAAACTGCCCATGGATGTCATCTCCGAACTCATCGGTGTCCCGCTCGCAGATCGAGCTGTACTCCGTCAACACGCGGACATGCTCGTGCATCGGGAGGAAGGCGTCTTCGATGTGCCTCAAGAAGGCATTGCCGCCGCGCTCGAATTGGCTGCGTACTACGACGAGATGATCCGTGAGCGCCGCGCGTCGCCCGGCGATGACCTGACCTCGGCATTGTTGGAGGCAGAGATCGACGGCGATCGTTTGAGCCATGAGGAAATCGTCGCGTTTCTGTTCTTGATGGTGGTTGCCGGGAACGAAACCACCACGAAGCTCTTGGCGAACGCGTGGTATTGGGCATGGCGCAATCCGGCAACCAAACAACGTGTGCTCGCGAATGCTGACCTCGTTCCCGCATGGGTTGAGGAGACCTTGCGCTTTGATACTTCCTCACAAATGCTGGCTCGGGTTGCGAAGCGGGACTGCGATCGGCACGGTGTAACGATCCCCGAAAACAGCAGAGTGTTGCTCCTCGTCGGCTCAGCGAATCGCGATGCGCGTGTGTTCGATCGAGCTGATATCTATGACATCGACCGCCCCGATACCGCTCTGCATCTTGCGAGTTTCGGATTTGGACGCCACTTCTGTCTCGGAGCGTTTCTCGCTCGACTCGAAGCGAAAGTGGTGCTCGAAGAAGCGGTGCGGGTGATCCGTGACTACGAGGTCGACGAGGCGTCGGCAGTGCGTGTGCATTCAGTCAACGTGAAGGGCTTCGCCGCCCTTCCGACCACGGTTGTTCCACGCTGATGCCACGCTTCCCATCACACCCCATTCGTCGCCCGGTCGCGATCGCGGGGGCATCCTCCGGTATTGGAGCTGCGACGGCGCATGCCTTCGCTGATCTTGGGCATCCCGTGACGCTCGGTGCACGACGAGTCGACCGCTGCGAGTCAATTGTTGGAGCCCTACGGGCGGAAGGCGCCGAGGCGGCCGCAGCGCAGCTTGACGTCACCGATCCCGATTCAGTTGAGCGCTTCGTCGCGGCCGCTGAGCAGGCGCATGGTCCGATCGAAATCGCGGTTGCAAATGCTGGTGCGGTCGACCCGATCTTGGTCGACGCGAGCTCGCACACCTTCGCTGCCCAAGTCGCGGCGAACTTGTTCGGGGCACAGTCGCTCGTCGCACATGTGCTGCCAGGGATGATCGCCCGCGAGCGGGGCGACATCGTGCTCGTCTCCTCCGACTCCGCGTTGCGGCCCCGCACATATATGGCGGGGTATGCGGCGGCCAAGGCCGGTCTTGAAGCATTCGCTGCCGTGATGCGTTCCGAGCTCGAAGGCACTGGTGTGCGCGTCTCGGTGATCCGTCCAGGCCCGGCGACCACCGAACAGGGCAGCACCTGGGATGTCGATGTGATCGAAGCCGTCATCGATTCTTGGAACCACTTTGGGTTCCTCCGCCATGACGGCGCGCTCCTGGCCTCACAAGTTGCGCACGCGATCGTCTTCGCAGCGACGGCTCCCCGCGGTGCACTCGTAACGGAACTCGATATCCAGCCCGAAGCGCCGCTCTCTCGGGATCGCTCCCCACACCATCGACCGGGCTCACGGTCAGAATCACCACAGGAGAACGACGAATGACATTGCTAGAGGCCGGACTCGATGTTCTGTTAATTGACGGCGCACTTCGCCCCGCGTCGACCGGCGCCACCTACAACACGATCAATCCGGCAACCGAAGAGGTACTTGGCCTCGCTGCTGATGCCACCGATGACGATGTCCTCGCCGCCACCGCAGCCGCGCGGCGCTCCTTCGACAAAACCGAGTGGAGTCGCGACCTGGCGTTCCGTTTGCGATGTCTCGAACAACTTCATGATGGGCTGGTTGCGCACAGCGAGGAGCTTCGTGCCCTGACGACCGCCGAGGTTGGTGCTCCTGCATTCCTTACGCGGGGACCGCAGTTCGATATTCCCGTTGCGGACATCATGACCATGCACGATGTGGCGCGCGATTACGAGGGTTGGTCTGAAGATCTTGGCGAGGCGGCGCCAATGGGCGTGCGCACCCGCAGAACCGTTTTGCGCGAAGCCGCTGGTGTTGTTGGCGCGATCACCCCGTGGAACTTCCCGCATCAAATCAATCTCGCCAAGCTGGCACCCGCCCTCGCCGCAGGGTGCACAGTGGTACTGAAAGCTGCTCCGGACACCCCATGGGCAGCGAGTGCACTCGCTCGAATCGCCGCTGAGGAAACCGACCTTCCGGCGGGTGTGCTGAACATCATCACGGGTTCATCTCCCGCGCTCGGCGCTGCCATCAGTGCCGACCCTTCCGTGGATCTGGTGTCGTTCACGGGATCGACTGCGACCGGTCGGGCGGTCATGCGCAGCGCCGCAGATCGCATTGCTCGCGTCTTCCTCGAACTCGGAGGGAAGTCTGCCTTCGTCATCTTGGATGACGCCGACATCGCCGGGGCAGCCTCGATGGCAGCATTTACCGCGTGCACCCACGCGGGCCAAGGATGTGCGATCACAACTCGACTGCTCGTTCCTCGGGCGATGCACGACGAAATTGTGACCATTGCCGCAGCGACGATGGTGGCGCTCGGTGCCAACGATCCCACGTTGGAATCAACCATTTGTGGCCCGCTGATCTCGGCGCGACAGCGCGACCGCGTGGAGGGATATCTTCGCCTCGCCACCGAAGAAGGCGGCTCGTTCGCGTGCGGCGGAACGCGCTCGGCGCATGCCAAAGGATTCTTCATCGATCCCACGCTCATCGTTGGGCTCGACAATCAGGCTCGCGTCGCGCGTGAAGAGATCTTCGGGCCGGTACTCACCGTGATTCCACATGACGGCGACGATGACGCAATCCGACTCGCCAACGATTCACCATTCGGACTTTCGGGTTCTGTGTTTTCCGGGGATTCGGCGCGCGCGTGGAACGTCGCTCGCCGCGTGCGGACGGGAACGTTCAGCATCAATGGCGGTGTCTGGTATTCCGGCGATGTTCCATTCGGCGGGTACAAACAATCGGGGATCGGCCGCGAGATGGGCCGCGCTGGCTTTGAGGAGTATTTGGAAATGAAATCAATTGCGGAAGGAATTCAATGAGCGCACGGTTTGCGGACAAAGTGGCCATCGTTACCGGGGCAGGCGGAGGCATTGGTGAGGCCTACGCCCGCGCATTGGCCTCCGAGGGCGCGTCGGTCGTGATTGCTGATATTGCCGAGGACAATGCAGTCGCTGTCGCCGCCAGCATCGTCAGCGGAGGCGGCGCGGCGCACGCAGTGCGCGTTGATGTGTCAGACCCGGCGTCGACTCAAGCGATGGCCGACGCGACCGTCGAAGCCTTCGGCGGCATCGACCTTCTCGTGAACAACGCTGCCATTTACGGCGAGATGAAACTCGACGTTTTGCTCAGCGTGGATTGGGAGTACTACGAACGATTCATGAACGTGAATCTGAACGGGGCCTTGCTCTGTACGCGAGCGTGTTGGAAGTCGATGCGCAAGCGTGGCGGGGGCGCAATCGTGAACCAGTCTTCGACGGCGGCATGGCTGTACTCCGGGTTCTACGGTCTCGCGAAAGTTGGGATCAACGGCCTGACCCAACAACTTGCGCATGAGTTGGGCAGTGCCAACATTCGGGTGAATGCGATTGCCCCCGGGCCAATCGACACCGAGGCCACCCGTGGCGTCGTCCCCAAAGAGATGGTGGATCAGATCGTCGCGGGCCTTGCCTTGAAGCGGCGCGGAACACCCGAAGACCTCGTGGGGATGTGCTTATTCTTGTTGTCGCAGGACGCGAGTTGGGTCACCGGTCAGATCTTTAACGTTGACGGAGGCCAGGTGATTCGCTCATGACGGGCGACGCAACACACGAGCGCGTTGGCTTTATCGGCTTGGGCAATATCGGCAAGCCCATGGCGCGTCGCTTGACATCGTGGCCCGGTGGCTTGGTCGTGTGCGATGCCGTCCCCTCTACGACATCGTCATTCCGCGAGCGTGGTGTCATGGCGGTTGACACCCCAGCCGAGATGGGATCGATCTGTCGCCGCGTCTCGGTCATGGTTCGAGACGACAACCAGGTCACCGAGGTCATCGCGGGTGCTCGCGGGTTGCTTGAGACGATGGGACCCGGGAGCGTCATCGCGGTGCACTCGACCATTGCCCTTGAAACCGCACGAGCGATGGCCGATGCCGCCGCACAGCACGGCGTGGTGGTGCTCGATGCACCCGTAAGCGGCGGGGCGATCGGTGCCTCCCAAGGGACCTTGGCCGTCATGGTCGGAGGTGAGGCCACTGCGTGCGATGACTTCCGTCCCGTGTTTGGCGCGTGGGCGAATCTCGTGGAGCACTTCGGCCCAATCGGCGCAGGAACCCAAGCGAAGCTGGCCCGCAACCTTCTTCACTTCACCTCATTTTGCGCGGTCAACGAATCCCTTCGCCTTGCCGAATCCTTTGGGATCGACCTCAAGGCCCTGGGCAATGTGGTTCGG
>JBARPG010000233.1:0-1765 GCA_049642885.1 Acidimicrobiia bacterium | reverse complement strand
GCCTGATGGCGCGCCTCGCGAAGTGGGGTGTGAGTGTGTGGGGTTCCCGTCAGCTGGCCGTTCGGGGCCGCGCGAGTGGCGAGTGGAAGACCACGCCGGTCAACCCGCTCGACTTCGAGGGCGGTCGTTACCTCGTCGCCCCCCGTGGCACGACCCAATGGGTCCGCAACATCCGTGTCGCCGGCACGGCCGAGCTGCGCCTCGGCCGGAAGGTCGAGCCCATCGCCGTGGTCGAGCTGGCCGACGCCGACAAGCCGGCGGTCATCCGTGAGTACCTCCGCCGCTGGAAGGCTGAGGTCGGCCAGTTCTTCGACGGCATCAACGAGCGTTCCACTGACGACGAACTCCTCGCCGTCGCCGCCGGCTTCCCCGTCTTCCGCATCCTCCCGGCGCCCTGAGCCGTGGGGTTTTGTGGCTCTCCTGACTTATCCGTGGGTCATTCGGCGGCCGGGGAGGTCGGGTGTGTGTCCTCCGAGGGCGAGCATGGCGAGGGCGATGAGTGGTTCGGGGCCGTGGAACCCGAACGCGACACGGGTGAGTAGCCGGATCTTGGTGTTGGTGGACTCGACGAGTGCGTTGGACAGGCCCGAGTCGAGGGTCGCCTCGATCGCTGCTCGGTGTTTGACGATGCGGCGTTGGAGGTCCACGAATGCGGGGAGCCGGGATCGGCGGGCCCACGAGATCCATCGGTCCAGGGCTTGTCTGCCGGCCTCGCCTTTCGCGGCGAACACGTAGCGGAGCCCTTCTTTCAACAGGTACGCCCGCCACAACCGCGGGTCGGTCTTGGCGATCCAGTCGAGTTGTTCTCGTTGGCGTGGAGTCAGGTTCTCGGGGTTCTTCCAGAGCGCGTAGCGCGACCGTTTCACTGCACGGGCTGGCCCGGTGGCGTCTTTGCGGCGGCCGCTACTCGGGTCGACTTTGCGGCGTCCCGCTGCCTGGTTCCAAGCGAGACGCCGTTCGACATCGAGCGCGTCGCTCGCCCACGCCACGACGTGGAACGGGTCCGCGGACCGCACCGCATTCGGAGCCCGCTGAGCGACGACTCGGGCGATCCAGCTCGCCATATCGGCCGACACGTGGGTGATGTGCGCGGCCCGATCTTCGCCGAGTTGGTCGAAGAACCGGTGCAACGTCGCTTCATCACGGCCCGGGGCCGCCCACACGAGACGACCGGTGTCGTGATCGACGACCACGATCAGGAACCGGTGGCCACGCTTGTAGGAGATCTCGTCGATCCCGATCCGTTCCAGGCCGGCGAACCGGTCGAAGTTCGCGTCGATGTCAGCGTTGACGCGAGCGATGATCGATCCGACAGTTCGCCACGCCACCCGCAACAACTCAACAACCGCCGACTTGGAAGCATGGACCGCGAGCCACGCGGCCTGATCGTCAAAGTCGCGGGTGTGCCCAGCGCCGTGTCGGGCCCACGGAACCTGAGCGACAGTGACTCCGTGATCACGGCATCGCACTCGCGGTGCGTCTGCCTCGATGAACACCTTCATGGTTCCAGCGTCCAGCGCTCGCCACCGGCGACGCCCTTCACCCCGATCGAACTTCGGGCAGCGACGACCGCACTGTCCGCACCGTTGCCGCGCCTTGGCTTCGGGCCGAGCGGACACGATCACCGCCCCAATCACCTCATCAACATCGACGGCCTCGACGACCGTGCGCGTCAAACCACACGCCCGCTCCCATACGATCCTGTTCCGCACCCCGCACTGCCTCCCCGTCTAGGACCTTCGACAGCCCGAAACGTAGGAAGCAG
>JBARPG010000232.1:0-1576 GCA_049642885.1 Acidimicrobiia bacterium | reverse complement strand
GTCACGGCCGCCTCGTGACGCAACGCAAGTGGGTATCGGCTTCCGCTTCATCCTGTGAACTCAGATCGGCGCTTCGGCCTCATCGTCCTCGTGCCTAGAACGAGTACTGGCCGCGCTCGTCATCGATCCGCTGGCCAGATGGGTGCGGGAGCTTTGCCGACGTCGTAGTGGCCCGGTTGGTTTCCTCCAAGTGCTCGATGCATACGAGCCGTCATTCCGTCGGAGAGCACACCGGCCCCCATCATCTCCATGAAGAGCGCTCCAGCATTTCCGAAATCAAACCAATCGCGCTGCCACGCCCATTCCATGTTCCCCGCGTATTTGAACCAACTTCCACCAATGCCCGCGATTTCATAGTTCGACCCGTCAGGCCGTTTGGCGTCAGCAACTTGTCGCCACAGTCCGATCGCTTGACCGAGCTTCTCGTCGATCACGACGGTCTCGTACGGATATGTCCATCCGTCGAGCCCGTCCATCTCTAACCCGATCGCCCAGTCGCGAATTTGGTCGCGCCCCACCGCCATGAAGTCATGGCCCGGGCCGTAGTTCCAACCGTACGTCGCATCCTCCGCGTAACACTCCGCCATGACACGCCAGTCCCCGGTTGCTTCTGCCTGGCGATTGACTGCCAACCATTTCTCGACCATCGCCTCGACTTCTTCGCGTGGATATGCAGTCATCAGTCCTCCTGTTGGATCTTCAACGCCCGCGTCGGGCAATAGCGAATGGCCGCCTCGACGCGTGCACGTTCGCTCGCACCAGGATGCTCATCGAGAACCTTCACCAAATGGAGCGCCGTGTCGACTGCGAAGACCGCTGGCGCCTCCGATTCACAGACACCATGCCCCTGACACAGCACCTCATCGACAACGACTCGGTATCTGTCCGCAGCGTCGACGGGACCCGGCGCTGACGCCGTCACTGCAGGCGAGACCAATTCCCTCGCCACCTCGGGACCTCGCTTTCGGAAGCGCACCGCGCAGGGCTGTTCCAGTTGAATGACCATCTTCGAAAGGTTGTTTCGATAGGAATCGAGTGGCTGCGCGGCCTCAAACTCCCAATCCTTCAACAAGGTCAAGAAAATGGCTTTCAGCTGCATAAGAGCAAACGCGGCACCGACGCACCGATGGCGTCCCGCGCCGAAAGGAATCCACATCCACGGATTGTCGAGCTCGTCATTGCGCTCGCCCAGATAGCGGGCGGGGTCAAAGCGTCCGGCATCCACAAAAGCGTCAGGATCACGATTCGAAACAGAGACCGATACGGCAACCATCTGGCCGGGTTCAATCGTGACACCGCCTACCGCTTGGCGTTGTTGAGCAACACGCATCAGCACAATCAATGGGGGATGCAATCGGAGCGCTTCTTTGATGGAGGCCTCAAGGATCGGCGCGTCGCGGAGTGCCTGATAACTCACCGATTCGCCCTCCGACATCAATGCGTCCACTTCAGCGACGACTGCCGCCATCGATTCAGGATTCCGAAGGAGTTCGATGAGCGTCCATGCCGCGGTCCCCGAGGTCGTGTGGTGCCCGGCGAACATCATCGAAATGAACATGCCGGTGACGTGGTCCGC
>JBARPG010000231.1:0-1815 GCA_049642885.1 Acidimicrobiia bacterium | reverse complement strand
TCCGAGCCCGCTGCGCGGGAGGAGTATGCCGCCCTCAAACGTCACCTTGCAGCGCAGTCGGCGACGACGCGGGACTACACCGATGCCAAGGAGCCCTGGTTCGAGACGGCCTACCCGCGCGTCAAGGAGTGGACCCGCAAGGGGCGCTGGGCACCCTGACTCGCACCGAGGGCGGTTCCATGTGGGCTAGAAGTTCCACTTCGTGAGGTTGTTTACAGAAGGTCGAAGAGCGTGGGCTCACGATGCCGAACGCCAGCCTGGCAGGCAGCGGAAGAGATCGTTCGATCCTGATCCTGGAGGTTTGGCCCGTCCGTCAGTAGGAAGATCCCGTCCACCCGGGAGCCGATGTTGCCGGTGGCGCCGAAAACGAGGTACTTCATGTGAGGCTGCTCCAGCCACGGATCACTTCGAGCGCCATTCGCTTCTGACCCTCCACCGTGAAATGCAGCCCGTCTCCCATCATCAGGTCAGAAGGAGGTGGGGCGCCCAGAGCGTCAAACGCGTCGACAACGGGGCCGCCGCTTTCGCGGATGATCGTGGCCACTTGCTCCAAGTCCTCGTTGCGGAATCGAACCCCGAACCTCGCGAGCCCCCAGTGGTTCACCACCATTGCCTCATCGACCGCGGGCGGAGTGACCCAGATGGCGCTTGCCGAGGTCTCGCTGGCAATGCGGTGACGCAGCTCCGCGAAGTTGCGTCGGGTCTCCTCGTGGTGGACGAGTGTCTTCGTGGGATGCGGTCCCTGCGTGCGGGCGTCGTTGGTGCCGAACAGGAAGATGACCCAGTCGGGCTGGGCGGCGATGGTGTCGGCGATGCGCACGAGACCCTGGGTGGTCGTCTCGCCCGCGACCGCGTTGATCGTTAACGAGACCTTGTCGTCACCGCGGCGCTTCGCCAACAGTTCCCGCAGGATCACCGCCCACGACTGGGGGTCGGAGGTCAGACTGTCACCGAACACCACGACATTGGCATCTTCCCGGAGTGGAAGGCGGTCGACCATCGAGGCTACGGCCGGATCCGCGAGCAGCTCGTCCGCTGCATCGGTTACCTCCTCCGCCATGCGACCCAGTTCGGCCGCGTAAACCCCGTCCGGGAGGCCGAGGAGCCCGGCATGAGCGCTCGGGTCCACGCTGGCACCTCCAGGGAGGGTGGCGAGGGTTCGCTCGGGTTGGATGACCTTCAACAGCCAGCGCACTTGTTCGTTCGACATGGGGTTTCGCGTCCTTGCTCTGCGTTGATCGCTTTCTTTGATCCTGAGGTCGGGGGAGGTGGGCCGTCCAAGACGATTCAGGTGTCCTGCGATACCCCATGGGTATTGATCCTGGTGGTGGCGGATATGATGAGTCGATGGAGACGCGTGAACTGCGATACTTCGTCGCCGTGGCAGAGGAGCTGCACTTCGGGCGGGCGGCCCAGCGGCTCATGATGGCGCAGCCCCCGTTGTCGCGGGCGATCCAGCAACTTGAGCGACGGCTCGGGGTCATTCTTCTGCACCGCACGGCTCGCGCTGTGACGTTGACCGCGGCCGGTGCCGTACTGCTGAGGGAGGCCCGGCTTGCGCTAGAGGCGGTCGAAGCCGCCGAGTTCCGCACCCTGCGAGCCGCCGCCCCCAGACCCACGTTGGTGCTGGCCGCCAAAGCCGGAGCATCCACTGAGCTACTCTCGAAAATCCTTGACGCGTACGCTTCCGAACCCGGTGCCGCCGCGATCGAGGTAACGCTGGGCGGGCCAGGTCAGCCTGAAGCTCTGCTCCGAACCGGGCATGCCGATGTCGCTCTGCTTCTCCGGCCATACGACGAAACGGGCGGATTCGAC
>JBARPG010000230.1:0-10354 GCA_049642885.1 Acidimicrobiia bacterium | reverse complement strand
CCGTCAACCCTGGCTCACCAGCACCTCAAAGAGCTCGGTCTCAGCGTGACGCGCCCCGCCAGCCCAACGACGGTACGCTAAATGCTCCAGATTCTTTGGAGGTTCTGCTGAACGCTGTTGATTGGCTGCTTGCATGCACCCTCGTTCTTGCTGCTTTGTTGTCCGCGGCCGCGCTGTTCGCGTGGTTCAGGCTGATGCGTGCCGTCACAACATTCCAAGCAGATTCCAGCGCGTTTTGGGCAGAGGCCGACGCGTTACTCGATGAGATGCGCGCACAAGCTCGACAGGCCGAGCGACACGTCGCACGGACTGAGGCACTGATTGGTTCAGCCGAAGGGCTCGAACAGACCTTCGAAGGCGCCTCACGTTTCGCCGTCCGCACGATCACGAATCCGGTCGTGAAAGCGATGGCGGCTTCCTCAGGCATGCGTCACGCATGGCACACGTTCCGCGGGAAGACTGTGCCATCCTCTCGGGCCGAAGAACCAGCCAAGCCCCGCATGCGGATTGTCTCCGGAGAGTCCTGATGTTCAAGAGGGTGACATGGGCCGGCGCAGGCTTTGCCGCAGGCATCGGAAGCTCTGTGTGGGCCGCCCGCAAGGTGAAAGCGGTCGCTCGCAAAGCAGCTCCGCGTGCCGTTTTGGACCGAACACAACTCCGCATTGACCGAACACGAACGAACATGCGAGACGCAATAACCGAGGGCCGCACTGCCGCCGACATTCGAGCACGTGAATTGCGGGCGCAAATCGATCGAACGCCCCGTAACCACGTTCAGTAGCCTCTACTCGTATGACTGAACCCGTCGACGAACTCCGTCGCGCATTCCTCGACTTCTTCGTGGAACGTCGGCATATCGAGGTTCCGTCGGCGAGCCTCCAACCACACGATCCGACGTTGTTATTCACCGTCGCTGGCATGGTTCCGTTCAAGCCGTACTTCGTCGGTGATGAGGAACCGCCATTTCCGAGAGCTGCCTCGTGCCAGAAATGTGTGCGTGCAGGGGGAAAGCACAACGATCTCGATGACATTGGTCGGACCAATCGCCATTTTTCTTTTTTCGAGATGCTCGGGAACTTCTCATTTGGCGACTACTTCAAGCGCGATGCGATCCGGTATGCGTGGGAGTTTGTGACGGAGACCCTCGGTCTATCCGTCGACCGTCTGTGGGTGACCGTGCACATCAGCGATGACGAGGCCGCCCAGATTTGGCGTGAGATTGGAATCGCTGAAGAGCGGATCCAAAGATTGGATGCCGACAACTTCTGGCAAATGGCGGACACTGGCCCGTGCGGTCCGTCTTCAGAGATTTTCTGGGACCTCGGGCCTGAGTTCGGGGCAGACGGTGGGCCGGCTCATGGTGGCGTTGATCGTTTCATCGAGATTTGGAATCTCGTATTCATGCAATATGAACAGCGAGGTGATGGCTCGAGAATCGAATTGCCGAAGCCGAGCATTGATACCGGTGCTGGCCTCGAGCGGCTCCTTCTCGCGATCGAGGGAGCCCCTTCGATTTGGGAAACCTCGCTTTTTCGACCGCTCATCGGGGTTGCAGAACGGCTCACAGGTATCGCCTACGGAGCGGCCTCGGACTCAGATGTCTCGTTGCGAATCTTGGCGGAGCACGGGCGAACCATGACGTTCCTCATCTCGGATGGCGTGGTGCCTTCGAACGAAGACCGCGGGTACGTGCTGCGCCGCATCATTCGCCGCGCGGTGCTCCACGGATTTCGACTCGGAGTCGAAACGATCCTCACGCCGCTCCTCGTTGATGCAACGGTCGAGGCGATGGGGGAGGCATATCCCGAGCTGGGCTCGCGCCACCGACGGATTCGTGACGCGGTCGCTCGGGAGGAAGAACGTTTTCGCTCGACACTCGCGCGAGGCCTCGATCGCCTTGCCGACATTTTCGATCGCGGAAACGTGAGCGGACCGGACGCGTTCTTCTTGCATGACACGCTCGGCTTCCCAATTGATCTCACTCGTGAATTGGCCGAGGAGCGCAGTCTTACGGTCGATCTTGAGGGGTTCGATCGAGAGATGACGAAGCAGCGAGAACGTGCACGCTCCGCGCAGGCATCGAGCGACTCTGGGCAAACAGCGGGCGAACTGCTCCGCGAGATTCAGTCACGTGGGCCCTCTGAATTCGTCGGGCGCGATCGCAATTCAATTGAGGATGCAGGCATTCTCGCAATCGTGCGAGACGGAGCCGAGGTCACGAATCTCCCGGCCGGCGGCGAAGCAGACGTATTCCTCGATCGAACCCCGTTCTACGCAGAATCAGGCGGCCAGCTCGGCGACAGCGGTTCGCTGCGGTGGGAGGGCGGCAACGCGGACGTGTTGGACACTCAGTACGCGATTCCGGGTGCGTTGATTCGCCAACGCGTTCGAGTCGTAGAGGGTACGTTGCGTACGGGGCTCGTGGTTGCGGCAGCAATTGATCGTGCTCGGCGCGATGCGATTCGCAAACACCACACGGCCACGCACCTGTTGCACTGGGCGCTACGCGAAGTGCTCGGTGAACACGTGGCACAGGCCGGTTCAATGGTCGGACCCGATCGGCTCCGCTTCGATTTCTCGCATCACGAAGGTGTGTCGCGTGCTGACCTCGACCGGATCGAAGATCTCGTCAATACCGAAATTCTGACGGATGCGGCAGTAACCCATACCGAGATGGACAAGAGCGCCGCAACCGACCTCGGGGCGATCGCGTTCTTCGGAGATAAGTACGGCGACCGCGTGCGGGTGCTCCAGGCGGGACCGCACTCGATTGAGCTGTGTGGCGGCACGCACGTGTCCGCGCTGGGCTCGATCGGACTCGTTCGGGTGCTCTCCGAAGGTTCAGTTGGAGCGAACACTCGACGTATCGAGGCCGTGGCTGGCACCGCAGCGCACGCGGCAATTCGCGAAGAAGGCTTGCTCGTTCGAGATCTTGAACACGTGTTGAAGGTGCGCGCTCCGGAGTTGCATGACCGAATTGAAAAGTTGGCATCGCGCACGAAAGCGCTCGAAGCCGAACTCGCCTCCCTTCGGATGAAGGCGGCGGAGGAAACCGGTGCGTCGCTGGCGGAGCGCGCGAGCGGAGGTGCCGTTGTGCGTCGCATCGACGGGTTCAGTCCCGAAATCGCTCGACGCGTCGTCAGTTCTGCGCGCGAAGCATTGACCTCAGGCATCGTGGCAATCGTTGGGGTGGGAACAACTCCTGAGTCCGCGGTCGTCGCGGTGGCCGTGACCGACGACCTCGTCGCGACTGGAGTCTCTGCGGCAGCGATTGCCGCTCCTGCAGCCAAACTCATTCGCGGCGGTACTGCGCGCGCGAATGATGTGGTCGCCGGTGGCGGGAAAGATCCCAATGGCATTCCGGCAGCGTTGGATGCGTTGACAGCGACGATCGAGGAAGCAACCTCCGGTCACGCTCGCGGGCGCAACGATTCATGATGGGCAGAACGATGAGTTGCGATTTCGGGTTGGCGCGGATCGGGGTTGCTCTCAGCGATCTGAGTAACACCCTGGCGACTCCGCACGACACAATTCGGCGGACTGGTGACGAATACGCCGAGCACACAGCACTGATTTCAATCGCTCAGGAACACGAGGTCGATCACATCATCGCCGGAATTCCGACGTCGCTGCGCGGACATCCAACCGCGCAGGCGGCAGAATACGCAGCAGAGGCCGAACGACTTTCGGCTCGTTCAGCGATTCCAGTCACGTGCATGGACGAACGATTCACAACGGTCATTGCCCAACGCCAGCGCACGCAACGCGCCAAAAAGGGTCGGGTTGACATCGACGCGGAGGCAGCGGCCGTGCTGCTGCAGGACTTCCTCGACCGAACACGTCAGGACCGATGAGATGACCTTCAATGGATATGGCGACGACGAGTACGGAAACGATCTTCGATCGAAATCAGGGCCGTTGCCAAAGCGTCCACCGCGGACGCCGCAGGAGCGCAGAGCCCTGAACCGGTCGGTGCGACGCACGCGACCAAAGCCCGGAGCGTTGGCGATCGTTCTCTTGATTCTGCTATTCGTGATCGGTGGTCCAGCGACGTGGATGTGGTGGCAGATTGATCCACCGACACCGCAGGGTGAGCAAGTGTCGGTGTTGGTTGCGCCCGGCTCGGGCACCTCGGAGATTTCGAGTCTCTTGGAATCGAAGGGTGTCATCGGATCCGCGTGGGCATTCGAGGTGTACGTCGCAGCGTCAGGAGCATCGGGGTTCAAGGCGGGCCAGTACTCGATGCACGAGAACATGGGGGTCAAAGCCGCAATTGCTCAGCTGAAACGGGGCGGTGCACCTGTCGTTGCTCCGACGGTGAAACTAGATCTCGGTGCGCCGGGGCTCACGCTCGAGCAGGTATCCCAACGAGTCGCAACGCTCGGGCTCGATCCAGCGAAGTTCCTGAAAATCGAGCGTTCGGGTCTCGTCCGATCGAAATATCTGCCGGCTGGCATCAACACGACCGAGGGGCTCATTTCCCCGCTCGTATATGAAGTCCCAAAAGGAGCGACAGAGGGCGATATCGCGATCATGTTGCGTGATGAGTTCGACAAGCACGTGGACGAGCTCGGCATTGCAAACACGACAACCGCTTCGACGAAGGCCGGACGCACGATCACTCCATACGAGGCGATGATCACAGCTTCGATGATCCAACGAGAGGCAGGTGTTCCCGCGGATCGCGACAAGATCGCTGCTGTTGTCTACAACAGAATCCACGACAACATGCCGCTCCAGATCGATGCAACGATTTTGTTCGCGAAGGGCAACTTCAATGCTGTTCTCACCTTGCCCGACCTGGCCTTTGATAGCCCGTATAACACCTACCGCATCGCTGGATTTCCGCCCACTCCAATCGGAACCTTCGATCCCGACTACTTGCGCGCGGCGCTCAACCCGGCAGCGATCTCCGCGAAGTTCTACGTGAAGATTGATGCCTCAGGAGCGCACGCGTTCGCCGACACGCTGGCGCAACACAACGCGAACATCGCAGAAGCGAAGAAGAAGGGCCTGCTCTGATTCTTGGAAGCACCGAAGTTTGGGCGGTGATTGGTGATCCCGTGGATCACTCGAAATCACCAGCGCTTCATAACGCTGCGATTCTGGCGTTGGGGATCGACGCGGTGTATGTGCCGTTGCGCGTTCCGAGTACGCGAGGCGAGGCCGCACTCGCGACGGTGCGTGACTGGGGGATTCGCAATCTCAACGTGACGATGCCGCACAAGGAAACCGCGTGGGGCGCGTGTACGGAGCGTGACGCTGTGGCCGAACATCTCAGATCCGTGAATACCATCTGCGTCCGTGACGACCAGATCATTGGATACTCGACCGATGGTGAAGGCGTGGTGCGGTCACTCATTGAGCTTGGCGGGAGACCGTACGGTTCCCGCGTATTAATTCTTGGAGCGGGGGCGACGGCGCGGGCCGCAGTTGCTGCGCTCGCTTCGGCCGGAGCCGAGGTCATCGTCGCGGCGCGGCGTCCCGAACAAGCGGCAGACGCCGCGACATTCGGCCCCGATGTCACAACGGTCGCGTGGGATCAGATTGATGGCGTCGCAGCTGACATGGTGGTGCAAACGACACCAGTCGGCATGTCCGGTGAGCGGAATTCCGTACTGGATGTGAAACACCTGCCGGAACACGCAATCATCCTCGACGCGGTGTACGCACGCGGAGACAGTGACCTCGTTCGGGCTTCGGTTGCGCGTAGGTTGCGAGCTGTGAACGGATTGGCAATGCTGCTGCATCAGGCCGCAGCGAGTTTTCAGTTATTTTCGGGGCGACCTGCGCCGCTGGAAGTGATGCGGGCACAGATCGCCTCAACTCAAGGAGTGGATCCGCCGACAGTCTCCTGAGGAGGAATGTCGTGGGACCAGTACCGCTCGGACAACGGCTCGTCGCCGCCGGCTTGATTGACGACCGAGTCCTGTCCGACGCGCTCGAAGAACAGCGCACAACCGGACGAATTCTCGGCAGAATTCTGTTAGAGCGGGGCGCCATCACCGAGTGCGATCTCTTAATCGAACTCGCTGCTGGATTTGGCGTTGAATTCGCGCACCTCAGCCCGACGGGGATCGACACTGCGGTTGCGATGCTCATTCCAGAGTCCCTGGCACGACGCCACCAGGTGGTTCCGATCCGCTGGGAGGGCAACGCCCTCGTGGTCGCGACATCTGACCCCGGAAACGTCATCGCTCTCGATGACGTGCGCGCCGTGACCGGATCAATCATTCAGCCGGTGGTCGCAGTCAGCGTTGAGATCGCGGACATCATCGACCACCTCTACCGGCTCGACTCATTGGTTGAAGGGGTCGCGCGCGAGGCAGCCGAGGAATTCAAGGACGAAGACATTGGCGACATGCAAGCGGTTGTCCAGGACGCCCCAATCGTCAAATACGTCAACCTGTTGGTTGCCCAAGCCGTCGCCGATCGAGCAAGCGACATTCACGTCGAACCCACCGAATTTGACCTACGCATTCGATACCGCATTGACGGTGTGCTCCACGAAGTGATGCGCTCCCCAAAATCGATTCAGGCCGGTGTGATCTCGCGGCTCAAGGTCATGTCGGATATCGATATTTCGGAACGGCGCATTCCTCAAGACGGCCGCATCTCCTTGAAGGTCGGCGGGTTGAGCATCGACCTTCGCGTTGCAACACTCCCGACAGTGCATGGCGAAAAAGTCGTCATGCGAATCCTCGACAACAACCAGTCAGTGCTCAGCCTCGAAGATCTCGGATTCGCGACCGACAACCTCGAGCGCTACTCGAGCTGCTACAAGAAGCCCTACGGCACGATTCTGGTCACGGGACCAACCGGCTCGGGAAAGTCGACCACGCTGTACGCAACGCTCAACCAACTCAACACGCCCGACCGAAACGTCATCACGGTCGAAGACCCGGTCGAATACCGGCTCGCTGGCGTGAATCAAGTGCAGGTGCACTCGAGAGCGGGACTCAGCTTCGCGGCGGCGTTGCGATCCATCCTTCGATCGGACCCTGACATCGTGCTCATCGGTGAGATTCGAGATAAAGAAACGGCAACGATCGCGATCGAGGCGGCACTCACAGGCCACCTCGTGTTGTCAACACTCCACACAAATGATGCTTCGACGGCTCCGATGCGCCTCGTCGAGATGGGCGTAGAACCGTTCCTCGTCGCGTCGGCATTGGACTGCATCGTCGCGCAGCGGCTTGCTCGCAAGCTCTGCACGAACTGCCGCGAGGCCGTATCGCTCGAGAGCATCGAGATGGACCTGTCCACGCTTGGGGGAGCCCTCGTAGACGCTGAACACGTCCACAAGGCACGCGGCTGTTCCTCATGCGGCTTCACCGGATATCGGGGGCGTTTCGGGCTCCACGAGGTCTTGGTCATGAACGAGTCGATTCGAGGTCACGTACTCACGAGGAGTTCCACAGAGGAGATCTTGAAGCAAGCCAAAATCGACGGCATGGCCACGTTGCGTGAAGATGGCCTGCGGAAGGTCGTCGCAGGGTGGACAACACTCGAAGAAGTGATGCGTGTCGTGGCGTAAAGCCAAAGAACCTGCGGAAAAGCATCAAGGTCGCTGAGCTCGCGTGCCGATGTAGTTCACATGCACGATGTCAATCAGTCCGCACGCGTTGCCGCGGCCTCTCGGCTCAGCGGTGCCGCCGGGACGCTAAACGATTTCCTCGCGAAGGTTGTCGAGCTCGGTGCCTCCGACCTGCACCTCGCAGCCGGCGCGTGTCCAACCGTTCGCCTAGATGGAAATCTCGTCGC
This sequence comes from Acidimicrobiia bacterium, assembly GCA_049642885.1. Taxonomy (GTDB): domain Bacteria; phylum Actinomycetota; class Acidimicrobiia; order IMCC26256; family JBARPG01; genus JBARPG01. The sequence goes on along the minus strand of JBARPG010000230.1, from coordinate 2,590 downwards.
GCTTGAGGGGACAGACCTGCTGACCTCCGAACAGATCCAGACGATGGTGTTCTCGGTGTTGTCACAGCGGCATCGTCAGGTCTTCGAAGATCAACACGAGCTCGACGCCAGCTACTCGGCGCCGAACATCGGGCGGTTTCGTGTCAATGTGTTCCAACAGAAAGACGCCGTTGGTTGCGTCATGAGAGCGATTCCGTTTCAAATCGTCCCACTTCAACAGCTCGGACTGCCCCCCGTCGTCGGCACTTTCGCGACTCAGCCCCGGGGACTTGTGCTCGTGACCGGCCCGACCGGTTCTGGAAAATCGACGACGCTCGCATCGCTCATCGATTCGATTAATGAGACAGAACCATTTCACATCATGACCGTGGAGGACCCGGTCGAGTTTGTGCATAGCCACAAGAAGTCGGTCGTCAATCAGCGCGAGGTTGGCCAAGACACTGAAAGTTTTGCGGCTGCACTCAAGCACGTGCTTCGGCAGGACCCTGATGTGATTCTCGTCGGTGAAATGCGTGATCTCGAGACCATTTCGATTGCGCTCACCGCCGCCGAAACCGGCCATCTCGTGTTTGGCACCCTTCACACCCAAGATGCGCCTCAGGCAATTGATCGTGTGATCGACGTATTTCCACCGAGTCAACAGGCACAGATTCGCGTCATGCTCGCAACCACCCTTCAAGGCGTCGTCGCTCAACAGCTGTTGCCCAAGGCCATCGGTCATGGACGCGTCTGTGCAGTGGAGGTGCTTGTCGCAACTGCGGCAGTTCGCAACCTCATTCGTGAAGGCAAGACCCATCAGATTCCCTCGGCGATGCAAGCAGGCGGGCAGTCGGGGATGATCACCATGGATCAGTCACTTGCACAACTCGTAAAGGACCGCGCGATCACGATGGAGACTGCCGCGGGGTGCGCGGCGCACCCCGATGAATTGCAGCGCATGGTGGGCAGCGCTGCGGTGAGCGTCGCAGGAAACTGGAGCCAGTAATGGCCGAGACCTTTGCGTACCGTGTGCGCGACCGCGCCGGGAAGTTGATCGAAGGCGCGATCGAGGCAGACAACGAGGGCCTCGTTGCTGTTCGTCTTCAGGCAATGGGCTATGTCCCGATTTCAATCGAACGCAAAACCGCCTCCGCCCTGAAGAAGGACATCAACATCCCGGGGTTCTCGAACAAGGTGAAGGTCAAGGATCTTGCGACCTTCTTTCGTCAACTCTCGACAATGATTGCCGCGGGCCTACCGGTGCTGCGTGCCCTCACCGTGCTCGAAGACCAAACGGAACAGAAGAAACTGCGTGAGGTCGCCGGGTCGGTACGTTCCGCAATCGAGCGAGGCTCGTCGCTTTCGAACTCCATGAACGCACACCCTGAAGTGTTCAATCGGCTCGTGGTTTCGATGGTGCGGGCGGGGGAGACCGCAGGTGTGCTCGAGGCCGTACTTGAGCGCCTCGCAACCACACTCGAACGTCAACATCGACTCCGCGCACGCGTGAAGTCCGCGATGACCTATCCGGTTGCGGTGGGCATCATGGTCGTGTTGATCCTCACGGGCATGCTGCTCTTCGTCATCCCGATGTTCGAGGGCATGTACAAAGAGCTGGGCGGGCAGTTGCCTGCACCGACGCAATTCCTAATTGATTTGTCCGGTTCGTTTCGATCGTTGTGGTTTGTGTGGCTGTTTGGTTTCGGAGGCGGCTCGGTTGCGCTGAAGAAGTGGAAGAAGACGGATGTCGGCCGGCAGAAGTGGGACCAGTTCAAATTGAAAGTCCCGATTTTCGGTTCGCTCGCTCGCAAGGGTGCGATCGCCCGAGTGTCTCGAACCTTCGCTGCCCTGATGAAGGCCGGGGTTCCAATTCTTGAGGCGCTGGAAATTGTTGGTGATTCTGCAGGCAACGAGGTCGTCAAAGCCGCGTTCACTCAGGCACAGGACGATGTTTCGCGCGGAACCGGGATCGCGACGCCGCTCGGCCAACACAAGGTGATCCCGCCGATGATGGCGCAGATGATTGCTGTGGGCGAGGAAACGGGAGCGGTCGACGAAATGCTCGACAAGATCGCCGATTTCTATGAGCACGAAGTCGAAGCGACGGTGGACCAACTCACATCCCTCATCGAACCGTTGTTGATTGCCGTCATGGGCGGCACGGTCGGCGGAATGGTGATTGCGCTGTACATGCCGATGTTCAACATCATCAAGCTCATCAAGTAGCGGCCGACTCCGCTCTGCCCAAGAAAAGACTCAAGGTCGCGGAACGGGGTGCCGATGACTCAAATGCAAGCGCACCTTCGGTAAAGGGCACACCTGGTGAGAGTCAGGGTCGCAACGCTACGGGGCCTCGCTGGTGAGAACCAGACGGCCGGCTGGGCTACCCGGAGGGCCTCCCTCAGTGAGGGCCCGGCCCGAAAGGCGGAGTCGCTCGCATGACATATCCATCGGTTCCTGAGGGAGGAACAACATGAAAAGTATCCGCACACTGGTTCGCCAGCGACGCAACGAAGAAGAAGGGTTCACACTCATCGAATTGATGGTTGTGGTGCTCATTATTGCCATCCTGATCGCGATCGCGGTCCCGACGTTCCTAAGCGCACGTGAG
>JBARPG010000229.1:0-4762 GCA_049642885.1 Acidimicrobiia bacterium | reverse complement strand
CGACGGAGCGCGCCGACGGGCTCGGTATCGCGCATGAACTGCGCGTCTACCCTCTGGCTGGCGCGGAGGGGAGTGAAACCCTCTGGTTCTCTCGTCGGGCCGAACTCGATCGCTCCCCCGCCCTCGACGGCGTTGCCCGCGCCGTCTTGCAGGCAACCAGCGAAGCGATCGGCGGTGCCGTGACGGGCGATGACATCGCTCGCTTCGACCTGTACTCCTGTTTCCCGATCGCGGTTCTGATGGGCGCCCATGCGTTTGGGATTGGAGACGCCGTGAAGGAAGCTCGGCCACTCACGTTGACGGGAGGGCTCGCCCGCTTCGGTGGCCCCGCCTCGAACTATTCGACACATGGAATTCTTGCAACGGCACGGGAGTGTCGCGAACACCCGGGCGAGATCGGAGTCGCAACAGCGCTCGGCTGGTATGCGACGAAACACGCGGCCGCGACCTATTCCTCACGCCCAGGCGCTGCGCCGTATCGCACCGTGCGCCTCAATGACCGTCCCGAGATGGAAGTCGAGGTCATAGCGGCGCCAGCCGCAGCGCCGAGGGGAATCGTTGAAGGCAGCGCGGTCGAGTTCAACAGAGATGGTCAACCGACCAAGACCCTGTTTTCCGCGAGGACGTCTGAAGGTGCCCGCTTCCTCGCTCGCTCGGATGATCCGTCGCTCGGGCGGCAGTGCGCAACCACTGCGGCGGAGGGCTTGGGCGTGACAACCACGATTGAAGGCGACCGTTTCAAAATCGCCGACCTATCCTGATTTCATGAGCCCCAATTCCGCACGAGAACGCACCCCGATCGATGCCAGCCGTGGGCAAATCCTTCTACGGGGGTTTACCTTGCGCTGTCCTCGGTGCGGTTCGGGCGGGATCCTCAAGAACTGGTTCAAGATCAAAGATGAATGCCCCAAATGCCAGCTTGTTTTTGAACGTGAGCCCGGTTACTGGACGGGAGCCCTCGCGATCAACTTGATCTGTCCGCTGGGACTCTTGATGATCACGCTGTTCGCATCGCTCATTGCGACGTCACCGAACGTGCCCGTTGTACCCCTCGTCATCATCTCGATCACAATCGCCCTGCTCGGCCCACTGGTTTGGTATCCGTTCTCACGAACCTTGTGGCTCGCAATCGACCATGGCTTCTTGGTGGCCTTCGATCACGACGATTGAAGTCAGCTCACGCTCAGGTGCGGCGGGTAATCACATAACGAGGGCGACCGGCGAGATCGCATCCCGACTCGATCTCCTCGAACATGCGTGTGCGACTGAGCGCCTCAATAACTGCTGCTTGTTGGCCGTCGCCATGTTCGAGGGCAAGCAGTCCACCGCCAGCCAACCATCGCGGCGCAAGGTCGATGATGTGTCCTAGATCTTCCATGCCTGTCGCCCCAGATACGAGGGCATCCCGCGGTTCATAGGCGGCGACTTCATCTGGGAGCTCCGACCATTCTCGGCCCGACAGGTACGGCGGATTCGCAATCACAAGCCGCACCTGTCCTTCGAGAGACGAATCGATTGCGTCGAACCAGTTCCCCTCACGGAATTCGAGATGCCGTGCAGCACTGCCGAGCCCAGCCGCATTCGACCGCGCCACTGCAATCGCCGCAGCTGACTGGTCAACCGCAATCACACGCGCATCCGGTCGCGCTGCAGCGATCGAAAGCGCAATCGCACCCGACCCAGTCCCGAGATCGACCGCGGTCCACTCCGGCTCACGAAATGCGTGCCCTCCCGCAGCAATCGACGGCAACCTTGACAGGACGGCGGCCACGAGCTGTTCAGTTTCTGGACGCGGGATCAACACGTCGGGAGTGACCCTCAAATCAAGCGCGCCAAAATGCCAGTGTCCGAGCAGGTATTGCAGCGGTTCACCGAGCACCCGCCGACGGGCGATGTCCCGCGCCGCATCTTCAAGGCGTTGCATCGGCTGCTGCTGCGCGATTTCGAGCCACGCGAGTCCTTCATGTCCCGAACACTCTTCAGTGATCCAAATTGCTTCTTGTTCGGGATTTGCGGCGGGGCTTTCGCCAAGTTGCTCTGCAATGCGCTTTCGCAACTCCGCCCAGGACCGGCTCACGAATCCGTTGCAGAGAGCTGGTCGGCGCGTTCCGCGGTGCGCAGCGCTGAGGTGAATTCGTCGAGATCACCATCCAGCACTTGATCGAGCGCGTATTTCGTCACTCCCACTCGGTGATCGGTCACACGACTCTCTTTGAAGTTGTACGTACGGATCTTTTCGGACCGCCCGCCACTGCCGACCTGTGACTTGCGCGTCGATGACTCCGACTCCGCGCGCTTGTCTTGTTCGGCTTGCAGAAGTCGTGAACGCAGGATGCGCATCGCTTGTTCCTTGTTCTGCAGCTGACTCTTCTGGTCTTGGCAGGTGACGACGAGGCCCGACGGTTTGTGCGTGATTCGCACTGCCGAGTCGGTCGTGTTCACCGACTGACCACCCGGACCAGAGCTGCGATACACATCGATCGTCAGTGAATTCGGATCAATCTCTACATCGACTTCTTCCGCCTCCGGCAGAACGATCACGGTTGCCGCTGATGTGTGGATGCGACCTTGGCTCTCGGTCTCAGGAACGCGCTGCACCCGATGGGTTCCAGCCTCGTATTTGAGGTGTGCCCATGCTTCGTCCCCCTTCACGGTAAAGACCATCTCGCGAAAACCGCCGAGGTCGCTCTCCTGCGATTCGAGCACTTCGACCTTCCACCCGTGACGCTCGGCGACACGCTGGTACATACGAAAGAGACTGCCCGCCCAGAGGTTCGCTTCTTCGCCGCCTTCCGATCCGCGAATCTCGACAATCACATTTCGGCCGTCGTTGGGATCTTTCGGGAGCAACAATTCCTTCAGCGCTTCTTCGAGTCGAGCGACGTGCGTGCGCTTTTCGGCAACTTCAGACTCGAGAAAACCGCGCATCTCAGCATCAGATTCGGTCGCCAACATCTCAGATGCCTCACGGCTATCTGCGCTCGCTTGCTCGAGCTCGCGGTACGCCTCGACGATCGGCCGAAGTTCAGAATGCCGTCGTCCGGCGGCGGCTGCGGCCCGTTGGTCGCCCGCGGCGTAAATGTCGCCGAGCTCGCGCTCGAGCCGGTCGAATTCGTCGTTGAGTTGCGCAAGGCGATCGAGCATCAGCGCTGAGGGTAGTTCGGACGCGTTGTGACGGCGCTACGCCGACGCCGACGCCGACGCCGACGCCGACGCCGACGTGCGTGCGACGCGTCGCATGAGCGGGGACTCGGTCGCGGTGCGCGACTCGACTTCGTTGCGCTGCTCGGCCGTCAACACCGCCATGGCCGCGGCGATCGCCACTTCGATCTGAGCGTCATCGGGCTCGCGAGTCGTCAGGCGCTGCAGCAGCAGACCTGGGCGCATCAGCGCTCGTACGGTACGGGAACGCATGTGACGGGCCCCGAATCGAATGACTTCAAATGCCACCCCAGCGATGACCGGCAGCAGGAGGATTCTCGATGCGATGAGCAGATACCAAACCGGGCGACCCGTGAGCGAATAGATCGCAATCGAAAAGACCATCACGGTGAGGAGGAAGTTGGTGCCACACCGAACGTGCTCGGTCGAGAACCTCTGGGCCACCTCTGGAGTCAAGGTCACGCCATTCTCATACGCGGCAATGGCCTTGTGTTCTGCTCCGTGATACTGGAACAGGCGACCAATGTCTTTCATGCGGCCGATCAGCAGAATGTACGCGAGAAAGATTCCAAGGCGAAAAAGACCTTCATAGAGGTGCAGAACGAAGCCGCTTGACCCGGTCCAACGCCCGATCCGGCCCGAGGCAGCGGCGGGCAACAGGAAGAACAGTCCAATCGAGAAGAGCACCGAAATGCCGACGGCGAATCCCATACCTTTGGAGTCGAGTTGGTCTTCTTCTTCGAGCTGTTGATTCGTCGACCACGTGAGCGCCCGCATGCCGAGCGAAAGTGATTCAGCAAGCGCCATAACCCCACGCAGCAGCGGCACTGGGCGATACCGATCCGACCAGCGTGGCGCATCGTGAACGACGGTCTCGATCTCACCATTCGGCGTGCGGATCGCAACGGCCCACGAGGTTTCGCCTCGCATCATCACGCCCTCGACGACGGCCTGTCCACCCAGGTATTTGGGTTCTTCGCGAGCGGTCGCTGTCATTGCGTCATCCGATTTGCACTGGCTCGCTCGATTGCGAGCGCGGGCTACTTGGTCTTGCCCTTGGCCTTCGCTGTTTTCGCGTAACGACGCTCGAAGCGCTCAACGCGCCCAGCGGTGTCGACCAGTTTCTGCTTGCCGGTGTAGAACGGGTGGCACTCAGCACAGAGTTCAACGCGCAGCGTGTCAACAGTTGAGCGGGTGACAAAGTCGCTGCCACAACTGCAGTGCACTTTGCATTCGACGTATTCGGGATGGATCGCGGTCTTCATGGGCGAGAATGCTACAGGCTCAGTGTGGGGGTCCACCCCTCAGGGCAAATCCCCACACTGACTGAACTATTCGGAGCTGTTTCCCGCGCTCTTCCGACGACGGCGGCGGGCGCCGAGCACCATGCCGTACCCGCTGCCCAAGATCCCCAAACCAACGACACCGAATTCAGCGATCTCAGCACCGGTAACGGGCAACGCAACTGTGCCTTTCACCGAGGTCGAAGGCGCCGCACTGGTCGTCGTGGTCGTGGTCGTCGGCGGAACGGCAACCTCAGATTTCACTTCGATCACCGGCACGGTCGCCGTGTCGTTTGAGGTGACGTCGCCGCCCTTGG
>JBARPG010000228.1:0-17760 GCA_049642885.1 Acidimicrobiia bacterium | reverse complement strand
GTTCCATCCTCGAGCTCAACCTCGTCGCGCCCTACGACCTCTCCCGTTTCGCCGCACCGATCATGATCGAACACGGCGGTGGCAGCATCGTGAACATCGCCTCACTGTGGGGTCTTATTGGTATTGGAAAAATCCCCGATGCTTCCTACGCTGCCAGCAAGGGTGGCCTCGTCAATCTCACGAGGGAACTTGCAGCTCAATGGGCGAACCGCGGTGTGCGTGTCAACGCGATCGCTCCTGGATGGTTCCGATCTGAAATGACCCAGGCGACAATGTTCGATGACGAACGCGGACGCTCCTGGGTCAATCGTATGACCCCAATGGCGCGGGCCGGCAAGGAGCACGAACTCGACGGAGCGCTCCTCCTTTTGGCCTCTGATGCGAGCTCATTCGTCACTGGAATCACGCTTCCGGTCGACGGCGGCTGGACTGCCGTGTAGCTCAAGCGTTTCCTTAGGCCGCAATGCGTGTTTAGCCTGAAAACATTGCATTTCTTGTCGCCTAGATGCCATTCATGCCGTAGCATTTGCGGAGTATGTCGCGCCCTCGAAGGAGCCGAATCGAACGAAGAAGTGGGAGCGAGATCGGCGCGCCACAAATCGGAATGATCTTGCCGACAATCACTCGCGCGCTCAACGACGCTCCGAGTAATGAAATTGACGCCACCATTGATTTCCTCTTGCCGATCATCGCTGATGCAATGGGTGCCGAGTGGGCACATGTTGCGGCCGTGCGTCCAACCATCGGATCAGTTCTCCTGACACACCGGTGGAGCAATGCGATCGAGGTCGACCGGAACCCTTCGATACTCCCGTCATGGATCGAACGGCTTGAATCTGGCGCACCTCACCGAGCACAGGATTCGCGATGGCCGTTCCCGGGTGCGGCAATGACTGTTGACGTGCCATTGCTGATGGGTGGCTCGCTCGTCGGCGCACTCGGCGTGGCAAGTACCGCGGCTCATCCCGAATGGGATGGCGCCGCAATTGCTGTGCTTGAGATCATCGGTGACTGCATCGCCGCAACCCTCGGTCGCCGCGAAGAATCAGATGCCCGGTCACAGATGGAGCGACAACTCGAAGAAATCATTCGCCACTCCCCCGACCCGCTCATCGTGTTCGACGAAGACGCGAACATTGTCTTCCACCGTCTCACTGATGGTGCAATTCTCGGGTATTCCGAAATCAGTCTCGTTGGGAAGTCCGCGCTCGACCTCATTCACCCGGATGACGTTCCGAATGTTGCCGACCTCTTTGCGCGCTACCGCGACATACCGGGTCCGAAGCCACCGATCAGTCTCCGCATCCTTTCCAAGTCTGGCGAGTACGTGCCATGCGAGATCATGGCGACCAATCTTTTGGATCATCCCGATGTCCAAGGGTTCATCGTCACGATTCGCGATGTTCGGGCACGCCTCGCACTCGAGTCCTCACTTCGAGAACGCCAGCTTGAGTATGAAGCGCTCGTGCAAAACCTGCCGTGCGCGGTGTTTCGGTCTGAAGCGACTGCCCCGTGGGGCGTTGTGTATTGCACCGACCAGATCGAGACCATCACGGGGTGGACCGTCGACCAGCTCACCCTCGAAAAACGAAGCCTCCTCCATGCGCTCGCTGATCCACGAGACCTCGGTCGACTCGATGCGGAGATGGCCGCAGCGATCGCAGCCCATCGCCCGTATTCCGTTGAATACGAAATCAAGGATCGAGACGGAGCGATGCGGTGGCTTTCCGAACGAGGACACCCGCGCTTCGACGAAAACAACCGCGTGATTGGCATTGACGGAGTGATCTTCGACGTGACCTCGCGCAAGCACCTGGAACACCAACTGGAACATGAAGCGCTACATGATTCTCTGACGGGACTTCCGAATCGCGCCGGGCTGTTGCGAGCCCTGGATGAGGCGCTCGACTCGCGCGTTCCGCTCGCTGTGCTCTATATCGACTTGGACCGCTTCAAATTGGTCAATGACAGCCTTGGACACCCCGCAGGAGATGACTTGCTCCGTGAATGTGCTCGGCGACTCGCTCGGTCGGTGCGGCCCGATGACCTGGCGACCCGCCCGTCGGGGGATGAGTTCGTCGTGCTGTGCCGTGGTGCCGCCGATATCGAGGAGGCGACAGCGGTCGCTCATCGTGTCTCGGAGGCGCTGCGCGAGCCGTATCTCATTCATGGACAAGAGCTCTACGTCTCAGTGTCCATCGGGGTCGCGATCGCCGGACCTGGCGCAACCTCGACCACCGTGTTGCGCGATGCAGATGTCGCGGCATACCGGGCGAAAGAGTTGGGGCGAGATCGAGTCGAGTCCTATGACCGCGGGCTTCGCACAACCACCTCCTCTCGGTTGCGCCTCCACAATGACCTCCACCACGCGCTCGAGCGCGATGAGTTGTGCGTGGGCTATCAGCCGATCTGTTCTCTCGAAGGAGGGCATTTGCTCGGCCTTGAAGCGCTTGCACGATGGAGGCACCCGAACCGGGGGCTCGTTGCCGCAAGCGAGTTCATTGCGACGGCAGAAGCGACCGGAGTGGTGATCGATCTTGGCCAGCGCATCCGACAGCTTGCACTCCGCGCAGCAGCGAGCTGGTGGGCGGATGGGGTCCCAGTCGGGAAACTAAGCCTCAATCTCTCAGCACGCGAGCTCACGCACCCCGATGTCGTTGACCAAATGATTGCGTTGCTGCGCACCGACGGAATCGACCCATCGCGGATCATCATCGAGATCACCGAGTCAGCGATCATCGAAGACGCCGACAGGGGCATTGCTGCTGTGAACCGCCTGGTCGATGCGGGACTCGCGGTGAGCCTCGATGATTTCGGCACGGGGTATTCCTCGCTCAGCTATTTGCGATCGCTGCCGGTGAGCTCGATCAAAATCGACCAGAGTTTCGTACGAGACCTCGGCGATCCGACCTCTTCGCGCATCGTTGATGCGGTGATTTCATTGGCGCATGACCTGAACCAGACAGTGGTTGCAGAAGGCATTGAGACATTGACCCAATATCGCCTCTTGCGTGCGATGGGATGTGACGGCGGGCAGGGCAGCCTGTTCTCACTCGCTCAAGACGAATCGGTGATTGCGCTCATGGCCGGGCACTCACTGGTACCGTCGCACTCGTAGCGAGCGTGGCGGAATTGGCAGACGCGCTGGGTTTAGGACCCAGTGTCTTAGGACGTGAGGGTTCGAGTCCCTCCGCTCGCACCGCAGGATCCCTGCTGGTCCAACGTGATACCCCATTGGGTATGCGTAGAATCGCGGGATGAGCACCGCAGGAGCCGCCAACGGTGGAATGGATCTTCCTCAAGAAACGCTCGACGACCTTCAGAAACGTCTTCGTCGCGTGGAAGGTCAGATTCGGGGCATCCAACAGATGTTTGCGGACGGCCGAGACTGCCGTGATGTTGTGACCCAGATCGCCGCAGCGAACAAGGCGCTCGAACAAGTCGGCTTTGTGATGGTCGCTGCCGGATTGACGTGGTGCCTCGAAGACCCGAAACGATCCGCGCGTGCCGGATACCAGCTCGAAGATGTGCAGAAGATGTTCCTCAAGCTTGCGTTGCTGCGTTCGGTTCTAGCGCCCCCGCAAGCGCCCAAACAGGCCGTCGCGTTCACCGTTTGCAATTGCCGTCTGCGCACGACTTGCGGCTCTGTCTTCCCGACAATGACAGCGTTGGCCGGGAGGGACATTGCGGAGCACCTGTTCAACGTGCGCTCCGCACCCACGCCACGAAGGCTTATGACATTTCGAACACGTCGTCGCTCTACACATACCCCATAGGGTATCGGAATGCGTCAAGACCGATCCAGGTGGGCCCCGCCAAACTGCAGACTCAGCTCAGCGAAGCGAGCACCGCATTGAGTTTGCTCGCAGCTTCTTCTGCGAGCTGTGCAAACTCCTCGTGCGGCATCAGCTCACGCGGATCGACGATGGTGACGCGAGTGCCGCCGTTTGCCCCCGGTTCGAGCACGACGTTGCACGGAAGCAGCAGACTCGCCGACGGATCGAGCGTCAGTGCTTCATGCGCGAAGTTCGGGTTGCACGCACCAAGGATCTTGAGTGCGGGACGGTCGACGCCAATCTTCGCTTTCAGCGTCGCGGCGACATCGATTTCGGTCAGCACGCCGAAACCCTGGGCCGCCAGTGCTTCGCGGACTTTCGTCTCCGCCTCTGGCATCGGAGTATTCATAGTTGTTTCGAGCGATTTCATCGGTTCATCTGCTTTCGTGTCGGTTCTGGCCGGTAGATGCGGGAGCCGCGATATCGTATACCCCCCGAGGTATGCTCTTGTGACTCGCCGAAAGGAACCCACATGTCCACGATTGAACTCAACTCGGCAACCTTTGAAGCCACGATTGGCGCAGAAGGCATCGTCCTCGTCGACTGGTGGGCTTCATGGTGCGGACCGTGCATGCGGTTTGGGCCGATCTATGACGCCGCTGCTGAGCAGCACGAGGACGTTGTGTTCGCCAAAGTCGACACCGAGGCGAATCAGGACCTTGCCGGGGCAGCCCAAATCATGTCGATCCCCACGCTGATGGCTTTCCGCGATGGCATTCTCGTGTTCTCACAGCCTGGTGCGCTCCCCTCCGAAGCGCTCGATGATCTCATCGGCCAGATTCGTGCTCTCGACATGGAAGTGGTTCGCGCTTCGATCGCTTAGCCGACAATCTGAACTACAGGTAGCACTGCGGTGCGTGTCCGTACCGCGGGCTTCGCGCAGCTGAAATCCCCGAATACGTGCCATGAGATGCATCCGCGCGAGTCAGGCCACGCGAAGTGGACGGCGTGGCTCTCACGATCAGCACGACGCGGCGAAAACTGTGCCTCATCATTCTTGCGGGGGCGATGTTCCGTTTTGGCTGGTGGTGGGTCGCGCACCCAGCGCCCGTCTCTGACTACCTCGGTTACCGAAGCATCGCGTACCGACTCTTTGAGAACGGCGAGTACACGCGACACGGAGTCGCAACGGCGTTTCGAACACCTGGGTATCCAGCCTTCCTCGCACTCGGCATGCTCGTCTCGACCGCCGATCGTTGGCTGAGTGTTCTAAATGTGTTGCTCTCAATCGCTGCCATCCCCTTGGTGTATGGGTTCGCGTCGCGCATCGGGCTTGAGCAGAGAACCGCACTCGTTGCTGCTGGAATCGTTGCGGTGTCGCCGACATTCATCCTCTGGTCACCGGTGCTTGGCAGCGAAAACCTCCAAGTCGTAGTGCTCCTCGCCGCCTGGGCGCTGTGTTCAAAGGCGGTGAGTAGCAAACGTGCAATGGCCGCAGGCGTGGTGCTGGGCATCGCAGTCCTTGTGCGACCCGAGAGCATTTTCATGTTTGCAGCGGTGCCGTTCCTCATACGCATTTCTGTTCCGCAGTGGCGACGGATTCTCGCTCTCACTGCGACGACGGGTGCCGGCCTTGCGCTGGTCGTGGCGCCATGGATTGTGCGCAACAACGTCGTGGTGGGTCCAGGCGCGGGATTGTCAACAACCGGCGGCCTGAACTTCTATCTTGCGCATCGAGCGGAGGGCTACAAATACGTCGAGCCCTCCGAGACCCCGCTTCGTGGGCTCGACGAGTTGCAGTTGAACGAAAAGGGTTTCGAACTCGGAATGCAGGCGATACGCGCAACACCAACTGACCTTGTCCGAACGACGGCACACTCGACGTACGAATTGTTGCTGCCGCCAACGTACGCGGCCTTTTACAGCACTCGCCGAGCATCGGCGACGCCCTACCAACTTGGCGTTTCTCGGGGCACATTTGAGTTCGCGCGGTTCGGCGCAGTCATCGGTTGGATCGTGGGCGCATTGCTTGCTGGGCTTGGATTCATCGTTCTCGCGCGGACGCGCGCTCAGCGCGTCGCCCTATTGGTACTGCTGGCAATCGTGTTCGCCAACTGGTTTTGTTTCGCGGTGGTGTTTTGGGGGATGCCGCGCTATCGATTCGCGATCGAACCGATCATTGCGATCTTCGCCGCTGTCGGACTAGACGCTTTCGGGCGCAGCTCGCGAGCGATCTACTTCTTCTTGCGGCGCCGCTTCTTCCGCTTGGCTTCGGCAGCATCCAACTCCGCTTGAACCTCACCCATCGCCGCGTTGACGATTGACTCGGCCTCGTCCAACAGTGCTGCGGCGTCTTGTGACGGTGGCTCGGGCGGAGCGGGAACGACACCCGAGGTCAAGCTCCCGTACGCCCAGCCAACATCCATCATTCGTTTCTGAAATGCGGGGCAATCCTCAGGGCATCGCCATGGAGCCTCAGGAGCCAGGTCGAGACGGCACTTACGCACGGTCTCCCCTGTCTCATAACTGCGACTCTCGTAGTGCTTGCAGTTGGTCCGCATCGTGCTCATGACATCCATTGTGGTGCAGCGTCAAGCAGGAACTTGCTCACGCCCATCACACGGTCGATCGTTTCGCACGGCACCGCGGTGCCGTCGAGAATCCGGAGCAAGGAGATCTGTTGCCGAGCGACAATCCGCAATGTGCGCTCCGGAGCATCGGTTGGCGAGGGGTACGAATCGGTTGCGGACACCTCAATCGGGAACTCCGGACCACCGATCCCTGCAAGATCAGTCGCCAAGATCAGTAGGTCAGGCCCGTGCGGCAACGGCGGAAGTGCCCACGAACACGTGAAGGTCACGAAGTACTCGTCGGGGGGCTCCTGGCCTTCGACTGCGGTCACCACGGCATCCTCGAAGGAGAAGACAGTACGAGGATCGAGTTCGAGCGCCACGAAGAGATCGAGTGGGCCTTCGCAGGCCTCCTCCGGGTGGCTGTCGACCTCCCATGTCTGGCGCATCGAGTACGTCTCGACGAAGTGCCGTTCGTCGTGGACGTGGAAGCCATGCTCAACCAAGTGATCTTTCAGGTCGGCGGCGAAACCGGGAAGGTCAATTACTGCCACGACGGTTCTCCGAGGTCATCAGGCGGAGGATGTTCGGTGATCGTGACGCCGGTGACGAGGCGTTTCCACGTTTCCGGTTCTCCGAGGACTGCGAAGGCCGCTGCACGATGGGAATAGCGATGTTTCTCCTCGGTACTCATTTCTCCGAAGGTTCGCCCATCCCCCTCACGCGGAATGAAAACGGGGTCGTAGCCAAATCCATTCTCGCCACGAGGTTCACACGCGATCGTGCCTTTGCACACTCCCGTACCGTTCCACTCCGAACCATCCGAAAGACGGAGCACGAGTTCGGCGACGAACGCTGCTCGGCGATCGGTCTTGCCGTCGAGCGCATGCAAGAGCTTGGCGACATTGTCCGCGTCGGTGGCGTTTGGCCCCGCGTAGCGCGCAGTCGTGACTCCAGGTGCGCCGTTGAGCGCGGCGACCTCGAGTCCGCTGTCGTCGGCCAATACCGCGAGCGAAACGCATTCCGAAAGAGCCTTGGCCTTGCGTTCTGCATTCGCGCGAAAGGTCGTACCGTCTTCAACGACAACAACCTTTCCACGGATTTCTGGCGGGGGCACCAGATGGCTCGCGACCTGCACGTACCAGGCAACGCCGGTATCCCGCGCGTCCGCGAGGGGCATCGTGACGAGCGATTCACCAACTCGCTCAGCGAGGAGCTCAGCAAGCTCGGTCGCCTTGTGGGCGTTGGCGGTGGCAAGAACAATGCCCGTCATCGTCGACGCTGCCATTCATTGACAGGCGGAGCAATGGAAACCATTTCCCGTTGCGCCGTGATGATCTCCGCGATCGAACCCGACGCGAGACCAAGGAGGTCATCGAGCTCGCTTCGGGAGAACGCCAGTCCTTCCGCGGTCCCCTGCACTTCGACGTACTTCCCGGCGCCCGTCATGACCACATTCATATCGACCTCAGCAGTCGAATCTTCGACATAGTCGAGGTCGGCACATGGCACCCCACCGACGATGCCGACGGAAATGGCAGCGAGCGCGTCGGTGATTGGATGCGAGTTCATCGCTCCGATTCCCACGAGTCGGGTACACGCGTCATGGAGCGCAATCCAGCCACCGCAGATTGATGCGACACGTGTGCCGCCATCAGCCTGCAACACATCGCAGTCCACGGTGATCTTCGCTTCGCCAACCGCGACGAGATCGGTGACCGCGCGCAATGAACGACCGATGAGCCGCTGAATCTCCTGGGTGCGTCCAGACGGGCGACCTTTTTCCGACTCACGACGGATGCGTTCCGGGGAGCTGCCGGGAAGCATCGAATACTCCGCGGTGACCCACCCGCGCCCCTTCCCGCGCATCCACGGTGGGACCGAGTCATCGAAAGACGCGGTGCACAGCACTCGGGTGCGCCCGAAACTGACAAGCACCGAACCTGCGGACATTTCGGTTGCATCACGCTCAAACGTGAGTTCGCGGAGCGTCTCGGGGGCTCGTCCATCATGGCGAGTGGTCATGGGTACCTTTCGTTACAGCTGGAGTTGCAAACCGTCATGCGCGGCCGCAACGTTCTCAAATACGGCCGCAGCTTCGCGTACCGACAACTCGGGGTCGACGCCGGGCCAGAGATGCGTGAGCAACAAGCGTTTGACGTTCCTGCTCACGGCCACGCTGGCAGCTTCTGCCGGAGTCAAATGGATCGGAGCGCCACGGAAGTCGTTGAGGTACGTCGCTTCTGCGACCAGCAGGTCGATCGAGTCGCCGAAGACGGAACTGTCCCAGGCCGGGCCAGTGTCGGCGGTGTACGCGATGGAAGTGCCCTCCGTGGTGCGAGCTCGAACGGCATAGGTCGGCACCGGGTGGTCGGTGTGCGAAAACTGCAGCTCAAGATCACGGTGTTGAACACGCGGCGACGGACCCTCCAGATCAATCCACTCAAATGCTGTGCCAAATGAACCTCCGGCGAGCGTTCCCAATGTGGACCGCGCAGCACTCGGTGCGAAAACTTGAACGTGGTTTCGAAAACCTCCATATCGAAACGCGACATCCAAACCGAAGAGGTCGACGCAGTGATCAGGATGCACGTGGCTCACGATCACACCCGTCAGTTCCGAAAGCGATACCTGCTCCTGGAGCGCTGCCAAGGTCCCATTGCCGCAGTCGATCCAGAGCACGGCTCCGCCCGCACGCAGGAGATATCCGCTACAACACCGGCCCGCGGCTGCGTACGAGCCGCAGCAACCAAGAACAGCGAAGTCGAACACGTGGCTCATCGTGTCATGTCCAGCGATGAGATTCGACCGCGACGACTTCGGGCCCGAGAAACCGTCCGGCGAGCTGTGCGAATAGTGCCGGGTCGCCGCTCGTAACGAATCGCCGTCGCACGGGGGTTCCGGTCTCGGCGTGCGAGTGGGGCGGAGTCGATGGGTGCCCTGCCGATGCCATCGCAACCTCGACAATACGGGTCACCTCAAACGCGGTCTCGTCAGCCGATGAAACCAACACCACATTCGGGCCCATCACCTCACCGATGCAACGGCCGATGAGTGGATAGTGCGTGCAACCCAAGACCAGCGTGTCAACGTTGGCTTCAACCAGCGGCTGCAGAAGTCGTTCCGCGAGGACCAGGAGTTGGTCGCTATCCACCTCACCAGATTCGACGAATTCGACAAAACCCGGAGTTGCGATGCACGAGAGCTCAAGATGGGGAGCCACGCTGAGCGCGGTCTCTTGGTACGCGCCACTTCGTACGGTACCGACGGTCGCAACTACCCCGACTTGACCGCCCGAGGTCACCGAAGATGCGGCACGCACTCCGGGCTCGATCACGCCCACCACGGGAATCGGCAGCGCCGTGCGCAAGGAATCCAGCGCAACGGCCGTTGCGCTGTTGCACGCAACGACGATCAAGTCGACCTGTTGTGCGACGAGCCAGTCAGAGATTTCGTGCGCATACCGTCGCACCTCGCTGGCGGGTTTCGGCCCGTACGGGAAACGACCGGTGTCACCGAAGTAGACCGTTTCACAGCGCGGCAACAGGTCGATCAGCGCTCGTAACACGGTCAGCCCGCCGAGACCAGAGTCGAACACGCCGATGCGGGGCGGGAGCGATCCCTCGCTCCGCCCCGAAATCGAATCCGTCACGGAGCCGCTGCTCGCTGGAGTCGATCGCGCACGGTGCGCGCGAGTCCCTCGCCCTTCGGCAGCACTGCGAGGATGAGCCCTGCTCCTTCATCATCCGCGGAGCGAAGGGCGGCGTACAGGCCGTGCGCGTATTCCTCAACCGTCTGTGCGGCAAGGATCACGTGGGGGCTCATCGTCACGTCCTCATGCATTCCGATCACGCGCACATCGCCCCCTTCGGCAAGGCGATCAATGTGATCAGCGTGTTCGAGCACCAACACTCGGGCTCGCGGCGAATAGTGCTTCGCCAAGGTTCCAGGGGCTGATGTTGTCCCCCCAATGGCAACACCGTCGAGTCCCAGCACCTCAGCGATCTCCCCGTCACTGATTCCTCCAAGGCGGAGAATCTTCGGTTCGTCAATGCACTCAACGATGGTGGATTCGACCCCGCTTCGGCATGGTCCCCCGTCCAAGATCAGCTCCACATCGTCGCCGAGGTCATCCCATACGTGTTCAGCGGTGGTCGGTGAAACGGAACCGAACCGGTTCGCCGAGGGTGCGGCCACGCCCGATCCGAGCGACCGAAGCAGATCGAGCGCAACGGGATGGTCGGGGATGCGTAGTCCAATGGTTGCAAGTCCACCGGCAGCGACTGATGCCCGATTCGGATTACGGGGGACAACGAGGGTGAGCGGGCCCGGCCAGAACTGGGCTGCGAGCGTGACCGCGTGCGCATTCCACTCGGCGGCATACTGCTGGGCCGTCGATACATCGTGCGTATGCACGATCACCGGGTGCGATTGCGGACGTCGCTTGACTTCGAAGATCGAGTGGACGGCATGGTCAATGTCCGCGGACGCTCCGAGGCCGTAGACCGTCTCGGTCGGAAACGCGACGAGCCCACCCGATCGAAGGATCTCGGTCGCATGCTCAATCTCGCTTCGCGTCGCTCCGGTGCTCATTCTCTGGCTACCAGTAGTTGATGCGCGTTGCGCGTTCGACGACGACATCGAGATCATCGGTCCACGCTCCCGAGGA
Organism: Acidimicrobiia bacterium; assembly: GCA_049642885.1. Classification (GTDB taxonomy): domain Bacteria; phylum Actinomycetota; class Acidimicrobiia; order IMCC26256; family JBARPG01; genus JBARPG01. The sequence continues at coordinate 6,745 of JBARPG010000228.1, read as the reverse complement.
CAGGTACTTCCAACCGGCGTCCGGCAGCAAGGTCACAACCGTCCCGGATTCCATGCGAGCTGCGGTCTTCACTGAACCTGCGATCGCTGCCCCAGAGGAAATGCCGGAGAATACGCCTGCGTCGTTCAGTAGACGCCGAGTCCACTCAATCGACTCTTTGGGTCGCACAATCATCCGTCGATCCAAGATGCTCCCGTCGAAAATCGGCGGCACAAAACCGTCATCCAAATTGCGGAGACCCTGTACGAGCTCACCACTCGGTGGTTCGACCGCTACGACTTCGACCTCAGGGTTCTGTTCTTTGAGGTAGCGGCCAACCCCCATCAAGGTGCCGGAAGTTCCAAGGCCTGCAACAAACGCGGTCACCTCGGGGCAGTCGGCCCAGATCTCCGGCCCGGTCGTGCGGTAGTGCGCGTCTGGGTTGGCCGGGTTGCCATATTGAAACAGCATGACCAACTCGGGGCGCTCAATGCTCACCGTTTGCGCTCGCCGAATCGCGCCATTGCTGCCCTCTTCGCCTGGGCTCAATTCGATCGTTGCGCCGAAAATCTCGAGCAGTTGGCGGCGCTCAACGGAGACGTTCTCGGGCATAACAACGTGCAGTCGATATCCCTTCAAGCGCGCCACGAGTGCCAGGCCGATCCCGGTGTTTCCCGATGATGGTTCAAGAATCGTCGCGCCTGGGCTCAATCGACCTTCAGCTTCCGCTGCCTCAACCATTGCGAGCGCGATGCGATCCTTGCAGGAGCCGCCCGGGTTCTGACCTTCGAGCTTCGCGAAAATCGAAACTGCCGGGTTCGGAGAGAGCACCGAAACATCGACCAGCGGAGTGTTCCCGATGAGGCCAAGGATTGAGGAATAGCGGCTCACAGCTGCGTTCAGCCTCCGGCAACCGCTGGCAGCACTGTCAACTCGGACCCGTCGTCGACTGGCGTCGCGAGGCCATCCAAATAGCGGATGTCTTCGTCGTTGACGTAGATGTTGACGAACCGGTGCAGGCCACCTTCGGGCGCAAGAAGATTTGATTCGAGGCCCGGGAACTGCTGAACAAGTGCCCCGATCACTTCCGACACTGTTGCTCCCTCGACGCGCACAAGCGCCTGGCCCTCAGTGTGGGTGCGCAGCATCGTTGGAATGCGAACTTCGACGCTCATTTCGTCCTCTCGTTGGGCGGGCGAACCCGCCGTGGCGTGGTGGCGAGCATATCGGTTGATATCGAGATCAGCTCCGCCGCTGGCGGGGTTACTCGGTCGCGATCACAACCTGGATCTCGGCGATGTTCCCGTCCCGAATGTGGAAACCACGCAGCACAGGATCACCGAACGCGAGTGAAACGATCACGTACGTCCAGTTCGCATCGACTGCTTGACGAACATCGGTCGGTGATGGATACGCGTCGGTGTGCGTATGGCTGTGCCAGGTCCCGGCGATGTCATTGCCAGCATCTTCGGCATCGCGCATGACGCGGAGCATGTCCTTGGGCGCAATAGAAAAGGTCATAGCTGACTGGTCTGCGTTGTCACAGGGCACTACAGAGCTGACCGGGCCTACGGGCATTCCATCGCTCCAAGGGCCGACGAGGAGCCCGCATGCTTCATGTGGCAACCCTGCGACACAATGATCGATCACCGTTTCGTGCTGCGCACGGGTGAGCCTGAGCACAAAGGGCGATTCTGGGGGCGCGGAGGTCACCTCCATACCTTACGATTCTCAGGTTCACTCGTACCCACAATTGGAGCTCGCACATGCCCGGCCGCGGCGATCAACAGGTCATCACCAACCGCAGGGCTCGTCACGACTACGCGCTGACTGATCACGTTGAGGCGGGAATCATGTTGGTCGGCTGCGAAGTCAAGTCGATTCGGGAGGGACACGCGAATCTCCAGGAATCCTATGTACGCATCGAAGACGGCGAAGCGTGGCTCTATGGAATGCACATCAAGCCATATCCGTTTTCCCGCGACGAGGTTGATCCGCTGCGCCGACGCAAGCTCTTGCTGCACCAGAAACAGCTGATCGAGCTGCAACGCGAATCCTCAGAGAAGGGCGTCACAATCATTCCGACCAAGGTCTATTTCTCGAATGGGCGCGCCAAAGTCGAGATCGCGGTCGGAAAGGGTCGTCGGAGCTACGACAAACGCCAAGAGCTTGCCAAGCGGAGCGCCGAAAGGGATATTGAGCGCGCCCGGAAGCACTATCGTGATTAGTTCCGTGACGCCGTAGAGGCGACTATCTCGAGAGGATTCCCCGTGCGCAAGACCCTCGCCTTACTGGCGCTCACAGGCCTGGTTCTTACTTCGTGTTCCAGCGATTCGGGCAACGTTGTTTCGAGTTCTTCGAAGAAGTCGGCGTCGAGTTCTTCAAAGTCGGAAAAGACTCCGAGCTGCCTCGAAGGCGTCGACTGCAAAGGCGACCCCTTTGCCAAAGAAGACTCGTCAAAGGTGAACAAGGCCAAGACGGACGCTGCATCCGTTGCGGAATCCTTGTCGGCAGGGCTCGGTGTCAAGATCTCGAAGTCGCAGTCTGATTGCGTTTTGAAGGGAATGTTCCAGAGGTTCGACCTTTCCGAACTCTCAAAACTCGACAGCCGGACACCGACGAGCGACCAAGTGGAGAAGCTTGGCAGCACGTTGGATGACTGCCTGTCGAAGGACGTCATCAAGAAGTTGTTCGCCAAACAATTCTCAGAGCTTGATCCTGCGGTCGCAACATGTGCTGCGGACGCGCTCGCGGATGAATTTGGATTCGCGGACCTGATGCGTGCTGGGTACGCGGTCACGGGCGGAAAGGACGCAGCATTCCTCGCGGACTTCAAGGAACGAGCCCAGGCCGCCGGGGCCACGTGTGCTGCGGGGGACTCGACTTCGAGTTCGAGCGATTCAGCAAACGGCACGGTCGCGCAAACGCAATCAAATCTGAATGACGCTATGACCAACGCTGACGTCCTGTATACCGACGGAGCGAGTTACCTGGTCGACCTGGACGACGACGGGACCGCGACTCTGGAAGAGTCCATCGCAGTGCTTCAGCAGGCCGAGCCGGCGTTGACATGGCAGACCTCGGCCTCGACCGGGCCGTCAGAAATCTCCGTCGATGCAACTAATCAGACGATCGTTTTGGCAGCGCTCTCCACGGACGACACGACCTGCTACGTGATCTCCGATGACAGATCGGAATCTGCTGACGGATCCGCGGCGCAATACGTCGAGTATCCCGCCACCTCGACGGCCCCGTGCGAAGCCGCGACCGCGCTGGAACACATCTGAGCGAAACCGCGGTACGAACTGCGAACACGCACAACTATGCTGTGCGTGTTCGGTGACCACTACGCCCCGCCGGACAGTTGACAATGGGGGTGCGTGGCTTCGATTCTGCTGATTGAAGTCGGGGAAGCGAGCCGACGTTGTCGAAACGTCGTTAAAAAGTCGGCACAAACAAACAAATGCCGAGGATAATCTCCTCATCGCTGCTTAGGATTTCCTAACAGCGCGTCCCTCCCCGCTCAGCCATTCGGCGGGAACCGGGGCGCCATTCAGAGTGGCTTACCGATCAGAAGCGTTCGACGGCTGATCGGAACATCACAGCCGAACTAGTTCGATCAACGAGGGGCACTACTCGGTGGTCGGGCGAATGCTTGAAGTGCCTGCGCTCGGAGAAGTCCGATAGAGATCGTGGAAGACGCGGGTTCGACTCCCGCCACCTCCACCGCTTCGTTCCTGTTGCGTCTACAGCGCGGCAGACGCAGCGACCCCCAGGTCGACGAGTTGGCCCTCGGTCAGCCCGTAACGATCGGTCGCGCTGCGCGCCACGAGCACGTAAAAGAACTGGTCCTCCTCGCGAAGTTTCCACGCGAGAGCGGAGTCTGCTTGCAGGTTGAAATACCCCGCTTCTATCCCGATTCCGGTTTGGGGAATGACCGTCGCCGACTTGGAGTCCAGCGCTCCTGCCAACGCTAAGTCGAGATCATCAGCAAGTGAACGCTGCAACTCGATCGACCCGGTCGCAACGCGCAGGACACAGCGCTGGTCTGCCGAGTCGATGTCTGCATCAGCAAGCGCAGGTTCACGCGCAATGAGCGCCATCGCTACGTTGGCACACATTGTCGTCGGGATGGTCGTGTCAACGGGTTCGGTACGGCTCGCCGAACTCGTCCTGCGTGCACTGGATTGTGCAGCTAAGTTGCTCCTCGCACGAGTCGGTCCGTCGTCGGAGCATGCGGAGAGTCCAAGTATCGCAAGTCCGATCAAGACTGAGCGCGCCGCTCTCATGGCTGCGCACGTCCAATCCCGATGGGACACGACACGCCCGTGCCACCGAGTCCGCAGTACCCGTTGGGATTCTTGTAGAGGTATTGCTGGTGATACGCCTCCGCGAAATAGAACTCCGAAGTCGGCGCGATCTCAGTTGTGATTTCGCCAAAGCCCCGATCGTTCAAGAGCTTGCCGAACATCGCCGCACTTGCGTTCGCTGCTTCGAGCTGCGCGTCGGAGCTGCAGTAGATCGCCGATCGGTATTGCGTTCCAATGTCATTCCCTTGACGCATGCCTTGGGTCGGATCATGTCCTTCCCAAAATGTCGCGAGCACTCGGTCGAGGGGGATGATCGCCGGATCGAAGATCACGCGGACGGCTTCAGTGTGACCGGTGCGACCTGAACACACTTCCTCGTAGGTCGGATTGGGAGTGAGGCCTCCCGCATAACCAACCGCCGTCACGGTCACCCCTGCGAGCTGCCAAAACTTCCTCTCGGCCCCCCAAAAACAACCCATGCCGACAACCAGTTCCTCGTGATTGTCGGGGTACGGCGGCAACAAGGCCGCACCGTTGACCGCGTGGGTTGTCTGCAAGCCGCTGAGTGGTACCTGCCGACCTGGAAGTGCTTCGGCGGCAGACACGCGGCCAGTCGGAACTGCTTTTGAGAACATGAAGGAGATCCTGCCAGGTTCGTGCTCCAGGAAACATGCACGATCGGGATGAGCACCCTAGGATGCCGCCCTTGCAGCGCCGAACATGTCGGCCAGACCGGAAGGTGTGTACTCAAATGGCAGAAAAGAAAGGGCTCCTCGCGGAGTTCAAAGACTTCATCAATCAAGGAAACGTGCTCGACCTGGCGGTCGCCGTCGTCGTCGGCGCGGCATTCAAGGCCGTGGTCGACTCATTCGTTCAGAACGTAATGATGCAAATCGTCGCGGCAATCGCCGGGAAGCCATCGATTGACGACGTGATCATCGAAATCGGAAAGGGCAAAATCAATATTGGGGCATTCATCAATAGCGTGCTCCAGTTCCTGGTCGTTGCGCTCGCAGTCTTTGTCGCAGTGAAGGCATTCACCGCCATGCAGAAGAAAAAGGATGACGAGCCCTCGGGCCCAACCTCCGAGGATCTCCTCGCCGAGATTCGAGACGAGTTGCGCAACCGGGGCTAGTTCAGCCTCTACAGTTCCTTCGAATTGGCGCCACCGTGTGGAGCCTGAGGGGGACCGCGTGCAATTCAGCACCACAAACGAATTCAACGCCTCCGCAGCTCATGTTGTGGAGGCGTTGCGCGACCCGGAGTTCTACGGCTCGCTCGACTCGCTGCCCGACATCGCGACACCAGAAGTTGTTTCTCATACGGTGACCAACGACTCGACACTGCTCATCGTGCGCTATCGATTCACGGGCCAGATCGACGGTTTCGTTCGGCGATTGATCGGTAACGAACCGCTCTCGTGGCTCCAGCACACAAGGTTCGAGGATGGCGCGGAGGAAGCCCTCGTCAAGATCGAATCGGAAGTGGCGCGGGATCTGCTGCGCTGCAACGGGACAATGGTCTTCACGGGGACACGACGTTCCTCGACACGGGTGATCGCTGCGAACCTCGACGTGCGCATCCCATTCATCGCAGGGCGCGTCGCGAATTCCCTTGTTCCGGGAATCGTTGCGCGAATCGACGCAGAAGCTAAGGGCCTGAACGACTGGTTGGCGGGCTAGTCGCTCACGCAGGGATTTCTACGCGCTGATTGCTTCGCGCAGCGACGCGGTCCCCGATGAGGATCGTCCCCGACACATTGAGTGGATCGGTGGCAGCGACGCTCACCGTCAACCCGTCGGTACTCCCCTTTCGGGCCGCCGCGAACTGCTCAATTGCGTGCTCCGTCGCGAACTGTTCACCGACGAAACCCTTCACAAATCGTCCTCCGCGCACGAGCCCGCGATCTTCAAGGCGGCGCAACGCCCATTGCAACTCTCGCCAGCGAATGCCGAACCCTTCGAGCGCTGCCACGTCGTAGAACACAATTCCCCAGCGAGCTAGCAGTTGGTCGGCAACCGCCTCCACAAGTTCATCGCGATCAAGATCCTCGAGGGGATCTGGAACAAGCGCCCACCGCCCGGGAACTCCTGCACCGAGACCTCGGCCGCGAAGGCGACTCACCCTCGCGTTCATGCTGCGATGTGATCGCCCCCCTGGCGCCACCCGTACCCGAATGGCATCGAACCCATCGCCCATGATCAACCCGCGAGCCACGCCCTCCCACAGCGCTTCTGCGATCTCTCCGGGCATGCGTCGCGTGATGCCGACCAGGTCGGTCGTGAACTGGGAACCGCGATCACCCAAGGCTTCGAGCACGTCGGCGAGTGGACCCGTTTCGGGCCGAGCCTCGCCACGGTCCGTTCCATATGCCGTAACGAGCCAGTCCAAATCGTCCCGCGTAACGAGCGAGATTGGAGTTACCCCTGACGGTCCCGCGCCACGCTGCTGTGGGT
>JBARPG010000227.1:0-5834 GCA_049642885.1 Acidimicrobiia bacterium | reverse complement strand
GTTTCTGATTCAGCGACTGACAGGCCTTGACAGTCCGCGCATTTCAGCTGCCGCGTCAGCATCGAAACGCGCTGGCTCGCCGACTCCGACCGGGGCCACGTTGCAATGGCGATCGAACTCAGCGCGACGGCCAAGCACACCAACAGCACCCAGCGCGGCGAAGTTCGTTTCGTCGCGGTCACGATCGCGCCACCACCAGCATCTCATCCAATTGCGCTGCAGTTGCCGGCCCGATCTGCACGGCAGCAATTGTGTTGTCCGGAGCGATCACATAGGTCTCGGGTTGACCGCGCGTTCCGAAATCGATTGCAAGCTGATTTCCTGGGTCGTCGACGAGAGGCCATGTCATGTCGTCGCTCTCCTGCACTGCGAGTGCGCTATCAATCGTGTCATCACGCAGGACACCGAGCAGCACAACATCGCCATCGTCCTGATGCTCCTTCCAGAACGATCGGAGTGCGGGAAGTTCTTCCCGACACGGCACGCACCACGAGTTCCAGAAGTTCACGATGATGACCTTGCCTGCCAGCTCATCCGCCGAGATTGTCCGAGTTCCATCGAGTGTGGGAACAGAAATTTGAGGAGCGATTCTCCCCAGCATTTTGGAACGCTTCGCGGTCGGATCTTCACCAATCGATGCGAGGAACACGCCCAAAATCAACGCGAGCACTGCAGCGATGGCCATCGCTGTGCGCGCCTTCACGATGCCGCTTCCCGATCAGCCCCACGACGCCGAGCGCTCAGCGAAATCGCCGCACCCAATCCGACCACCGCTCCACCGAACCACAACCATCCAACCATCGGGTTGGTGGCCACCGTGAGTTCGACCTGATCAGTATCCGTCGGGGATGAGACGAGCGTGATGTAAAGGTCTTGGGTAATTCCCGTATCAATCGCCGGAACTCCGACGGCTTGGTTGGCGTTGGTAAACACCGAAACTGACGGGCTGAGTTCTCCGATCGACTCGCCCCCTTCGCTCACAGCGAGCCGCGCCGAGACACGAATGCGATCAGATTCACGATCGACCGTGCGCCCCAAGTACTTGATCCTGAACCCACCGGCATCGCGCGATTCGCCGACCTTCAATGTCATTGGGGTTTTGGTTGCGAACTGCTGGGATGCCGTGATCGCCACGGCAACTACGACAACGCCGAGGTGAACCACGAGCCCACCGAGTCTGCGGCGATCTTCCGACCACACGGATCGCAACAGAGCGGTCCACCCCACGGCGGGGCGAGCGTCCGCGCGGTTGGCTCGCGCCCTGGCCGAAACAATGACCATGATCTGCCCGATCGTTGCGACGGCAGCGAAGGTTGCCATCCCAAATCCCGCGAGCGCCCAGCCCGACCGCACGCCTCCGATCACGGCGATTGCCATGACTGCGGCGCCGCTCACGCTCGGAGCTATTAAGCGGGATTCAAGTCGAGCTGCATCGGATGCACCCCAGGGAAGGAGCGGTGCGACCGCCATCAGCAGCAACAAGAGCAATCCAAGTGGCGCTGCGAATCGATCGAAGTACGGCGGGCCAATTGAAAGCTCGTCATTTCCAAATTGACGAGCGAACAACGGGAAGACAGTGCCGAGCAGCACAACGGTTGCAAGCACCGTGAACGCCATGTTGTTCGCCGCGAATGCGCCTTCGCGCGACAGCAGCTGACGTGGACGGGGCGTTTGAGCAAGCGCGTCGCCGCGGACGGCGATCAGCAGAAGGGAACCGATAACAATCACCGCAAGGAAGGCAAGCAACCACGGTCCGATCGGCGACTGACTGAAGGCGTGCACCGACGCGACCACACCGGAACGAGTCAGGAAGGTCCCGAGGATGGTGAGAGCGAAGGTCGAAACCACCAGAGAAACATTCCACGTTCGCATCGATGGTCGCTGCTCTTGCACCATGATCGAATGCAGTAGCGCGGTGCCCGTCAGCCACGGAAGGAGCGACGCGTTCTCCACCGGATCCCAAGCCCAATAGCCACCCCATCCCAACACTGCATAGCTCCACCAGGCACCCAACATGATCCCGATTGTCAGGCAGATCCATGCGAACAATGTCGAGCGCCGGGTGGCGACCACCCAACGGTCATCGACACGGCCCGTGAGCAGGCTGCCGACCGTAAATGCGAATGGGACAACGAATCCGACGTAGCCGAGATACAGCATTGGCGGGTGGAATGCCATCAATGCATTGCTTGCCAACAGCGGATTCGGGCCACGGCCATCGGCAGGGATGAGTCCTTCTGTCGCAGCAAACGGATTCGCCGGACCGAGCAACATGACGAAGAAGAACACCGCGACGAACAGTGCCACGATCAGTGCCACGGTTGATGCGCTGTCGCTCTGGTCGCGTCGAGTGCGGAACGCCATGAACGCCACGTAGCCAGTGAGGATCGCAGCCCAAAGCAAGATTGAACCTTCGAGCGCGGCCCACAAACCGGTCACCGTGTACAGAAAGGGCGTCCCTCGAGCGTTGTGTCCGGCGACGTATGCGATTGAAAAATCATGGGAGAGGAGCGCCCACTCCATTGCGACGAGCGAGACAAGCATCGAAACGAACGTTCCGACCGAGAGGAGACGGCCGCGCCTCAGCAGTCGCTTTGAGACGGTTCGTAATCCGAGATACAAAAAGGCGATCCCGAAGACGGCACAAACAACGCCAAGGGCGAGACCACCGACACCGAGTGCGATGCGAGGGTTCATTCGCTATCGACCTGCAGCGTTCCCACGTACTGAACTCGAGCTCGTAGAGGCTGAAGGCGCCTTGTATTCATTTCCATGGCGAATCGTGATCTTGTCGGAAAGAAATGTCTTGCCCTCGCGATCGAATGTCCCTTCGCAGAGGATCGACTCCCCTTCCCGGAACAGGTCCGGAGGCGAACCGTCATTCAGAACCCCAACCGTCACGGTGCCATCAGTGAGCTTGAATGCGACGCGATCATTGGCGGCTTCACGCACCGAACCTGCGACGACGACGCCACCCAGCCGGAACCGGCCGCCACGATCAGACTCCTTCGCAGCAACCAGCGCCTCTGGGACGGTTCGGTAGTACACGATGTTTGACTTCAACACGCCGAACAGCAGCGCCCCCACGGCAACAATGCAAATGAGGCCCGCGACAACGGCACGCCAAGATCGACGACGTGAGGAACTCACAGCTCCGCGCCCGAATTGCCCTGCGTTTCACGACTCGCGTGTTCGATTGCCCGGAGCGCTCGTCGCTGCTTGGCCCAATACAGCCCGATGATCGCTGTAGAAAGACCCCACCCGGCGATTACGTACTCGGCGTATTTCATGCGCCTTCCTCTCTACGGCGAATGATCGCACGGTCAAGATCAGCATCGGCAGCGACCGCGCCGGCTTGGCTCACCTTGACGCGCAGTGACACGAGGTACACATAGAGGAGCGTGAATGCCAGCACGCCGAGCGCAAGGGTAAAACGCATCGATCCATCTTGGATTCTTGCTTTCAGATCGGGATTAAACACCGTGGCGGACTGATGCTGGGTTCTCCACCACGTGACCGAGAAATGCACGACCGGTACGTCGACGAATGCAATCAATGCGACAACCGCATTGCGCTTTGCGTGCACTGCCGGATCCTCATCCACACCTCTCAACGCGAGATATCCGAGGTAGAGGAAGAACAGGACCGCCGTGGTCGTGACCCGTGCATCCCAACTCCACCAGTCACCCCAAATTGGCTTACCCCACAGCGATCCAACGAGAAGGGTGAGCCCAGTGAAGATCACCCCCACCTCGGCAGAAGCGCCGGCGATGGCGTCCCACCGCATGCTCCGAGTGCGTGGCCACAAGTAGAGCGCCGAAGCGATCGAGGTGGCTGCGAACGCCAGGTATGCGCCCCACGCTGCTGGCGCATGCAAATACAAAAGGCGCACCGCGTCGCTTTGGATGGCATCGGGCGGAGTCACCCACAGACCCATCACCGCGAGTGCCAACAGGCTGATCAGAGTGCACAGACCAAGGGCCTTCGATTTCATCGTTCCACCAACCATTCATAGGCGAGTGCCCCACCGCTGACAGCGATGACCGCAACGAGTGCAAGCAGCCGAATCCACGGCCACGCGTCTTCCGGCGAGTCGTGTAGGGCGCGTTCAAGGCTTTGCGTTCCCCCAAGCATGACTGGCGTCAGCGCCGGGAACAGCAACAGCGGCAGGAGTGTTGCCCCCGTGCTCTCCGCCGCAGACACCGCGCCGAACAGCACACCCAGGGCCGCCAACGCAATGCTCGTAAACACCAGCGAGATAATCACGACTCCGAGCTGGTGCATCTGTACGTCGTAGAGGGCAACCATCCCGACGCCGAGTACGAGCTCCAGGAGGAGCAATTCCACGAACACCGCAGCGGTCTTGCCAAAGAAAATCGCAGGCGGTTCGTATCCGATGCGTACCAGACCATCTTGTGGTTCGATTGCGTAGCTGCGTGCAATCATCAGCAGCGAGCACAGCAGCACGGCGACCCAGAACAGGCCCGGTGCCGTACGGCGAAGAATTCCGCGATCTGGGTCGAGAGCGAACGCGAACAGGAGCAGGACGACTCCCGCGAACGGAATGATTTGTGCAGTGACCACCCGTGATCGCCGCTCGATCAACAAGTCTTTGCGAGCGATGCGCGCCGCCGCGGAAAGCCACGGCTGACCGGTGGGGCGAAGCGCCCGATGGCGCGACCTCGGTTCGACCTGCGAAGCGGGCATCACACGATCACTCCCCCACGCACGTCGACCGCGCGGGTTGCAAGCGATTCCGCAGGCCCGAGTTCATGACTCACGATCAGCACCGAGCGACCTTCGCGTACCCACTCGATAACGGCCGTATCCAGGAGCATTCTCCCCGCGGTATCAAGGCCTGCATGAGGCTCATCGAGCAGCAACAGAGTGGCGGGTCGCGAGAACCCCGCAGCCAGCCCAACTCGTTTCCGCTGCCCGGTTGAGCACTGACGAACGCGCTGGTTGCGAAGCGGTCCGAGTGCGAATCGATCGAGGCTGTCCGCAACCGAGCATGCCCCGTTGTTTCCTGAGAGAAATCTCAGATTCTCTTCAATCGTCAAATCCTCGTAGGCAAGGGGTTCACCTGCCACGAACGTCGCGTCCTGACGCACTCGCCGGCGACCGCTGGAAGTCATGAGATCGTGGCCGAGCACGACGGCGGTCCCACGCACGGGCGCGAGGAAACCTGCAACAACCCGCAGCAACGTCGTCTTTCCGGCGCCATTTGCACCTTGGAGATGAAGAATCTCTCCGGGTCCCACGTCGAGATCGGCTCCGGCAAGTGCGGGATAGGCGCCAAACACACAGACGACATCCCGCAACCTCACGAATGGTTCATCAGCGCTGTTCAAGCTCGACAAGTGTACGAAGGTTGCGGAGACGCGGTCGAAGTGCGTCATGGATGGGTCAGCGGCACGTTCGAGCTGTGAAAGGATCTACAGCCCATGGAATCTCCACCTGAACTGCCCGAGGACGCAGCCGAACTCGCGGAAATCGCCGATTCCGGCGCCGAACCGGTCGCGGGAGCGCGGCGCGGAAAGCGAATTCGAGCCGCGCGACGCAAGTGGCTGACGATCTCGAGCGTCCTCTCGGGCGTGGGGCGAACGATGGTGACCTCAGGCCTCTTGATTCTTTTGTTCGTTGCGTACCAACTTTGGGGAACCGGTCTATATACCGCAGGCCAACAAGATCACTTGCGGAGCGCATTTGACCAGGCACGGGCTGAGACAATCGCGTCTTCGACCACCACGACCACCACGACGACCACGACGACCAGCGCGTCAGCAGCGCCGAGCGCGCCGACGAATCCGCCCTTGCGCGACGTCGTTCCGCCT
>JBARPG010000226.1:0-6180 GCA_049642885.1 Acidimicrobiia bacterium | reverse complement strand
GGAATGAGCCCGGCTCGGAATTCAAAAAGTTCCGGGCCAAGGGCGTGACGGTCGCGTCGTGCCGCGCTGGCAGACGCGTGGATGCGTCGGGTGCGTTGGATCGGATCCACTTCATCGGTGTGGATCGGAAGAAAGAGATTGTCGACGTGATTCCCGGCGAGGCGATGTTGTTCGGTCTTTGTCGCAACGGGCACCGACGCAACGAGGCTCGTCTCGGGCAGTTGGTCCATTCGTAGGAGGTAGCGACGAATACCTCCCGCGCAGATTGCGAGAAATACGTCGTTGGTCGACGCTCCGGTTTTCGTTCTCGCGGCGCGGAGCGTGTCCATGTCGAGCGTGAGCGTGGCGAAGGTCCGATCGGGTACGAGTGAAACATTGAAGGGTGTTCGCGGCCCTGCGAATGGCCCGAGCACCGGAGTGTCCTCGCTCTTTCGGGTGAGGCGACGAAGGCGCAGCCCCTTCACCGTGTAACGGGTGAAGCGCGGGATTGACCCGACAACAACGGACGTAGCTTTGGCTGCCGTTCGGTAGAGCGCACGCGACGCGGGGACGGGTTCGGGCTCGAAGTTGTCGAGTACTGCGCCATCATCCTCAGCGAGAAACGCGTTGACGAGCAGTGCGACCGCCGCGACACCGTCGGCGAGCGCATGGTGGATCTTGACGACGAACGCGACTCGACCTTGCTCGAGTCCTTCGACGACGTTCAGCTCCCACAGCGGACGATCGCGCGGTAGCCGCGTGGTGAGAACACGCGCGATCAACGCGTCGAGCTCGCGAGAACCACCTGGCGCGTGCAATGTGCGCCAATGAATGTGGCGCTCGAGGTCGAAGTCAGGGTCATCGATGACCACTGGGTTCGCGAGGCCAAGAGGAATCTTGATGATGCGTTGGCGCAGTACAGGCATGCGCTCCAAGCGCGATTCGAGAATGGCGCGCAAGCGATCTGGCGTCAGCGGATGTGAACGACCCGAAACATCGACGATCGCGACTTTGATCGTATGCATGGGCGTTGACTTCGTCTCAGAAAAGAGGAATCGAGCGTCAAGTCCTGACATCATCTTCATCGATTCGCTCTCCTCCCGTTCGGCGTCGACTCGTAGTGCTCCTGACGGTAGCGTGATCCGCGCCGCCGGTGCAGCAGATGCTTTGCCCGTGGCGATGAATGCTCAGGTGGCCCTGTTGAAGGAGAGCGATGTCCGCTGTGAAGCAATCCGAACTCGAACGCGCGGGAAATCCGCTCGTGCTCGTCACATATCCGCGACCCGAAGTCGCGGTCGTGACGCTCAACCGACCCGAAGTGCTCAACGCCCTTTCCTTCGCTCTCGTCGACGAACTTCACGCGGCGCTCGACGAGATCCAACTCGACAATGCATGTCGAGTTGTCATACTGACAGGTGCCGGGCGCGCGTTTTGTTCGGGACTTGATCTCGCGAACATTGAGGGGTCGTCTACGTCTCGCGCAACCAGTGGTCCGCGTGCGGGAATGCTGTCGCAAAAGCGCATGGCTGACCTTCCGATCAAACTCCGCAACCTGCAACAGCCGGTGATCGCCGCGATCAACGGCGCGGCATACGGAGGTGGCTTCGCATTGGCGCTGGCCTGTGACCTTCGAGTCGCGTCTGAGTCCGCCAGGTTCTGTGCGCAGTTCATCAAAGTCGGCGTTGGTGGCTGCGATATCGGAATCAGCTACACGCTTCCTCGTGCAATCGGGTCGACACGTGCGTTTGAACTGCTGCTGACCTCGCGTACGGTCGAGGCGGAGGAAGCCGAACGGATTGGCATTGTTTCTGCAGTGACACCAGACGCGTTGGCGCACGCGCTCGAGCTCGCCGACACGCTGTGTGCACTCAGCCCGTTCGGGCTCGTGATGACCAAAGAAGTGATGTGGTCAAACCTTGACGCCGCAAGTCTCGACCACGCGATCGCTCTCGAGAATCGCACGCAGATCCTCGCTTCAACCGGCGGTGAACTCGCCGAGGCGGCAGCGGCGTTTCTTGAGCGGCGATCACCCGATTGGTCTTCAGTCCGCCACTCGGGAACGTGGACGTCTGAGGACGACACGGCCTAAAAGTACGCAACCATCGGCCAGCGCACGCAGGCTCGACACACGGCGAGGTCGCAGCCCGAGCCATACTGGCGAACCCAAATATGAAGGACTTCTCCCGATGTCACCCCCCACCGATCTGAGCAAACACGGCCGCGAATTCGTGTCTGCCTCCGCCGCTCTCGAGCTCGTTGGTTCGGGTGCTCGGGTGTTTGTGCACACCGGTGCGGCAGCGCCCAGAGTTCTGATTGAGGCACTTGCGGAACGTGCTCGGACGATCGACGGAATCGAAGTCACTCACCTCCACACCGAAGGTCCGGCTCCGTACATTGGCGGTGAATCCCCGTCACGCGTCGCAGTTCGTGCGCTCTTCGTCGGGGCGAACGTGCGCGACGCCGTCAATTCTGGAGCGGCCGACTATGTGCCCGTGTTTCTGAGCGAGATTTCTCGGATGTTCCACACCGGCGCACTCAGTGTTGACGTTTCGCTGCTCCAAGTAGCGCCGCCTGATCGCCACGGGTGGTGTTCGCTCGGCGTGTCAGTCGATGTTTCGCGTGCAGCTGCCGACGCGTCGAAGATCCTGATCGGTCAGGTCAATGAGCACATGCCCCGCACGCACGGTGACGGGCTGATACACGTGAGCCGATTCGCCGCACTGGTGCAATCTGACGACCTGCTCCCTTCGCCGAAGGTGGCTCCAATTGGGCCGGTGGAGAAGGCGATCGGTGAGCATGCAGCGGGCCTTATTCCTGACGGGGCATGCCTACAGCTCGGTATCGGCTCGGTGCCCGATGCAGTGGCCGACGCGTTGACGGGCCATCGCCGCCTCGGCGTCCATTCTGAGATGTTTTCCGACGGCGTCCGTCGTTTGGTCGAAGCAGGTGCAGTCACTGGCGAAGCGAAGTTGATTCATCGCGGTGAAATTGTGGCCGGTTTCGTGATGGGCTCCCAGAAGCTGTACGACTTCGTCGATGGAAATCCCAGCGTGCGCCTCCTCGATGTCGGCTATGTCAATGACCCGCTCGTGATTCGCCGAAATCCGCTCGTGGTTGCGGTGAACAGTGCGATCGAAATCGACCTCACCGGTCAGGTCTGTGCTGAATCGATCGGGACCCGCCAGTTTTCGGGAGTCGGTGGTCAGCTGGACTTCATGCGCGGTGCAGCGATCTCTGAGGGCGGCATCCCGATTATCGCGTTGCCATCAGTCACTGGCTCAGGGGATTCACGCATTGAACCGATGTTGCGACCGGGCGCTGGCGTGAAGACAACTCGATCGCACGTGCACTATGTCATCACCGAATATGGCGCCGTCAATCTCCATGGACGGTCGCTGGCGGAGCGTGCAAAAGCACTGATCCGCATCGCTCATCCAAATCACCGTGAGCGGCTTGAACGCGCAGCGGCGGAACGCTTCGGCTCGAAAATCTAGGTCTGATCGCTGGCCGCGGTTGCGGTCGCGGACGTGTCGAGCTACGGGAGTCGCGTCTGAAACGCGAACGTTGCTCCGGTCGAGAACTCCGTCAACGTCACTTCGTCAGGTTGCCGCGCGGGTCCTGCGTTGGGATCGATCGTGATTGCCCAGCGCACCGTTTCTCCGTGCGGAGCGAGTCGAGCGACCTGAGCTTGGGGATCTACGCATGTGACGAGTGATTCGAGAATCGCGTTGCCGCCTTCGGCCATCAACGACATCCACGTGAGTCCATCGGGTTCGGCGCGGCTTGGACTCGCAGGGACTGCGATCACCAGTGAGTTATCTGTGCTATCGAAGGCCACCCCGACGTACGCTCGTGGCAAGAAAAGTGGGTGGATGGCGAGCACCGACGCGATGCGGGAAAGCCCGTCGCCCGCACCGAATGCTGCAGCGAAGCGTTTCGCGGCGAGACCCGCAATCCCCATCGCTTGTTTGATGCCGACGTTGCGCGCGTCCTCAGGGGTCGTGCGTTCCATCACCTGCAATAGATAGGCACGGGTCAGCAAATGCCCTTGGAGGCAGACCTCATCGAGTACAGCCGAAAGCGCGGCCGACGAAAGATCCTCCGCGATGAAGTCGGGATCGAATGCGCGTGAGTAATCGTTGAAACCATCCTCGACCGAGAGAGATCGATCGGGTGCGGCGAGCGCGAGTTGCGCGATTGCCGAAGTAGCTAACTCGACCGAAACGGCGGGCATCGGAAGAGGATCCCGTTCGAGATCGATCGTCACCGACCAGTGACAATGCGGGTTCCGATCGCTCGGAACGCGCGGCGGACGATGGATCGGTCGCACGCGGGCGTAGGGATTTGTGGCAGCCGCCGTCGCGTCGAAGGTTGGATCCTCGATCTGATGGCACATCGCCAATACGAAATCTTCACCCATTGGCTCGACGTCCATGAGTGCTCCACAGTGAGCGAGCGTGAACTCCCCGTGGGCCTCGTCGTGTACGACACAGCGGAAGTCGAGGAACTCATGCGGCGCGCCGATGTCGAATTGCAGGCCCTTGAACATCGTCTCCACGGTGTCGCCGACAAAGCCGAGGAGCAATTGCATGCGCTTGGTGTAAATGGGGCTGGCGGCCATCCATTCGTTGATTGCAACATCGCGCATGCCATCGCGACCGAAGCGCTCGATGAGGTGCGGCATGCCAGAGCGATCGATGAGGTGGCCAGCAAGGAGCAGCTCCCGAAACAATTCCGCTAACTCTTGATGCGTGCGACCCGACCACGGGGTGAGCGCGCTGTTCTCAAACTGGGACTGCCAATCGTCACGCACGATTGCCGCCGTTCGATGGTGACTCGAGCAGCTTCGCAAGTGCGCGCATCCGCTCGACGACTCCCGTGAAATCGAAGTAGCCCATACCCGCTTGCAACATCGCGCCGCTAAAGGCGAGCAGGAGCGCGTCGGTGATCGCGGGAGCAGTGTCGGGTCCGACGACATCGCTGACGCGGCTTGCCAGGTCTGTGCCGATCGCGTTGCGAAGCCGATTGACTTCTGGATCGGTGCTCAGCAAGGCGGAAAGCGCGGCCTGCGCAAGCTCGGGTTCATCAGCGAGGAGAAGTGCGGGGCCTTTGAACGCGCGGTTCACTCGCGCTGCGAGCGATAAACCTTCGCGGAAACTGGCGTGCGGAACGCTTTGAAGTTCGCGCCAGTAGATCTCGGCCACAAGGTGAGCTCGCGAGGTGAAATACGCGTACGCAGTGGTGTGCGTCACGCCAGCAGCGGTGGCCACCGCGCGAATGCTCAGTTGTTCATATCCGTGCGCCCGCAATTGTTCAAGACCCGCAGCGAGGACCGTGGCGACCGTCTCGCCTTGGCGTTGACTGAGCACCTGGCGGGTGTGTGCCGTTGGGCCTTTCGATTCGATTCGCATAGTGGCCATAGTGGTTCCTGTAGGGGAGTGGAGCTGATGAATTGACACCTGTCAAGACGGTCGGCAAGATACCACCGACTCGAGTCGACAAGAAGTAGGAATGCAAAACCGGGAGACCACATGACGATGCTGAGCGGTGCCGATCCCGATCTTGGCCACCTTCATGAGTTACGCACCGACCCGATCGCGCTGATGGAGCGTGTCCGCTCAGAGTGCGGCCCGATCGGGCGTTTCATGTTGGGGAAACGTGACGTGGTGCTGGTCGCGAGCCCCGACGCGAACGAGTGGTTCTTCCGCGCCCCCGAAGAGGTGCTCGATCAAGCCGAGGCCTATCCCTTTATGAAGCCGATCTTCGGCGAAGGTGTCATCTTTGACGCACCGCCGGAGCGCCGACGCGAGATGCTGCATAACCAGGCGCTGCGCGACAAGTTCATGCGCGGACACGCCACCACGATCAGCGCAGAGGTCGATCGCATGATCGCGGCGTGGAGCGATGAAGGAGGCGAGATTGATCTCCTCGACTGGTTCGCTGAACTCACGATCTACACCTCATCGGCCTGTCTGATCGGGCCTCGATTTCGGGATTCCCTCGACATCAGATTTGCGCAGCTCTATCACGACCTTGAACGTGGCACCGACGCCTTGGCCTACGTCGACGCGTATGCCGACATCGAGAGTTTTCGTCGGCGTGATGCAGCGCGCATCGAGTTGGTTTCGCTCGTGCAAGCGATCATGGATGATCGTGCCGCGGCGGCCGAACCAGCGCATGACGATCGTGACCTGCTCGATG
>JBARPG010000225.1:0-6409 GCA_049642885.1 Acidimicrobiia bacterium | reverse complement strand
GCAGAGAAGCCGTCCTGACCCGAGTAGATACGTTCCGGTCGCAGCGAGGCCGGGAGTTGGTCCAGCACTTCGGAGCGAACGATGTCATCCGAAACCTTCAACCGAATTCCGGTGGGCGAAGTCGCGTCTGGCACAGAAAACTGATTTGAGGGGTACGGCAAGCCGCATGTGTCAACCGACAAGGCATTGCAGTTTGATGGCATTGCCGGAATGGGTTGAGGAGGAATCTGCGCCGCCGGCTGACATGCCGCCAGTACCGCTACGGCAACGGATGATGCCAGCATCATTCGCGATTTCATTGAGGTCCCCCTGTTTCCAACATGAAATGCACAAAAGCGCCTTACGTGCGCCTTGGAGTGCGCTGAGCCTATTGGAAATCACTTTCAGTGGCAACATCGTCGCAACCAAGTACAAATTGTGGATCAGCGGGTGTGTGCGGCGCGTGGCGAGGCACATTCAGACGATACGTACGCCTCAGAGTTCCAGGGGCTCCACTACGCATTCAATGAGAAGCGGACCCGGTTCCCGATACGACTGTTCCAACGCATCGGTAAGGTCCTCGGCACGCTCGACACGTAGAGCGGGAACACCGAGTCCCTGCGCAAGCGCTACAAAATCCTGATCCGGTCGCGAAAGATCCAACATCTCCGCTGCCCGCTCGGTTCGGTCCGCTCCGACTCGTTTGAGCTCCATATTCAGCACCGCGTAGGAACGGTTGTTATACAAGACCGTCGTGATATTGCATCCCTCACGGGCCATCGTCCACAGGGCGGGCAAGGTGTACAGAGACGAACCGTCCGAGGCCAAACACACCGTCGGGCGGTCAGGTGCCGCAAGGCTTGCTCCGAGCGCGAGCGGGAGCCCAATTCCGATTGCACCGCCAGTGATGCACATCACGTCGTGCTCCGGCGAATGTTGAGTTGCACCAGGAACGAAGAGTCCCGAAGTATTCGATTCGTCCGCGACGATTGCCCCTTCCGGCAACGTCGCACCGATTGCTGCAGCGACCGATTCGAGCGTGACCTCGCCAGTCGGTCGATCGGGTCGTGCGCCGGGCTGATCTTCCGGCCTGAATGCCGGAGCATCGAGCGCGTCAGCAAGAGCCTCAAGAGCAGCGACTGCGTCCTGGTTCTCATCGACGAGGTGGATCACGTTTGCGTTCTCGGGAACGAGATCCGACGGCTTGCTCGGATAGGCAAAGAACGAAACCGGCGAGGGAACATCGACGAGGATGATGTGAGCGGCATCACCGATCTGCATGGCTGCGAACTCAGCGAGATATGCAAGGCGATCGACGGCGGGCAACGCGCCGCCACGTTCCATATGAGCGGGAAAGGTCTCTGCGATCAGCACTGCTCCGGTCGCCCGTGCTGAGCGTTGAGCAGCGCGCAGCCCGCGACCGCGCAGAGCGCGCCCTCCAATCAGCAACACGGTTCGCTCTCCAGAGGTCATAGCGGCCTGTGCGGCTTCGACACGATCCACGTCTGGGAAACCGAGGGCGCTCACGGCCGCAGTCGCTGGCGCTGAATGCACCGCCGACCACGCAACATCTGCGGGAAGTATCAGCGTCGCCACTCCCCCGCGTCCGGCGTTTGCCTGAGCGACAGCCTCCGCTGCTAGCTGAGCTACGTCATCCACCGACTTCGAACGTCCAACCCATCGAGAACACGCGCCCGCGATCGCTTCAATATCGGTTTCAAGCGGAGCATCGAACTGCTTGTGATAGGTGGCATGGTCACCAACGATGTTCACGAGCGGAGTGTGTGCACGGCGCGCATTGTGGAGATTCGCGAACCCATTGCCGAGGCCAGGCCCGAGGTGGAGCAAGGTCGACGCGGGACGTCCACTGATGCGTGCATATCCGTCAGCCGCACCCGTGACAACGTTTTCATGCAGACCGAGCACGCCGCGAATGCCCTCAACTTGATCGAACGCAGCGACGAAATGCATTTCCGAAGTTCCGGGATTTGTGAAACAAATGTCCACGCCGGAATTGACCAAGGTGCGAAGCACCAACTCTGCGCCATTCATCGTGAAGCCTTTCGATAACGCTCGCGGATTCCCTCACACATGATCATGCACGCGTATCGGCTCGCCGAAGATCTTGCCAGGGTTGAGCAGCCCCATCGGGTCAAATGCTGACTTGATGCGCTTCATGAGCGCAATCTTGACCGGGTCTTCAAGCGCCAGGTAGTACGGCCGCTTTTCTGTGCCGAGACCGTGTTCGCCACTGATCGTTCCGCCGAGTTCGTGACCGATTCGGTACAGCTCCATCATCGTTTCGTGCAGGACGTCTGGATCTCCCTGGAAGACCGACAAGTGCACGTTGCCATCACCGGCATGTCCGCAACCAGCGATCCACGTACCTCGTTCTGCAGCGAGGGCAGACACGCGTCGCATGAACTCGGGCATGCACGAGCGCGGCACGACGACGTCGACAATTTCATTCGCGCCAGCACCTTTCGCCAGGAAGAATGCCTTCTCCCGTGCTTCGATCAGATCCGTCGCTGCCTTCGGCGGCAACACGTACACGTCGAGGGCGCCCAAGGTGCCAACCAATTCCGCGACCGCCGCAACATCTTCGTCGAGACGATCTTCGTGATTCGATTCCAGCACGATCACGAGATAGGCAAGGGCCTGATCTTGAATCTGTTTCGGAATCCCGAGGGGCAGCTCGAACTCGGCCTGAATTGCCGCCATCGTCAGGAGATCGATGTATTCGACGATCAGGGGAGCAAGTCCCGATGCGACGACGGGCGGTACTGCGTTTACAACTTCATCGAGCGTCTCGAATGGCACCAGCACGGTCGCAGCGTGGGCTCGGCGCGGCTGGAGTTTCAACGTCACTTCGGTGACGATGGCCAAGGTTCCTTCCGAACCGATGATCAACTGGGTGAGGT
Source organism: Acidimicrobiia bacterium (assembly GCA_049642885.1). Classification (GTDB taxonomy): domain Bacteria; phylum Actinomycetota; class Acidimicrobiia; order IMCC26256; family JBARPG01; genus JBARPG01. Next base: position 3,509 of record JBARPG010000225.1, on the reverse strand, counting down.
CATAGCCGGTCGAGGCCTTCACGTACTTTCCACCCGAGCGGATAATTTCTCCGCTTGCGAGGACCGCTTCGACACCGAGCACGTGGTGGCGAGTCACGCCATATTTCACGGCTCTCATCCCCCCAGCGTTTGTATTCACGTTGCCGCCGAGCGAAGCGGAGTTCTCGCCTGGGAACACTGGGTACACAAGACCCAGTGGCTGAAGCGCTTCATCGAGTTGCACCAACGTGACACCGGCCTGCACGCGTGCAATGTGATTCTCGGTATCGATCTCAAGAATCGCGTTCATTCGGCTGAGCGAAACCACGATGCCGTTTGGATCGGGAACGGCTGCACCCGACATGCCCGTTCCGCTACCGCGCGCCGTGATCGGCAGATGGTGTTCAGCGGCGACGGCAAGGACTGCGGCGATCTCTGTTGCGGAACTCGGACGCACGACCGCGATCGGAGTAACCGCCGCCGCTGTCAAAGACTCATCGTGAGTGTCGTCAACGACGATCTCGCTGCCGAAACTGAGGTGCTGACTGCCAACAATGCCGCCGAGCATCGTCTCGATACCAGTCATTCAATCCTCCGATTGCTCTCATCCACGCAGGCTGTGTCGGTCTGCGTTCTGTGAGAGCGTTGGAGCGGACGACGGGATTTGAACCCGCGACCCTCACCTTGGCAAGGTGATGCTCTACCGCTGAGCCACGTCCGCTTGGGTCGCACAGGATAGCAACGCCGCCTACGCTCAAGCGATGCGCATCGGAATTTTTGACGGAGAATCAGCAAGTCGTGGAGTAAACGCCGTCGTCGAATCGGCTCGCCGAGCCGCCATTGACGGGTTCGATTCCTTTTGGATCCCACAGATTTTCGGCCTGGATTCCATTGGCGTGCTTTCCGTCGTTGGACGCGAAGTCCCTGGACTCTCGGAATTGGGTACCGCTGTCGTTCCTACGTGGCCTCGCCATCCCACAGCGCTCGCTGCGCAAGCATTGTGCGCGGCTGATGCAACAGGGAGTCGTTTCACGCTCGGCATCGGGCTTTCGCACGAAATCGTCATTGACCGGATGTTCGGCATTCCGTGGGATCGACCGGCTGGGCACATGGAGGAATACCTCGAAGTCCTCATGCCACTGCTGCGCAAAGGCAAGGTCTCGTTTCGAGGCGAGCGTTTTTCGGTCGTGCTACCTATGGATGTGCCAAATGATCCACCGTTGCGCGTCCCCGTCATGGTCGCTGCGCTCGGTCCCCGAATGCTCGAGATCGCCGGTCGCCTCGCCGATGGCACCGCGACCTGGATGACCGGAGCGAAGACGATTGCAACCCACGTTGCTCCGCGTATTCGACAAGCTGCAGCCGCTGCGGGAAACCCTCCACCGCGCATCGGTGTCGGGTTGCCGTTCTGTGTGACTTCGGATGAGAAAGGGGCGCGGGAGCTCGCTGCCGAACGCTACGCGGTGTATGGATCACTGCCGTCGTATCGAGCGATGCTCGATCGCGAAGGCGTTGCCGGACCGGCAGAGCTCGCCATTGTGGGTGATCTCGCCTATGTGCGTGATCAAGTCGGTCGTATTGAGGAGGCGGGAGCGACCGACCTCATTGCTGACGTGTTCGGCACCGACGCCGAAGTCAGCGCGACGCGGGAACTGCTGCTGTCCTGTATCGCAACGAAGCCGTGATTGGCCCTTGACCGTTCCAGCTACCGCCCCGTAGATCCAAACCCACCGGTTCCACGATCACTCTCGGGTAGTGCGGGCACTTCGACCCACTCCACCGATTCGACGCGTTGAATAACGAGTTGAGCGATGCGATCTCCGCGCTGCACTGCGTATTCCCGTACTTGATCGGTGTTCGCAAGAATGACAGATATCTCATCACGAAACCCCGAATCAATGAGCCCCGGGGCGTTCACACACGTGATGCCATGCCGAGCGGCAAGACCGCTACGCGGAAGCACGAATCCAGCGAAGCCTTCGGGGATTGCGATCGCGATTCCAGTCGGGAGCGTGACACGCCCACCTGCAGGTGGGATCGTCGCAGACACGGTGCTGATCAAGTCGTAGCCCGCATCGCCGTGTTTCGCCTGGCGAGGAATTGGGAACGACGGATCGAGTTGCACGATCTCAATACGCAAAGAAGCACTTTCTCTCGAGCACGCGACCAAGGTTATCCCCCGCTCCTCCACATGATGATCCCTCTAGCGATCCACAGGCATGCCGTCGTACCGTGCTCATGAAAGGAGTTCGCATGCATACCTTCGAAGTGATCTTGAGCGACGGCACCTCCGCGTGGGTGAGCGATGTCGACAGCTACCAAATGGAAGGACCGCTCACGACGTTCTTTCGATCTGGAACCGTTACGTTCCGCTTAGGTTCGTTCTCCGAGCGGGTCGCCAGCTTTCGAACAGACGCAATCGCATGCATCCGTCAACATCATGAGGTCGTCCCCGTCCCGGCGTGACGAATGAGCGTGAGTCCATCTGCGACGGGGAGCAGAACGACATCGACACGCTCATCGGTAGCGACATAATCGTTGAAGGCTCGGAGCGCGACCGTGTCGTCGTCATGATTCGAATCATCGACGACTGCCCCGCTCCACAGCGTGTTGTCCACCACGATCACTCCGTGCGGCGAAAGGTTCTTCAGGAGAGTTTCGTAGTAGCGCAGATAGCCAGGCTTATCCGCGTCAATGAACGCGAAGTCGATTTGCGCAGGAGCGTGTACCGGAAGGAGCTCCGCCGCATCGCCGAGGTGCACTGAGATTCGGTCCGCAACTCCAGCCAACCTCCAATGCTCGCGTGCGATGTCGATCCACTCTTCAGAACGATCGAAACAGGTCAGGTGTCCGCCAGGACGGAAGCCTCGTGCAATTGCAAGCGCCGAGAGGCCCGTGAACGTGCCGACTTCGACCGCAACCCGCACATCGAGTGCTGCGACGAGCCATCCCATGAACGCCGCTTGTTCTGGGGCAATTTGCATCCCGGCAACCTCGCCAAGGCTGGCAGTTCGAGTTGCCAACCGGGTCTCGACCGCGTCGCGAGGTGAGCTGTGCGCGACGACATACGCGGCGAGCGCATCGGACAAGAGAAATGATTTCGGTGACATCAATGATCCTCAGGTGAAGGAGTCGTCCAGAGATAGAGCGCTGGGATCATGACTGCGAGCCAACCCAGAGGATGGACGCGATCAAAGCGCGTCGGCCACTCGAATTGCGGCGGATACGAGTACCGCACTTGTTGGATGATGATGTACGCGCCGCAGACAAGCGCACACACCGGCCCAAGGATTGCGATCAGACGAGCGCGGTGAGGCAGCTGCCACATGATGAGTCCGAGAAGGAGAACCGTCGCGCCGACCGCAGTCCCTGCGAGGAATGTTGCAAGCGCTCCGAGAAGTAACGGTCGCATGACCGCCCGCAACGCCAATCGTTTCTCGGGCACGCGAGTGACCAGGAACGCAGTCTGAGACGGCTCGAATCGTTCTCGACGGCGACGACCAATTACGCCAAAAGCCAACAGCACTGCG
>JBARPG010000224.1:0-11610 GCA_049642885.1 Acidimicrobiia bacterium | reverse complement strand
GTCGACAACTTCTCGACTGGACGCCGCGAGAACATTGCACATTTGGATCGCAACCAGCACTTCAAGCTGATCGAAGCCGACGTTGTCGATGGCATTCCTGTCGATGGCGCCATCGACGCGGTGCTGCATTTTGCGTCGCCCGCATCGCCGCCGCGATACCTCGAACTTCCGATCGAAACCCTCCGCGTGGGAAGCGAGGGAACGCGCAACGCTCTTGAACTCGCCCGCATGAACGGCGCACGATTTCTTGTGGCATCAACCTCGGAGGTGTACGGCGACCCGTCCATCCATCCGCAACCGGAGACCTACTGGGGAAACGTGAACCCGATCGGGGTGCGCAGCGTGTATGACGAAGCGAAACGTTTCGGCGAGGCAATGACGGCAGCGTACCGACGAACCTTCAACGTCGACGCCAAGATCGTTCGCATCTTCAACACCTACGGCCCTCGCCTCGACCCGGGCGACGGGCGCGTGGTCTCGAACCTTCTCACACAAGCAATCGCTGGCGAGCCCCTCACCGTCTACGGCGACGGATCTCAGACGCGTTCCTTCTGCTACGTCGAAGATGAAGTGCGTGGACTGCTCGCCCTGCTTGACTCCGAAGAAGCAGGCCCGATCAATATCGGCAATCCCATCGAAATGACCATGCTGGAACTCGTGGAACTTGTACGTGAGGTGACAGGTTCGACTTCGGAGATGGTGCACCGACCGCTCCCGCAAGACGATCCAAAGCAACGCAAGCCTGATATCACCTTGGCGAAAGAACGACTCGGCTGGGAGCCGCGCATTGACCCGCGCGAAGGCTTGCAGCGCACGGCGGAGTGGTACCGCCAATGACCGAGCCGGCGTGCCAGTACGTCGTGATCAATTACAACGCCGGTCACCTGCTTCGAGCGGCAGTTGAATCGATGGTGGTGGACGCGGCGGCTGCAAACGACGCGACGCCCTCCGAGCCCTTGGTGATCGTTGTGGACAACGCGTCGACTGATGGTTCACTCGACGCGATTCGCGATCTGCCGCACGTTCGGGTCATCGAGCAAGCGAACCTCGGCTACGCCGCCGGAGCGAACCGCGGCATCGACGCAACGACGGCACCGATTGTTGCGGTGTGCAATCCCGATCTGGAACTTCATCCGGGTGCAACCATTTCAGCGCTCTCGGCGTTTACACCACATGACAATCTCGCAGCGGTCGGCCCGAAAATCCTCAACCCAGATGGCAGCGTCTATCCCAGCATTCGTCTCGTTCCGAAACTCACCGATGCGGTCGGCCACGGAATATTCGGACTCGTTTGGAAGTCGAATCCGTTTACTCGGCGCTATCGACAACTCGATCGTGACCCTTCGCTCCCCTGCGAGGCCGAGTGGGTTTCGGGCGCAGCGATCTGGCTTCGCCGCGACGCAATCGACCGAGTCGGCGGGTGGGATGCGGGCTACTTTATGTATGTCGAAGACGTTGACCTGTGTTGGCGGCTCAAGCGCGCGGGTTTCGATATTCGCTACGAACCGACGGCAGTCGTGACACACGTGCAGGGTGTGAGCACGCGTACGCGCCCGACTGCGATGTTGCGTGCGCACCACGAATCCCTGTGGCGATTCGCCAAGAAACGGCTCACGGGGTGGCGCAAAGTTCTGTTGCCGTTCGCGTGGATATTTCTCAAGTTCCGGACCGTCGCGACAATTCTCGAGGCTCGGCTGCACCGTCAGCGTGTGGCCGCTCGACTCCAGTAGTGCTCGGTATCACGCGGGATTGATGAGGGCAAGGAGCTCGAGTGCTGTTTCGGCATCGATCGCAGCGCCCCGTCATCAGAATCGAAATGGTCGGCCGCTAGCATCGGCCCCCATGGCAAATGAGTCCGTAAAGAGTCGATACGCAAAAGTCCGTCCCGCGAAAACGAAGCGCCGAACGGGCTCGCGCACGTTCCAATTCGTGCTGGCGGGGATTCTCGTGCTCGGGTTCGGGTTGGTTGCGTTGACCGTCCTCGACCGTCGCGCGCAGGCCGGTGCCAGACCACGGGCAAACAAGGATCATTGGCACGCATACCTCGGTGTGAATCGGTGCGGTACGTGGCTGAAGTCATTTCCTGAGTTCGAGGCGACGAACGGGGTGCACTCCCACGCGGCACCCAACCTGGTCCACCTTCACCCGTACACGGAGGAGGCCGCCGGCCGCAACGCGACGATCGGTCGTTTCATCACGAACGGTTCTGAGAACATCACCGACACGACAAAGGGCTCGTGGCAGATCTCGTCAGATTCGATGAAGCTCTGGCTCGGAGCTGATGGCAAACAGATCAGTGTGAAGAAGGGCGAGAAATGCACTGCCGCGGAACTGGCTTCATACGCGGCCTCCGCGTCTTCCACCACGACGACGACCACCACGACGACCTCCGCCGCTGGCTCTTCGAGCTCCTCGGCTGATGCGACGACGACCACCACGACCACCACGAGTTCGACGAGCGTTGCGGTTGATAGCTCGAAGTTCAAGGACGAAGTCGGCGTGCTGCGCTGGGCCGTTGCGGCCACGGCAAAGGACAAGATGGTGGAACAGTCGGGCGACATCAAAAACTACCGCCCGAAAGACGGCGAGGTCATCGTGTTGTACTTCCTCCCGAAGAGCGCAAAGCTGATCATGCCGCCCGATGTTCGTGAGGCATTCCTTGCCAGCTCGGCCGGAGAAGAAGGAACGGGCAATCCTGCGACCGGCTCGACCGCGTCGACCGTCTCCGTTGTCTCCGGTGCATCGAGCTCAAAGCCATAGCGTGAAGGCGATCCTTCTGGTCGGGGGAGAAGGAACTCGGCTTCGACCTCTGACCTATACGACGCCGAAACCCCTGCTTCCGCTCGCGAACCGGCCCTTTGTCGAGCGTCAGATTGAATGGCTTGCGGGACATGGGGTGACTGATGTCGTGCTATCGCTCGGGTACAGGGCAGACCGGTTCCTCCAACACTTCCCGAACTCGGCACACGCCGGCGTCCGACTCTCATATGCAGTCGAACCAGAGCCGCTCGGCACGGCTGGCGGCATCCGCTTCGCTGCGGGCGATGCCAATGAGCGCGTCATTGTGTGCAACGGCGACATCCTTACGGATATGGATCTGGGCGAGCTGCTCGCATTTCACGAATTTCATCGCGCCGACGCCACGATCGCCCTCACCCAAGTTGAGGATCCTTCAGCTTTCGGCGTGGTGCCCACCCGCGATGATGGGCAGGTGATCGCCTTTGTCGAAAAGCCGCCAGCTGGTCAGGCGCCGACGGATTGGATTAACGCTGGCACGTACATTCTCGAGGCTCGGGTTTTGGAGATGATTCCTGAGCGCCTTCATGTTTCGATCGAGCGCGAGATCTTCCCGCGATTGCTGGAAAACCCTGACGGGCGCCTTTTCGCGTCGCATTCGTCCGCGTATTGGCTGGACATGGGCACGCCTGAGCAATACCTCCAGGCCCATCGTGATCTTCTTGTCGGAGCGGCACACGGTCTCGAACCTTTCGCCGGTCGACGATTGTGGACGGACGGCGCTCGGATCGACCCGTCGGCGCGAGTGTGCGAGCCGTCGGTGATTGGATCAGGTACATCGATCGGACCAGGTTCTGAAGTCAGCGGATCGGTCATCGGCACGACCTGTGTCATCGGCGAAGGGGCGGTCATCGAGAACTCGGTGGTGATGAACGATGCGGTGATCGAACCGCGTGCGCGCGTGTCCGATTCAATCGTCGGCGAGCACGGGCACATCGGTGCGGGTGCGCTGGTTTCCGATCGATCAATTGTCGGTCCGTCGGCATCGGTCGCAGCCCAAACTTCTCTCTCAGGTGTGAAAGTAGGAGCGGAATGAATATGAAAGCCCTTGTTACGGGCGGTGCGGGCTTCATTGGCAGCACGCTCGTGGACCGTTTGCTTCGCGATGGTTGGTCGGTTGACGTGATCGACAATCTCTCGACAGGAAAGCTCGCGAACCTTGCGAATGCTCGAGCCTCATTCCAAGGCAATGTGCGATTCCATCGCTTCGATATTCGTTCCTCTGAGCTCATCGGTGTCATCGAAAAGGCGGCGCCTGATGTGATCTTCCACCTCGCTGCGCAGGTGGACGTGCGCATATCGGTGAACGACCCGCTCCTCGACGCGCAGATCAACGTCATTGGGCTCTTGCACGTATTGGAAGGCGCTCGCGCGGCAGGGACGAAGAAGGTCGTGTTCTCGACATCGGGCGGCACGATTTACGGCGTGCCCGAGCAATTCCCAACAGACGAGAACCAACCGCAGCACCCCATCTCGCCATACGGCGTGAGCAAGAAGGCAGCAAACGATTACCTCGCCTGCTACCACGAACTTCACGGCTTGGAATACACCGCGCTTGCCTTCGCGAATGTGTTTGGTCCACGTCAGGACCCGCACGGCGAAGCCGGGGTTGTCGCGATTTTTGCCGGGCGCCTCTTGAGCGGCGATCCGATCACGATTTTCGGTGATGGGAAACAGACCCGCGACTTTGTATACGTGCACGACGTCGTTGATGCATGCGCGCGTGCAGCCACCCGCGGCGAAAACATGATCATCAACATCGGGACCGGCGTTGAAACCTCCGTGGTCAAACTCCACGAGGAAATGGCCGGCATCACACGCTCATCTCGTCCGCCGTTATTTGCGCCCGGTCGGGCAGGTGAACTCGAGCGCAGTTGCTTGGACCCGACTCGTGCGGCGGTTCAGCTGGGGTGGCAACCGGCAACGCCCCTGCGCGATGGCTTGTCTGACACGATCGACTTCTTCCGCGACCGCGGCTAGTTGCTACCGAAAAAGATCTTCATCAGGCGGCCGCACGATGTCGCGTTGCACGCGGCCATCGATCGCGAGCCATTCGGCGGGAACGCCTCGAATGATCGCTGCGGGAATCCCTGACGTCTTCCCCATCACCAGCTCGGCCGCAGCGGCCAGCTCATCAGCAATGGCAATCTCGGTGACTTCGAGCTCTCGGCCGAGCGCATCACGCTGGCCTCTGAGGTCGTGGAGCGCGACGATGCCTGCACATCCGATCGCGATGTCCACGAGTCCTCGTCGCCATGGCCGTCCGAAGGTGTCCGAGACGATGATTGCAACGTTCAAACCCTGAGTCGCAAGTAGTTCTGCGCGAATGCGTTGAGCGGAGCGGTCAGCATCGATGGGGAGTAACGCGGCGGTCCCCTCGGGCATATTGGAGAAGTCAATGCCTGCGTTGGCGCAGACGAACCCATGATGTGTTTCCGTGATCATCATTCCGTCGCGTTCGCGCAGAACACGACGCGATTCAGAGCGAACGAGCGCATCCTTGTCGGCTGGCGTGGCTGCGACGATACGCCCTTCGACCTTGGACACGATCTTCTGTGTGACGACAATGACATCCCCGTCGAGAATCGGCGTTCCGGTGCGTAACGCATCTCCTGCGAGCCGGGCTGCTACTCGATCGCCTTCGACAAATTCATGGGAGCTCGCGATCGGCATGATCTGCAGTGCGGGAGTGGTCACGAGCGCATCCACTCGATGACGCGGCATGCAAGCGCGCCAGCAGCTTTTTCGTTCACCATGATGGTGTCCGTGTGCAGCACGTCAACGCCGAAGTCGCTGAGTGCGTCGCGATGGCGCACATCAAGCGAGTCGCACACAAAACGACTCGCAAGATCACGGTAGCGCCGAACAATCTCCACGACGCTGGGTTCGGTTCCAAGCCACGAGAAGAGTCGTGCGGCGGGCCCCCGCAGCGCCTGCCCATCGATAATCGGCGAGACAGCGACCACACGCTCGCGGTGCGTGCGCAGCAGTTCCTTCATTCCAGGAATCGCAAGCATCGGATCGATTGAAAGCATCGGATTGCTCGGACAAATCACGATCATTTCGGCACTCTCGATCGCGGAGTGAACACTCGGAGACAAAACGGCCTGCGTTGCTCCGCGAAATTCCAATCCGGAAACGGGTGTTGATGCGCGCCCAGCAACGAACCATTTCTGGAACGGTATTGGCCCATCCTCTGTCAGAAGGAAAGTGTGCACGTGGTCGTCGGTGACGGGAAGGATTTCCGCATCGATGCCGAGCTGCCGTGAAAGGTGTGCGGTGATCGCCGTGAGGCTCATACCCTCGCGGAGTGCGATCGTGCGGGCGAGGTGGGTCGCAAGGTCACGATCACCGAGACGAAACCATGCGTTTCCTGAGCGTGCATTCAGTTCGGTCATCGTCACGAACGTGTCACCCGCGATCCCCCAACCTTGCTCCCAATCGGTGAGGCCAGCGAGGTGATACATGACGGTGTCGAGATCGGGCGACACCTCGAGACCGTAAATCGTTTCATCGTCGGCGACGTTCACGATGCATGTGAGCGCGTCGCCACCTACCGTGTCGCGCAAGCCTGTGAGCATTCTTGCTCCGCCAACGCCTCCTGAGAGTCCAACGATCACCGCGACATCCTAGGAAGGGTTCCGAACGCGAAGAGGCCCCGCGCACATGTGGGGGAACATGTGGCGGGGCCTCTCGGTATTGGGGGAAATTATGCGGCGCGGCGTGCAACCAATTCGGTGACTCGTTCTACAGCCGGCTCGATACGTTCTTTGGCATCGGCAACCAACTCGGTGGCCTTCGTCTTGATCGCGTCGGTGTACGGCTCGGCGGCGTCAGCGAGCGTCTTTGCCTGCTCGGAAAGCTTGGCTCGAAGGGAAGTTGCGCGGTCGGCGGCGACGTTCGCCCGGGACTCGAGCTCAGCGCGAACCTTGTCCAGCGAGTCGCTGAGGTCATCCTGAACAGCAGTAATGCGCTCAATCGCGCTCTGGGCTCGTGCCTGAACCTGCTGAGCAGCGACAACGCCAGCACCCAGGGCTACGTGGCCTGCGTCGCTTGCGGTCTTGCGGATATCGATTTTCACGGTGTCTCCATTCGTTGAGGTCAGTCCTCATTGGCTTGGCACGGAGCGGGGGGAAGCTCCGTGTGCTTGCTCAGTATATGCAGAACGTTAAACAATTGCAAGCACCCGGCGGTTCGCGCCCGGTTCTTTTCGTTGCCATTGTGGTTGGGGTCAACTACTGAGTCCTATGTGACTGTTGTGAAGCACGACTATTCTCGTGGGCGACATGACTCATACCGAGATGCCTGAAGAGGAACAAGTCGCGCCAGCCGTCGTTGCCCTTGTGTTTCTCGATGAAGCGTGTGCGAGCCCCGAGGGACTGTTGCGGTCGATTGCCGCTCAGGACTACCCGAGTTTGACGGCCTTCGTGCAGCACACAGGGGCGATCGACGCAAGCCTCATCGCCGAGATCCTCCCAGCTGCGATCAGGAGGGAAGTTCCCGAGGGAGCTACGCCGAGCGAGGTGTTCAATGATGCCATCGCTTCGGTTGATGGCGCTCCGTTCCTCTGCACCGTTCACGGCTCGATCACGCTCGACGCTGCAGTTGTCAGAACACTCGTCGAGGAAGCCTTTCGATCAAACGCGGCAGTCGTCGGACCGAAGTTCACGGCTGCCGACGGTTCGGGTCGCTTGATTGACGTCGGCTGGTACACAGACCGCACGGGGCATCCATATTCGGGAATCGAAATCGACGAGCTTGATCAAGAGCAGCGTGATGGTGTCCGCGACGTGTTCTTCGTCGCCCAGGCGCTGATGCTGATGCGGAGCGACTTGATCGACGAAATCGGGACGTTCGATATCCGTTGTGAGCCGGGCGCTGCCGAGCTCGACTTCTGCTGGAGGGCACGCATTGCAGGGGGCCGCGTACTGGTCGCACCGGATGCACGTGTCTCGGTGGCGGGGGAGACTGTGCTCCGGCACTCGGTGCATTTCCCAGTCGCACGCACTCGCGCGCTCGTTCGCAACGCGTCAGCGTGGTCGCTCTGTTGGGCCATTCCCGCTGGCGTTGTGTTGGGGTGCATTGAAGCGCTCGCTTTGCTCATCGCTCGCAAGCCGAAACGCGCAGCGGTTGCGCTGCAAGCTTGGATGCAGCTTGCGGTGTCCCCGGGCATTTGGAGAAGCCGGCACGAGGTTCAGCGGCATCGCGTCATCCGCGACACCGAACTTCGTTTCGTGCAGATACGCGGAAGCGCCCGAATCCGAGAGTTCCTTGAGCGCTACCACGCGGATGATCGAATCTCCGCCGCAGGTGACGCAACTCGCGCCATGGCCACGAGCATGCTCGATCTCTTGCGCCAACCCCTTGCGTACGGGTGGCTGATGTTCGTCGGATTGGTTGGGTTCGGTTCGCGCCGGTTCTTCGGAAGTGGATTGCCGGCAGTCGGCGAAATGCTGCCGTGGCCCGGGGTGCGACCCCTCGCGGGCGCATTCGCCCAGCCGTGGCGCTACACCGGCTTCGGCTCCGCTCGACCGGCATCGCCCGCGCTCGCTTTGATGTCAGCGTGGACCTTCCTGACGGGCGGCGACGGCGGCCGCGCCGCGGTCTGGTTCGTGCTCGCGCTCTGGGTCATTGGGGCGCTCGGTGCCTACCGACTGACGCGTCCGTACGATCGCATGCCACTCGCAGCGCTTGCTGCGGGACTCGCATACGGAATCAACCCAGCAGTCGTGGCGATGATTTCACATGGGCGGCTGCAGAGCCTGGTCTTCTACGCTGGTGCCCCGTGGATGCTTGCCGCATGCATTTCTGCGGGGCGGGCCGCACGCGGGAGAGCGCGCATCCGATCGACGGCAGCAATGGCCGCGTTGATCGCGATCGTTGGGTGTTTTCAGCCTCTTGCATTCTTGTTTCTGCCGGTCGTCGTGCTCGTGTGGTTCGCGTCGGTTGCGCTCGGCGGCGGTCCCAAGTTCGTAGTTCGTTCAATCGTTCAGACCGGAATCGCAAGCATCGCAGCGATTGCACTCGTGTTCCCGTGGCCGCTTGCGTACGCCCGCCGCCCACTTGACCTCACTGCCCTTGGGCTGACTGCACGGCCGGATGTCAGCGTGGGTGATGTCTTTGCATTCGGACACTCGACGCCGCTCGCCGGATGGGCCATGCTCTTTGCGGCCGTATTGCCGCTGTTGATCGCGCGCTCGAATCGGTTGGTATGGGCTGTGCGTGCCTGGATGATCCTTCTCGCGGGTTCTGCCTTGGGATGGATCGGGCCTCGACTCGGCGAAATGCCGTGGCCTTCGATCGATGTCACATCAATCGTGATGGCGGTGGCCTGCGCGTTTGCAATCGGTCTCGGAATCGGCGCAATCACAGATGAGTTGACCACCGCAACATTTGGATGGCGACAGATACTCAGCGGCACAACGGTCGCGTCGCTTGCCATTCCGGGCGCGTTCTTTGTGATGGGTTCACTTGAGGGGGGCTGGAATGCTCCCGAGAAGAGCTGGTCCGACGTGACGGCGAACTTTGCCTACGACACCAAGCCGGGAGACTTTCGCGTGCTGTGGATCAGCCCCGCGGAGGCAGCGGTCGGCGCACCAATCCTCTCGTTGGACGGCGCCGTGATTGGGATCAGTCGGAATGGCGTTGGCGATTCACGAGACTTGCTCCCCGCTGCGTCTGCTGTTTCTGAGCGCATTTTGGGCGACGCGCTCAATGAAGCGCAACGCGGGTTAACGAACCGGGTCGGCGAACTGCTCGGGCCGATGGGCATTCGCTATATCGCCGTTATTGATCGAGCCGGCCCCGACGAATCGGCCGTGCCCTTTACAAACTCGTGGCAAAGATCGTTCGACTCTCAACTCGATCTCGTCGCGCGCCGTGTTGACACGGGAATGCAGCTGTACGAGAACACCCGATGGGTTCCCATCCGATCGACCTTCCGTGGGAGCGATGCTGAACGTGTCCGCGACGGTGCTGATGCCCGCGATCCCCTCGGCGCTGCCGTGCGCGTTGCCGACGCGAAACCTCTGGCGTTCCCAGGAACCAAGGTTGGTACTGGCGATGTCGCAGTACTCGCCGAATCGAATGCGCCCGGGTGGAAAGGTCCGGGTTCCAAACGATTCGCCGCATATGGTTGGGGGAACGGATTCGAAGGCCCCGTATCTTCGATTACGTATTCTGGCGATTCAAAATGGGTTGTGTTGCGGGCGTTTTGTGGGCTTGCTTGGGTTCTCTTGGTCGCGGTCTTCATAGCGACGCGTCGGCGAGAGGAATCAGAATGAGCGCCGTGCGCCGCACCGCCGCCTTGTTCACGATCGGCGGCATGCTGGCTGCCGGTGCTCTCGCAGACGTGACCGTGGGTGCGGATTCGAACGAGACGCGTTCCCGACGAGAGCACCGAGCGGTGTTGCCTGCGTCAATCCCTGCGGAGGCTCCGCGCACATCGGCCTGGTACTGCGCTTCGGGTGTCGCGGGAGGTGATGCCCCAGGACAGCTCACGGTGCGTATCACGAACGTTCGCCTTGCGGCCGCGTCAGCGCGTCTCCGGGTGACCGGCGGAGCTGCTGAAGTTGAACGTGCAGTCGAGATCGCTCCCGGTGCGAGCACATCATTCAACATCGGCGAACTCGTGGAAACGAATACGCCGGGCGTAATTGTTGAGGTCAGCAGCGGCAGCGTGGTCGTCGACGAATGGGTTCAAGGTGCAAATGATGCGGCCTGGATGATGTGCGCGACGCGGCCTTCGCCATCGTGGTACTTGCCTGCCGGCACCGCGGAACTCGGCACCGTGTCGCGGTTGGCGCTCTTCAACCCGTTTTCCGAGGCCGCGATTGTGAAAGTGCAGTTTCAGACGGATGTTGGGTTGCGAGAACCATTCGACTTGCAATCCTTCGTGGTGCCTCCGCGTGGTCGCGTCGACATCGACGTTGATGAGGTGCTCGGGAATCCTTCGCTCGCCGCGGCGATTGTGCAAGCACGAACGGGGCGCATTGTTGCGCAGCGCTATGAAGTGCTCACCGATTCCCTGCGCGGTTCCGGCATTACTGGAAGTGCGGGCAACGTCTCGACGAGTGACCAGCTGATGATCGCATTCCCAGGACGCCAGAGCAGTGATCGCGTCATCGCTGCGGTGAGCAACACGAGCGATCAACGCACTGTGGTGAACGTGACGATCCGCCAGCCGGGTTCGGTTGAAGCGGTCGTCAAGCCCGTAACGATTGAGGCTCAACATGCAACCGAAATCGACCTCACGAACTCCATCACCGCGGGTGCCGCCGCAGTCGTAGCCCTGCGGTCAACTGCGGCGGTGGTTGGCGAACTCCGATGGTGGGAGTTGACTCCAGATTCGACGAAGGTGGCAGCTGGCGTGGCGGTGCTTCCGATGAGTCCGATATCAGTCAAAGAGTGGTTCCTTCCGCTGAAGAACGCCGATAGCGGAACGGTCGTCACCGTGGCAAACGATCAAGATGCTCGCGCTCACCTTCGGCTGACATCAATTGCGCCGGACGGCGCGAAGCGGCTGCGATCGGTCAACGTCCCTCCGCACTCGGTGTTGAACATTTCCCAGAGTGGGGTGACGTCCGATACGACGGCGATCCGGGTGCAGGCTTCAGTCCCCGTAGTGGTCGTCGGTTCGCAACGCACCGCAGCATCAGATGGGGTCATCGGCGTGCTCGCGGCGACCGTGGGTGTGCCCGTCGACTAGTTCGGGCCGTACGCTTTCAAGGTGCTTCCACGGATACTCATTGCCGCAACGATTCTTGGGGTGGTCGCGGTCTGGGCATTGTGGCGGGCACGCCAACGACCTGACGC
>JBARPG010000223.1:0-2261 GCA_049642885.1 Acidimicrobiia bacterium | reverse complement strand
GCCTTCAACTTCATGGACGGGATCAACGGACTCTCGGCGGCCTCCGGTGCCGTCAGCGGGGGGAGCTTCGCCCGCTTTGGAATGGCCTTCGATTCGCCGGAAATCTATTCGCTTGGTGTCGCTCTCTTGGCAGGGTGCCTGGCCTTCCTACCATTCAACTTCCCTCGAGCGAGGGTCTTCCTGGGGGACTCTGGCTCGTACGGCCTCGGCTCCCTGATCGCTCTACTGGTGGGCTTGGCCTGGACTTCGGGGGTACCGTTATGGCTTGCGCTAGCACCCGTTGTCATCTATCTGACAGACACGGGAGCCGCGATCGTGCGGCGTCTGCGACAAGGTCGTTCTCTCTCTGAGCCGCACCGATCTCACACGTATCAGCAGCTAGCCACGATGGGCCTGGGGCACACGAAAGCGACGCTCGTGTTGGTCATGTTCGAATTGATGGTCGTTGGTGCCGCCGCGCTAGGTTATCGGTTCGACCGCCCTCTCGAGGGGATCTTGGCTGTCGTTGTGTTCATGGGCGCGTACCTATCGCTCCCATTTGCGTTGAGGCGAGCTGTTGCCAAACGTGCCCAGACGAAGGGTACGACCGCGACCTCCGCGGGTTGAAGCGCCCTGGGTTGTTTGGAGGCTCCTGACCTTGGAAACGAGGATGGAGTTATACCGAGTGAACAGACACCGGGGAAGCCGACAACGCGGCGGTACACCCCTGAGTAGAAGGCCTAGGCGGTGAACCGCCCCGGTGTGTCCGGAGACTTTCTAGTTTGAGACTCCGACTGGTGTCGGGGTCTGGTGGTGAGCGTAGTGAGCGTGCTCTGCTTCGACGGGTGTGAGGTCGTCGCAGTATTCGTAGGGTCGGCGGTGGTTGAACCAGTCAATCCATTCGGCGGTGGCGATCTCGAGGTCGTCGAGGCCCTTCCAGGGCCGTCGCGGTGTGATCAGCTCGGTCTTGTAGAGCCCGATCACAGACTCAGCCAAGGCATTGTCGAAGGACGATCCCACTGCCCCGGTCGAGGGCTTGATGCCCGCGGTCGCGAGGTGCTCGGAGTAGGCCACGGACAGGTATTGGACTCCGTGGTCGTGATGCGCGATCAGACCGGCCAGGTCCCTGCCTTCGCGGCCGCGGGTCCAGATCGCCTGCTCGACTGCGTCGACGACGAACTGGCTGGCCATCGAGGTAGCGACTGACCAGCCCAGAATCCGCCGAGCGTAGGCATCGATGACGAACGCGGTGTAGCACCAACCCGACCACGTCGAGACATACGTGAAATCAGCAACCCAGAGCCGATCCGGAGCGAGCGGGCGGAAGTTCCGATCCACTAGGTCGTGGGGCTTGGACTGGCGAGGGTCACTGATCGTGGTGCGCTTGACCTTGCCCCGCACCGCGCCCGCCAGACCGAGCTCACTCATGAGCCGTTCCACTGTGCAGCGAGCGATCGGCGGTGCCTCGGCGGGACGCTGCCGGTTCAGCGTCAACCACACCTTCCGAGCGCCGAAGACGCCGTAGTTCGATGCATGAACCGCAGCGATCATGGGTTTGAGGTCCTCCTCGCGCTGCTCGCGTGCGCTCGGCTGACGGCCGCGGTGTTCGTAATAGGTCGCAGGGGCGATCTTGACGCCGAGCTCGGTGAGCCCGGCGCAGATCGACTCGACACCCCATCGCAGCCCGTCCCCGTCGCGGTTGCCCGCGACCGAGTCGATGTACCCCACGATCAACGCTGTGGCCGGTCGAGTTCGGCCGCGAAGAAAGCCGACGCACTCCGCAGAATCGCGTTGGCACGTTTGAGTTCGGCGTTCTCACGCTTCAACCGCTTCAATTCCGCGGCCTCCTCGGTGCTCACGCCGGGACGCTTCCCGGCATCAACCTCGCTCTGCCGGCACCACTTCCGCACTGTCTCCGGCGCACCGACCCCGAGAAGCTGCGCGACCTGGGTAATCGCCGCCCACTCCGACTCATGATCAGACCGAATCTCACCGACCATCCGGACCGCCCGCTCACGCAACTCCAGCGGGTACCTCGTTGACGTTCTCCCTGACATGACTCCATCCTTCCCAAGGAACGGAGTCTCCGGACTCGCCGGGGCGGTTCAAACACCTCAGGAACTTCCAAGTGAGAGCACTAGTCTTCGGCTTCGCACCTGGCTTGGTTCTTGCCGCCATCGTCCGCCTTATCCCCGACGTTGACCGTCGACGCGAACTTCAAGCGGAGTTGTACGAGGTGCCCCGCTGGGAACGGCCGTACTGGGTCGCACAACAGATGGAAG
>JBARPG010000222.1:0-4030 GCA_049642885.1 Acidimicrobiia bacterium | reverse complement strand
CTGGGGCGACACCACGATCCTTCGATCCACCGCTGATGTTGCCGCCGTGAAACAGAGCGAGGGTGGCGCAATCTTCATTCACGGCAGCGCCGAACTCGCCCGCCGCCTCGCCGACGCTGATCTCATCGACCGATACAACCTGCTCGTATTCCCCGTACTGCTCGGCGCAGGCAAGAGCCTGTTCAGCCGGGCCGATCGTGACAAGACCCAGCTCAACCTCCGCGAGTCCGAGAGCTACTCGAACGGTGTGACGAAACTCATCTACGACGTCATCCACTAGGCGCGACGACCCGATTCGCCCCACCGGGTGGGGAATCATTGGCCCATCTAAGTAGGGTCAAGTTGTGTAACGCGCCCATCCGGCGGTGCCGACAAACGGAGGGCATTCGGTGACGAAGAACTCGCAGATCCAGGCGGAAGACGCGGCTGCCGCCACGCCACCCGCCACCGACCGTGCTCCGCGACGCTGGCCCATGTGGGCGGCGCTCGCCATCGGCCTCGGCGTCGCACTCGCTCCGGTGGCATTCCAGCTGTTCGATCGTGCCCCAAAAGGCAAAGACATGATCGACGGCTTTCGGCCCTACATGACCGAGAAGAAGATCTCGAAGTTCCAGCACGACATGAAAGAAATCGACGTGGCCGTCACCGAGGCACGAACCAAGTTGCGACCTGCGTTGCGTTCGCAGCTGCAGCTCGACGACGCGGGAATCGACACGAAGTTCGCGCTCTACGCCGACTTCGAAAAACGGTGGCGAGGCATCGACAACGACATGAGCGACATGTTGCGAACCATGCACCGCGACCTCGGCGATTTCGCAGCCGTCGACGCGTTGCCACCCTTCAACCTCTTCCCGTGGTTCTTCGTCGCACCTGGCGTCTTGATTGTCGGTGCCGCCAGCGCGGGTCTGCTGGCGACGCGCCGTCGCCGTCGCGGCAGCGGTCCCCGTTCGACAGTCGCGCCCGCGACCATGTTGATCGTGATGGGACTCGGCTTGATCGCCGCTCCGGTCGCGTTCCAAATGTTCACGAGGGCCCCCAAGGGCGGCCACATGATCAACGACTTCCGCCCGCTGATGACGACTCCGAAGGTGCAACGCATCCAGGGCTACTTCCTTGTGATCGGCGCGGGCGAGGGCACGCTGCGCAATGAGATGCTCCCAGCAGTCGGCGCTACCGGCACAGCCAGCGCAACCGGCACGGCCAACACAACGACCGCGGCCGATGCATCACAATTCCCAGCCATCGCACGTTTCTCCGCCGACTGGCAGACCATCTCGAATGAGATGGCTCCGATGATCGGCGCAATGAGCGACAACGTCGCCAACTACCAAGCCGTCGACGCACTACCTTCGTTCCCATTATTCCCGTGGTTCTTCGTCGCCCCCGGCGTGCTCGTGCTGGCATTCGGCATCGTTGCGCGACGTGCCGCCCGCACCCAATCCTCTCAACAACAAGGAGACATGACATGAAACGCACACAATGGTTTCGAGTAGCGATCCTGCTCGCTCTCATCGCGATGATCGCGGCCGCATGCGGGAGCAGTGATTCGAAGAAGAGCACCACCACGACGACCACGTCCTCGGCAGCCAGCTCCGCCGCAGAAGGCAGCGCCGGAGGGAAACTCGTCGGCACCTTCAAGATCACCGCTGGAGATTGCGCGGCCGGAGCGGTAACGGCCGGCTCGTACTTCCAAATGGTGCAATCGGGGGGAACGATCGAGGCCGGGCCGTACGTACCAAACGCCGACTCGACCTGTGGCGACAAGAACTTCAGCGCGTTGATCCCGGGAGCCGACGGGGGTCTCATCACTGGCAGGTTCCAGACGCAGCCTCCATCACCGTTTGACGCGGCGAAGAATGGCGTAGCCCTCCTCATCGTGCAGCCGCTCAAGTTCTTCGGAACGGGATTCGCAGTGTCGACCAATCCGACCGACCCGCAAACCAGCGCGGCCGTGACGGCTCCATCGATCACCGCCGATGCCGAAGGCAAGCTCACCGGCGACCTGCGAGCAGTGACCGTGGCCTGGAATGGGCAACAGTTCAACCAGGGTTCACCCAAGCCTGACGATTCACACCCCGGAAATACCAAGGACCTCACCGGTACCTACGACTCCGCCACTGGCGCGTACACGCTGCAGTGGTCCAGCGAGATCGTGGGCGGCCCCTTCAACGGGTTCACCGGCATTTGGCACCTCGTGGGAACCTTCGTCGCCACGAAGTAACACGCGAAACACGACGAAGTTGAACGGCGCCTGGAGTTTCCGAATCACTTGAATCCCGGTGGTCTTGAATTCCAGCGTCGTTCACGCGTCGATGATCTCAGCAGCAGCACGGACGCCGCTCAAGTACGCCCCGTGCACGGTAGAGAAATAGTCGCGGTGGGTGTGTTCCCCAGCGAAGTGCACGCTCCCCACGGGTTTGGCGAGCCGGTCGAAGTGCTCCATCTCAGTGCCAACCGCGGTAAATGAATATGCGCCGAGGGTAAACGGGTCGTTCGCCCACGCGCTGCGCAGCATGGCCTTCGGCTCGGGCACATCTTCGCCGTACATATCACGCAGGTGGGTCATCGCGAGCTCGATCATCTCCGCGTCCGACGAGCGCTCGCTGGCCCGCGCCTCATCGGCGTAGGCGAAGGTCATCAGTGCGTTGGCGCCGGGCACGAGGTGGTTCACGTTGGCGAACCAGTTGAATACGTCGCGGCGTTGCGGTGTGTAGACAACGAAGTCGACATCGTCCCAGAAGGGCTCGTCCCATACGAACAAGAACTTGTTCACCGCGTTGAACCCGATGCCATCGATCGCTGCGAGATGCCGACTCGGCAATGGCGGAACGAACTCGATTGCCCCGGTTTTCATGACACCAAGCGGCACGGTGACGACCACGTCGTCTGCCGTAAAGCGTCGCTTCCCGGCAGTGACCAGCACGCTGTCACCGGAAGAATCGATCGAGGTGACCGGAGTGTTGACGCGCACGTCGAGACCGTCACCAACGAGCCTCGCGATCCGGTCGTACCCGTCAGTCATGACCGCTTCGGCGCCGTCGAACTCCTCACCCTCGTCGACCAATGTCGACGCGAGCTGATCGAGATCACCTGTGTCGAAGGTGAGATATGTCGAGGTGAAGAACGCTCGCAGTCGGTCGTCGAACCAGTCAGGCTCGACCTTCTCGAGAACCTCAGCGAAGGATGCGCCCTCCTCACCCGCGGCAAGCACCTCCTCCAACAATGATTCGTACGCGGCCTCTGCCGCGGCGAACTCTTCGAGCGTGCGTTTCGCTCCACCCTCGTCGTAGACCGCGACGTCCGCGAAATCGAGGACCGCCGTTGGGGCTTTGGCTTGCTTGGCGAGTTTGGTAATCGGGTTGCCGTCAACGCCGTGGATCCAACTCGCGCCCATGTCGAAGGCGACTCCAAGGCTCCGATCGGTCCGCAGTCGACCACCAATGCGGGAGGAGGCCTCCACCACAATCACCGAACGACCCGCGGCGACCAGATCACGCGCCGCGCTCAGGCCAGCGATCCCCGCGCCAATGACGACCACGTCTGCTCGATTGGTTGAACGCTCCTTGTCGGGTTTGCGCTCACTCGAACGGTCCTTGCCCGAACAGGCCGCGACGAGAACTGCGATGCCGCTCGTTCCCAATTGAAGGAATCGACGCCGAGTCCACATGCGGGGTTGACCGCCGTTTCCATTCTTCATATCTGTGACGATGGTACGTCCTCGCCGTGCGATGTTATGAGGTCGCCACCGACGCGCGGATCGCAGGTCATGAAGATGGCACCGAACATCATCTGTCAACATGTTGCCCATGGCAGAGATCAGCAGGAGACAACTGCTTCAGTCGGTGCCGCTCGGCCTGGCCTTCGCCGCGCTCGTGGCATGTACCGATGACAGCGACCGTTCGAGCTCGTCGTCATCCGAGGACACGAACACGGGTTCAGACAGTTCGAAAGCGGAGAAACACCGAAACGTGTGGCGAATGCCCGCCGAGGATTTGCTGCATGAACGCACCTGGATGTGTTGGCCTTCCAG
>JBARPG010000221.1:0-2564 GCA_049642885.1 Acidimicrobiia bacterium | reverse complement strand
GATTTCGGCTCGACAGCGGGAACGAATCGCTGTCATGGTTGACCGCGCCGTTGCGAGTGGTGCGGAAGTGCTGACCGGGGGCAATGTGCTCGACGGGCCGGGCTTCTTCTATGCCCCCTCCGTGATCGCCAATCCCGCGCAAGATTCAGAGCTCGTGCAGCGCGAGGTGTTCGGGCCTGTGATTTCCCTGCAGAGATTCAGCGATGAAGATCAGGCGCTCTCCTGGGCCAACGATGTGGACTACGGACTCGCAGCGAGCGTCTGGACGAACGATGTTGGTCGCGCGATGCGGATGAGCGCGCGCATGCAGTTCGGCACCGTGTGGGTCAACGATCACATCCCGATCGTTTCCGAATTTCCGCATGGCGGTTTCAAACAGTCCGGATACGGCAAAGACATGTCCATTTATGCGCTCGAGCATTACACCGAGCTCAAGCACGTGATGATCAAGCACTAGGGAGCACACCATGGGAACCAGAGAACTCCTCAGCAGGGAAGCCGTCACCGCGAGCGCGGCGATGATCGCGAAGGATCAAACCGAGACGCTGCTCTCGCGAACGGCCGGCTCGCTGGCAGCGTTCGAGCGCGCGAGTAAGCACATGCCACTCGGTGTCGCTTCATCGTTCCAGGCATGGAATCCCTATCCGATCTATTTGTCGCGAGGCAAAGGTCCCGCAGTGTGGGATGTGGATGGGAACGAGTACCGAGATTTTCACAATGGATTCGGCTCGATGATCGTCGGCCATGCGCATCCCAAGATCGTCGAGGCCATTACGCGTGCCGCGAACAACGGCACCCACTTTGCCGCGCCGACTGCGGATGTGATGGAGCTCGCAGAGGTGCTGTGCGAGCGGTTCTCCTGCGACATGGTGCGCTTCACTAACTCGGGCACGGAATCGACGATGGGAGCGATTCGTATTGCGCGTGCGGCGACGGGGCGCGATCACATCATCAAGATTGAAGGCTCCTATCACGGACACCACGACCCGGTGATGTTCTCCGTGCTGCCGAACGCCGATGTACTCGGCGGTCGCGACAAGCCCTGGACAACCCCGATGTCGCGCGGGATCCCGCAGGGTCTCGCTGACTACACCCACGTTGTCCCCTTCAATGACCTGCCGTACCTCGAGACGCTGTTGAGCGAGATCGGCGACACCGTGGCCTGCCTCATTCTCGAACCGGTGATGATGAATATCGGCATTGTCGAACCGGCGCCGGGGTATCTCCAAGGGCTCAAGGATCTGTTGCACAAACACGGTGCCCTGCTGATCTTCGATGAGGTCAAGAGCGGTGGGACCATTGCGCATGGTGGCGCGGTTGAGCGGTACGGCGTGGTGCCCGACCTGTCGTGCTGGGCGAAGGCGATCTGTGGTGGTACTCCCGGTGGTGCCTTTGGTGGCAGGCGTGACGTGATGGAGACGATCGCTGCCGGTGCTGCACACCAGGGCACGTACAACGGAAATCCTCTTGTGGTCGCGGCTGGCCTTACGACCTTGCGTGAACTGCTCACCCCCGACGCGTACGTTCACCTGAACGCCCTCGGCACGCGACTTGCGCGTGGCTGCGATGAGGCGATCGCCGCGTCTGGCATTCCCGCGCATACCGTCGACCTCGGTGCGAAGGGATGTGTGAGCTACCGATCAGAGAAGCTCACCTGCTACCGCGATTTCCTCGACACGAACCCGCAGGTGTATCTCGCCAGCTTCCCGTGGCTCATGAACCAGGGAATCTTCATGACCCCGGGCGACGAGGAACAGTGGACGTTGTCGATTCAACACACCGATGCGGATATCGATCGCTACGTCACTGCCTTCGGCGCGTTCTGCGAGGCCCTCGCCACCTGAGCGGTCCGGCGCTTCAACGATTCGCGCGTACGCGCCCTACGATCCAGCGATGGTGCGGCGCGATTCGTGGGTGGAACGAGATGCTGCGGTCGTGTGGCACGGGTTCACGCAGATGTCGAGCTATGCGGACAACGCTCCGATCATCGTCGAGCGTGGTGAGGGCCGCGAGCTGATCGACGTCGACGGGAAGCGATACATCGACGCGATTTCCTCAGTGTGGATGATCACCCTCGGCCACAATCACCCCGGACTCAATGCCGCCGCCCGCGAGCAACTCGATCGCATTGCACACAGCACCATGCTCGGCAACGGCAACACCATCACGATCGAATTCGCTGAAGCCCTTGCAGCGGTCGTACCGGTGCATCAGCCGCGCATCCTCTTCGCCGCCGACGGTGCGAGCGCCGTCGAACAAGCGCTCAAGATCGCATTTCAATATCACGCCAATCGTGGCGAGCATGACCGCACTCGCTACCTCGCGTTTGATGGCGCCTATCACGGTGACAGCATCGGCGCGATCTCGGTCGGCGCTGGCGGATTCGGCACCGACCTCTTTGACCCCTTGCGATTCCCAGTGCTTCGGGCACCGAACGGTTCCGATCCTGACTGGGCCGCCGCGGCGATCTCGATCATTGCGACGCATGGGGCCACCCTTGCCGCGATGATCATCGAACCGATCGTTCAAGGCGCGAGTGGTGTGCATCTCATCGAGGCGGACGA
>JBARPG010000220.1:0-2130 GCA_049642885.1 Acidimicrobiia bacterium | reverse complement strand
TGCGAAGGCGCAGAAAACGACCGACGCAGCCGAGCGGGGCAAGCTCTACAACTCTGCAGAGGACATTCTGCTGAACAAGCAGACCATTGTGGTACCGATGAACTGGTACACCGGCGATCACGTTTATGCCGACAACGTTGTGAACTACGACCAGCCGCCCCTTGGCTTGATTCTCTGGGAACGAGTGGGTCTGAAATAGCGATCAACGAGGAACTGCGGGCTGGGTTCGTCTCCGGACGTCCCCAGCCCACCACTCCATGCTGATATTCATATTCCGTCGATTTCTGCAACTGCTGCTCGTCCTTTGGGGCGGAGCAACGTTGCTGTTTTTCCTCTTCTTTGCGCTCCCAACGAATCCCGCAGAACTCCTCGCTGGCGGGGCAAATAAGGCGCCAAATCCCCAGGTCGTCGCGAATATCAAGGCGAAGTATGGCCTTGATAAGCCTCTGATTGTTCAGTACGAGACGTACCTCGACAACGCCATTCACCTGGATCTTGGAACCTCGTACAAGGACAAGACACCGGTATCGGAGATCATCGCGAAGCGACTTCCTGGCAGTTTGCGGCTCGCAACTTGGGCAATGGCCATCGAAGTTGTATTTGGGATCGGTCTCGGCGTGCTCTCCGCTCGCAAGCGAAACTCTTTCAGCGACACCGCTACCACGATCTTTGCTGTCGTCGCGAGCGCCATTCCAGTGTTCTTGCTCGCGTATCTTCTCAAGCAGATCACCGGTGTCTACGCGTTTCAGCACCATTGGCCCAGCTGGGCTCGGTGGCCCACGCTTGGCATCGGTCCGAACGAATGGCGGTTCGGGATTATTCCGACCGGCGCGCAGTTCAAATACCTGTTCCAGCCGGCCGTGGTACTCGCGTCGGTTTCCACAGCCGTGGTCGCGCGGCTTACCCGAGCTTCGATGTTGGAAGTGAATAACGCCGACTACGTGCGCACTGCGCGAGCGAAAGGAATCAAAGAGGGTCGAGTCGTTCGCAAGCACGTGCTGCGTAACGGCATGATCCCAGTGGTGACATTCTTGGGCGTTGACTTTGGCACGCTCATCGGCGCTGCCATCTTGACCGAGACTGTGTTCAACTGGCCGGGCCTCGGTTCCAAGGTCGCGGACGCCGCCCGGGCGGGCGACGGACCCGTCGTGATAGGTCTCTCACTTGTGGTCATTCTGATTTACGGGATCACGAGCATGCTCGTGGATATCAGCTACGCGTTCTTGGATCCGCGAATTCGACTCGGAGCTCAAGAATGATCACGGTCGATTCCACCCCGGAGTTCTTTGATCCCGATGCATCACTTCGTGACATTACGCCCGGTCGCTCCTTGCTTTCGGACGCCTGGCGGCGGTACCGGCGGAACAAGCTCGCGATGTTTGGCCTCGTGCTTGTCTGTTCGCTGTTCCTCATCGCGATGATTGGCCCGTTGCTCACCGATGATCCGACGAAGTTGTATCCGTTTCGAAACGAACCTCCAACGAATCAACATTTCTTCGGATTGGATTCGCTCGGGCGCGATCAACTCGCACGGGTCGTCCACGGCATTCGACTCTCGCTCTTCATCGGGTTTGCGGCCGTCGCGCTGGAAACCATCATTGGCGTGGGAATTGGGGCAGTCGCCGGCTGGTTTGGAAGTTGGATTGATGCGACGCTCATGCGCTTCGTCGACATCCTCCTTGGTATCCCATACATCCTGCTGGCGTTCGCAATCATCTCGGTGGTGGGTCGAGGGGTAGGTGCTGTGACGGCAACCATTGGACTCACAGCGTGGCTATCCACCTCGAGGAATGTGCGAGCCGGCGTCATACAAGCTCGTGAGCAAGATTATGTCGCAGCAGCAAAGGTTGTTGGCGTGTCGAATTGGCGCATCGTCTGGCGACACGTACTCCCAAATGTCATCCAACCCATCATCGTTCTGGGCACTATGGGAATCGGTGCAGCCGTGCTTTCCGAGGCAGCATTCAGCTACCTCGGTGTCGGAATCCAAGAGCCGACGCCATCGCTCGGCCTCATGATCGACAAGGCACAAGGCATGTTCGGAAGCGCACCTCACTTGCTGATCTTTCCCGGACTTGCGCTCATCATCACGGTTTTGGGATTTCTTCTCGTCGGAGATGGCCTCCGCGA
>JBARPG010000219.1:0-4334 GCA_049642885.1 Acidimicrobiia bacterium | reverse complement strand
GGCACGATGAAACCGTTGAGCCACCATTTGAATTGCTCGGTGGTTCTCCACGATTGAGAGGGAAGCAATGAATCCAAGAAGACTTGTTGGACTAGCACTTATCGGATTGGCGACAGTCACGTTGTCGGCGTGTCGAGGGGCTACTCCACAGAATCCACTGTTCTGGCAGGTTCGCGCCACGTACCCGGCCAACTACGAGGAAAGCTGGAGTTCCGTTGACATTCTGGGCTATTCGGCCACGTACACGTCAAGCTCCGTGAATTTGAGTATTGAGACGCGCGGTCCGAATGTGCTCGCTACCTCGGGGCCATGGATCAATGACACGAACGAACATACGCATCTCATTTGGTACATCGAAACGACGGGCGACGACACTCCAGATTTCATTGTGAAGTCGGTTCTCGCCAACCCCGGGACATTCACATGGCCGTCGTCGGTTGTTACAACGGCAGGTGGATCACAGACCTGCGTCGGAACGTTCAGGAATAGCGATGGCGACCACACCACGCTTGAGATGGTTCTTGACCCACAATCGTGCTTCGGTGGAATTGGACCGCTTCGTTTCTCTGCTGAGTTGGCGATCAACACCGGCCTGCCTACAGCTCCGGACATCGTGACCGATTCAGCGCCAAAGCCGTCCAATACGAGCGGTGCTGTGCAACCGCAGTTTTCAATGTGGGTCGCTCCACGGCGCGATCCGGCCCCATACGCCAACTGCGCTGCAGCGAAGGCAGACAAGGCAACTCCACTGCATATCGGTGATCCGGGCTATAGCCCACAACTCGACGCCGACGGAGATGGCGTCGCCTGCGAGGCCTAGTACTCGTAGAAGCCTTTGCCGCTCTTTCGTCCCAAGCGTTCTGCGCTGACCAGGCGACGAAGGAGTGGTGCGGGCGCATAGTTCGGGTCGTTGAACTCGGCGTAGAGCGCCTCAAGGATTGACTGTGAAGTATCGAGGCCGACCAGATCGAGCAGGGCGAGCGGTCCCATGGGGAAGTTGCATCCGCCCTTCATCGCAGTGTCGATGTCCTCGCGAGTCGCAACGCCAGCGTCGAGCATCTTCACCGCGTTATTGAGGTAGGGGAAGAGCAGCGCGTTCACAATGAACCCCGCTTGGTCCTTCACCAGCACAGGGTTCTTCCCACAGGTCTCTGCGAATCCACGAGCTGCGGCAATCGTCTCATCCGAGGTTGTGATCGCACGAATGATTTCCACCAGGGGCATCATCGGGGCGGGGTTGAAGAAATGCACGCCGCACACCAGCTCGGGACGGCTTGTCGACATCGCCATTTCGATCACCGGAAGAGTCGAGGTGTTCGTGGCGATGATCGCGCCGTCTTTGCAGATACGGTCGAGATCGCTGAACAAGGCCTTCTTCGTCGGGAGGTCTTCAAGAATTGATTCGATCACGAGGTCGCAATCAGCCAGCGCCTCGAGCGCGCTGACAGCACTCACCCGGCCGAGCACCGCGGAGCGTTCCGCATCTTCGAGTTTGCCGCGGTCCACCTGTTTGGCCAGCGACTTTTCAAGCGCAGCCACCATCCCGTCCGCCGTCGCTTGCGCACGTGAACGCAATACCACTTCGATCCCAGCTTTCGCCGCAACCTCAGCGATACCAGAACCCATAATTCCTGAACCAACAACGCCAATGCGCTTCATGTCGAGTCCTCCTTGGAACCTTCAACGCTATCGGTCGCGCAGTCGATATCGAAACTCGTGAGTGCTACCCGACGATCAGAGAATCTTCCTAGAGTGGCTGCAGATCGACCATTGCGAGGACCGAATGAGCACAGACGAAACAAGCACCGGCGCATTGGTGCTGACCGGTGGTGAAGAGTTTGCGCCGCTCAATGCTCCGCGCTCAGTTGCGATTCTGGATTGCGCGCCCTCAGGTCCACTTGCAATTCTGGCAGCGGCCGCCGCGTTCGAGGGGTTGGCAGCAATGGAGGCGCAGGGCGTCGCGTGGGCCCGGGCCAACCATCGGGAACCCGTAGTGCTGTCGGTCGTGCAGCATCGCGATGCAACTGAACAGGTCGCAGCACAGATTCGTGAAGCTGCGGCGATACTGATCTGCGATGGATCGCCCTTGCACCTGCGATCTGTGCTGAAGGGTTCGCCGCTCATTGCGGCCCTGCATGATGCGCTCGCAGGTGGTGCTGTCGTGATCGCATCGGGTTCCTCGGCAACGGTCTTCGGCGATCCAATGGTTGACCCGCGAGGTGGCGCTTACACCGTCGGGCTCGGATTTGCTCCGGGCCTTGCGATCCTGCCCGGGCGCCCTGACACGACGGCCCACCTACTGGAACGGGCAAAGGCACTTCAGCCGACAGGTTCGACCTTGGTCGGTATCGACGAAGGCGCTGCGTTGACGCGCCGAGGTGGCGAGTGGTCAGTGCTGGGCGATGGTCATGTGGTTGCAATTACCGCGGGTGTGGAGACGCGCTTCTCCGCTGGAGACCGCATCGCGTTGTAGCACCCGCGCTCGAACTACTTCGCGCTCGAACTCGAACTGGTTGCTGAGCTGGAACTCGAATCCTCTGCCGCTGAACTCGTCGAACTCGTAGCTGACACAGCGGTCATCGTCTTCTGTTTCGAGATCGTGACCGATGTGATTTTGATCTTTGGAGTCAGCGACTCGCCGTTCACCTTGCTCGCCTCGATGGTTTTCGCCACATCGATCCCGCTCACGACCCGTCCGAACCACCCGTACTGCGGGTTGCCCTCAGGCGCAAGGCTTCCGTTCGCACCGTCAGCAGCCGTCACCACGAAGAACTGCGATCCGAAGGTGAACGCGGGGTCGCCGCTGCCCTTCGCATAGGCCAAGTCTCCGAGGCTGTAGGAATTGTTCGCTGGTGCTTCGCCAACGCCGGATGTGGGCGCTCCACCGGTCTTCGAACCAGATACGCCTCCGGTGCCGTCACCCTTGGGGTCTCCGCCTTGAATCATGAATCCGTTCACGGCTCGGTGAAAGGTCAGGTCGTCGTAGAAACCGGCCTTGGCAAGCGTCACAAACTGCTTGACGCCTTTTGGTGCCTTCGTGGAGTCCAAGGCCGCAACCATCTCGCCCTTTTCTGTAGTGATCGTCGCGAGGTAGTACTTGTCTCCCTCGGCAATTCCAGCGGCCGCGAGGGTCGCAGGTGTCACGCTCGTCGTCGATGAAGAGGCCGAAGAGGTCGACGACGCCGTCGAGGAGGAACTCGAATCCTTGTTCTGCCACCAGATGACTGCCAGCACCGCTGCAAACAGTGCGAAGAAGGTGGCGAGTCGCTTCGCAAAGCGCATGCGCGCCTCCCGGCGCTGAGCCGCTTGGATGCGCTCGATCTTCTCGAGGCGGTTTTGGCGCTTACGTTCACGTTTCGACATGTCACTCACGGCTGGGGAGTGTACCCGTGGAAGTGAAACGGCTTCGGAACCTCCGCCGTCCGCTGGTAGCGTCAGCAAGCACTATGTCCTTGCAAGTCCAAAAATTTGGGGGAAGTTCCGTCGCGGACCCCGACCGCATACGTGCGGTTGCCGATCACATCGCGCGCACGCGCCGCGCGGGCCACGGTGTCGTGGTTGTCGTCTCAGCAATGGGGAAGACCACGGACAACCTGTTGCGTCTTGCAGGAGATGTCGCGTCGTCAACGCATGATCGCGAGATGGACATGTTGCTCACCGCTGGGGAACGCATTTCTATGTCGCTCCTCTCGATGGCCGTCAATGATCTCGGGATACCCGCAGTTTCATTCACCGGATCTCAGGCCGGAATTGTCACGGACACTCGCCATATGAAAGCCAAGATCCTTGAGGTCAGAGCCGATCGCATTCGCGAGGCGCTTGATCGGGGTGAAGTCGCAATTGTCGCTGGTTTTCAAGGGGTTTCAACCGAGAAGAACATCACGACCCTGGGGCGCGGAGGATCGGACACCACCGCAGTTGCGCTGGCTGCTGCGCTCGATGCCGATGTGTGTGAGATCTACACCGACGTCAGCGGCGTGTTCACTGCAGACCCACGCGTCGTGCCCAGCGCCCGGCGTCTTGCGCGGGTGAGTTTCGATGAGATGTTGGAAATGGCGGCGACGGGAGGGCGGGTTCTCGCGCTTCGGTCTGTGGAGTTCGCCAGGAACCACAACGTGCCGTTGCATGTGCGGTCAAGCTTCACATGGGAACCTGGCACATGGGTTGATGACAAGGAGAATCCGATGGAACAGGCGATTATCAGTGGGGTGACGCACGACTCCTCCGAGGCGAAGCTCACGGTGACACAGGTACCCGACGAGCCGGGGGTCGCCGCGAAGATCTTCCGAGCGCTTGCCGATAAGAACGTGAACGTGGACATGATCGTGCAGAAC
>JBARPG010000218.1:0-3593 GCA_049642885.1 Acidimicrobiia bacterium | reverse complement strand
TCTTCAGGCGTACCAAGAAGGCGTCGAGCGGCTGTAGAAATATGAAATTTGCCTTGGGGTCGTGAATCGCGTCCCGGTAGTACCCAACGACCCAGTCGAAGTAGTACGGAGCCAGCCAATACGCGATGCAGGCGCCCACAAAGACCGCACCGATCGAGATGACCACTCGCGTTCGAAGCTCACGCAAGTGATCGAGAATGGACATCTGCCCATCGGTTTGAGTTTCGGTCATGCGTATGGGTCCACCGACCGCGGACCATCAGCAGCATTCAATTGCGAAGGCTGGCTTGCGATCGCGGGCGCCGTCGGCGATGTGGCCGTCGGTCCATCTTCCGGCAGCCCGCCATTCAGCAATCTCCTCGTTTCGTCGAGGTCGATCATCGAGTTGATTTCCTGACGGAGATCAACCTTCCACCGCTGCACTTCCCGCATGCCTTTTCCAATGTTGCGTGCAATTTCTGGAATGCGATCGGGGCCGAAGAGCAGAAGGCAAACGATGACGATGACGAGCACCTCTGCAAAACCGAGCTCTGGCATTGTGTCCCCTCCGCGGATACGTGCTCCGCGCGACCGATACTCCTGCCAGGTTATCGAGGTTGATCGTGCACGAAGGTGCGTAGTTGTTCGAACCAGTGGTCGGATTCGAGCAGAGCATGAAAATCAAGCAAGTCATCCGTTGAGATCGCCCGCCCAATATGCGCCTCGGCAAGTTCCGCTGGCGGAGACCAGGGACTGTGCCGCACACCCGCGGACACGAGGAGATCGACGATTCGTGAGGTTGCTGTCTTGGTTGCAATCAGGTTGCAGCGTGGGCACTGAAATGCATAACTCCCCGAACCATCATCGAAGGTCATGACCGTGAGGTCCACAGGACCAAGTTGAACATCTCCACATGTTGTGCAGCTCGCTCGAATGGTTGCCACGGTGGCCTCTCTCTAAGTCTGTTTGACACAGAACGCTTCGGCACGTTCTTGCATCGACTTGAGATTGACGTTCCGAATCGAGGATCATGACGTGTGACGCTCCGCATCTATGCCCCGGCGACCTGGAGCCAATCCCCGCGATTTCACTGGCTGACCTCGCAGAAAGCGATTGCCAGCGTGGGAATCGCTCATTGCGTGAGTTCGAAGGATCTCGCAGCAGGGACCGGTCTGTGGGAGCCGACTGCCGGTGCAATCGAACGTGACCCTTCCCGCCTGCTCGCCGTGACGTTTGACGGAACAGTGCTGAAGAACCCGGCGAGTATTCGGAGTGCTGTTGACGCCGCGACGACCACGTTTGTCGTGCCCCACGATGCGAATGCGCTTCGTTCGCGGATTATGGGAATCGCTCCAATCGTGATCTCGGTCCGCTCGTTTGAAGAACCGAAGGGTGGAGCTGAGGAATTCGTGTACCGGTCGTCCAAGGAGGGTGCGGTGGGGATTGCGGCGCCGCACTCGAAATGGTCGAAGGGACTTGTGGCGCTCTGCCACCGCTTCGATGTACTCAGTTGGTCCACAGAGGTGCTTGTCGAGCGAGAGTTCGAGCGATGCGTGAGGATTGGAGTCGACGCAGTCGTGGTCGGCTGAACTGCGCTCGAAGATGGGCACTCCTACAGTGCGGTGATCCGGTCTGTTGGCCAATAGCGAATGATGGCGCGGCCCAAGATCTCCTCGATCGAAATCGCGCCGATTGCACGGGAGTCTTCTGAATTGCCGCGGTTGTCGCCGAGCACGAACACCGACCCTGCCGGGACGACCGTGTCCGGGAGGTCCCTCCCGTCGGTGGCCATTTCGGGTGCCGAGCATTCCGGATTGTTCTTACCGGATGGAACGTATTTCACGTAGTCCTCTTCGAGTGCTCGACCGTTGACCGATACGACTCCGCAATGGACGGAAATGTGCTCACCGGGCAGCCCGATGACGCGTTTGACGAGTTGGTTGTAGTTCTTGTTGATGAGCGCACGAACGTTCTTTGGCACATCGAATACGACAATGTCTGAACGTTGAATGTCATGAAAGGTGTAGGCCATGCGATTGACGAGCAGTCGGTCGTTGACATTCAGCGTTGGTTCCATGCTCGGCGATGGAATCCAAAACGACGTAAACAAATAGGTTCGAATACCGACCGCGACGACGACAGCGACCAGCAGAACCGCAACCCAGCTGCTGAGCGCGTCACGGATCGCCTGCCCTGCAGTCTGGGTCGGTTCGTCGTCGTCGTCCGGTTCGCCCCGGAGATCAACTTCGGCAGTGTCCTCAATCACTGGGGCAGTCTCGCGTCATCCTGGTACTTAGTCAGTACACGAGCGGCCATCGTCTGCCCGCGGGCGGCGAGTGATTCGGGCTCGAGGACCTGAAGGTCCTTCCCAAACATCACGATGAGACGATCGATCGCTAGCGGCTCGGAGACAGCGAAGCTCCATCTTGATTCCGAAAGCGATTCACGAGAAGCACTCACCATGCGCTCGAGCGATCGACCGATTTCCTCCGGGCACGACACGAGCACACGGGTCGTATCCATCTCATCCCAGAATTGGGTTGCGTGCACCGAAGTGTGCGTGCGAGGGTCGGCGCCGACGCCTATATGGCGAATTCGATCGAATCGGAAGAATCGACTCGCTTGGGCGGTGTGGCAATACCCGGCCATGTACCAATTGCCGTCAGCCCAGAATCGGAGCAGCGGATCGACGACACGTTCGGTGGTCTCGTCCCGATGAAATGAGTAGTAGGTCATATCGACGGTTCGATCTTGTTCGATGGCAGTCGCAATCACAGTTGCGATCTCTGGAATCGCATCGAAGTCGGTTTGGAACTCGACGCCGAGGTGCGCGCGGAGTTTGCGTATCGCGGATTCGAGCGGCTCATTTCCGGGATCGGCAGCGAACAGCCCCTCTGCAGAAAGCACCACATTGAGGCCTTCTTCCGCAGTCAAGGAAATCGGATCATCGAAATACTCAGCGAACCGGACCTCGACGCTTTCGCCATCAATGGTCACGTCGATCAGGCGATCCGGGGTGTACGGAGGAAGTCCACAAAAGGGAATCAGCGACTCCAAATCCTTCAGAAGTTGTTGACGCGACACATCGAAACGTTCCGTGAGCGCGCCGACTGTCGTAGTGGTATTGCGCGTCAACCACGAAAGCATCGCGAGTACGCGTAACACCCGATCGCGTGGTGCCTCTGCCATTACGCGATCGCCTTGATGTGTCGGAGGAATCGTTCTCGCCAGTCCAGCGGTTCAAGGATCACTGCGTGATCGCATGCCATCGCCAAGTAGTTGCGACAGGCGATCTCATCCACGAATGGATGGTGCACGGTCCGCCACTCAGCTTCGCCGGTGGCGGCCCCCTGTTGACCTGCTGCTCCGAGGAGTGCCGCGCCGACTTCGTCAACCGAGAGCGTGGCGACGGTCGGCGTTTCAACGATGGAATCGAAGAGTGGGGCTAATGGAGATGGGCGCGGCGCCGAAGCCGTTCGGGCGTGTTGGATCACTACCCCGTCTCGGACGCGGTCGAGTCGAAATGTGCGGGGTTCCTTCTTGTCGCAGTCGAAGCCGATCACGTAGAGATTCCCGTACCGGAAGGCGAGGCCCCACGGCTCGAGTCAGCGAAC
>JBARPG010000217.1:0-22529 GCA_049642885.1 Acidimicrobiia bacterium | reverse complement strand
GGGTACGACGCGGGAAAGCCGATCGGAGCGCAAAATCTTCCTGCTTCCGATGGCAACTCGGCAACGGGGTTCCTGGCCTCCGGCGAGATCGCGACGGTTACGGTCGACTTCGGCACACAGAATCTTGAACCGCTCGACAAGATGGTGAACACGGTTCGCGGCACATTTGGAAACTCGTACGCAGGGGGCACTGCGGAATCAGATTCGCCGCCACTTCCTGCAGACTTCAATGCCGGCGCGACGATCACGATGTATGACGGTGTCATTGGCAACGTGCTGTTCGCTGACCTCAACGCAAATGGAATGAAGGATGCCGGCGAACCCGGTATTCCCAATGTCACGTTGGAGCTGCTCGACGCGGCCGGACTGCCAGCAGTCGATGCCGATGGTGTTCCGATCCCCAACGTGACCACAAATGGCAGTGGTCAGTATGTATTTGTTGGGCTTATGCCAGGAACGTACAAAGTCCGGGTCCTTGCGGCGGAACTCTCCGCCGGAGGAGATCTCCTCGGTGCGCGCATCTCCCCAATTGCCGGAAATCCGGATGACAACCGCGATGAGGCTGTCGATCAGCACTTGCTCACAGGATTTGTCACTGGGCCGATGACCTTGTCGATCGGCGGCGAGCCCACTGGTGAACCTGACTCGTCAGGCTTGGTTCCCGCGGGCGTTCGCGACGTTGACACGAATCTGACAATGGACCTTGGTGTTGTACCGCCGGCGGCGCTCACGCTGACAAAATCGGCTTCTCCAACGAAGATTCACTCAGGTGGTTCCGTGAACTACACGTTCGTTGCACGCTCGACCGGAGGTGCACTGCACAACGTTTCGATGACCGATAGCGACCTTGGGTGTGCGCCGACGCTCGTGAGCGGCG
Source organism: Acidimicrobiia bacterium (assembly GCA_049642885.1). Taxonomy (GTDB): domain Bacteria; phylum Actinomycetota; class Acidimicrobiia; order IMCC26256; family JBARPG01; genus JBARPG01. Next base: position 21,652 of record JBARPG010000217.1, on the reverse strand, counting down.
ATACCAATTCCAACTCCATCCTTGAGACTTCTGAAACTTGGACGTACACGTGCACGCTCTTGAACGTGACCGATGCGCTCGATGGCACTTCGAATACGGATCATACGAACACCGCAAACGTGACTGGTCTCGATGTGTTGAACGCGACTGTCTCGAATTCGGCTTCCGCGACGGTCGACATCATCGCTTCGACCATCGCCGTTGTGAAGTCGGCTTCGAAGTCCGCGATTCGTGAAGGGGATACGGTCACGTACACCTTCGACGTCACCTCGACTGGAGATCCACTTTCGAATGTGACGCTTTCTGATAGCGACGCGCCATGCAACACCACGTTGACGGGACCGACCGGCGACGACAATACAAACTCAAAATTGGATGCCGGCGAAATCTGGCACTACACGTGCAGTGTTGTTGTGACCGACGCGCTTGACGGCACCACGAACACCGATCACACGAACACGGTGACCGTGCATGGTGACGATCCGCTCAGTCTCCAGATGACCAATACCGCCACCAAGACGATTGACATTGTGTCGTCGACGATCAAAGTGGTGAAGTCTGCGAGCCCGAACGTCATTCATGAAGGTGATCCGGTGATGTACACCTTCGTTGTCACTTCGACGGGAGATCCGGTTGACCATGTGGCGCTCAGTGATACGGACGCAGCATGCAACGGTTCGCTGTCCGGGCCGACGGGGGATACCGGCACGGCTGGTGTTCTGATACCTGGAGAGACGTGGACCTACACGTGCACCGTCGCGAGCGTGACCGACGCACTCGATGGGGCCACCGGTACGACGCACACCAACACTGTGACAGTGAACGCCGAAGATCCTTCAGGCGCGTCAATTTCGGATGACGACACCGTCACGGTCGATATCGTCGCATCGACGATCGCGGTGACCAAAGTTGGCAACCCCAAGTCGATTCACGAAGGCGACACGGTCACCTACACATTCGAAGTCACGGGCACCGGCGATCCGATTTCTTCTGTCACCGTTGTCGACACCGATGCGGCGTGCAATTCCTCGATGTCTGGTCCGACCGGTGATAACGGCGACGGCATCTTCCAGGCCGGTGAAACCTGGAAGTACACATGTGATGTCGCGGTGACGGATGCGCTCGATGGCACAACGAATACCGATCACACCAACACTGTTACAGCATCAGGCAAGGACCTTGCCGGAACGACGATCTCGGCGAATGCATCGGAGACGGTGGACATCGTCGCATCTCAGATTGGGGTGACAAAAACTGCGAACGTCGATCCGATTCATGAGGGTGACACCGTCACATACACCTTCCATGTCACCAATGTCGGCGACCCGATATCGAACGTGACGTTGAACGACACCGATAGTGCATGCAACACTTCGCTCGTAGGACCGACGGGCGGGGATGGCAATGCGTTCCTCGATGACGGCGAGGAGTGGACCTACACCTGCGACGTCACGGTTACGGACGCCCTCGATGGCACGACGAATACCGACCACACGAACACCGTGACGGCGACCGGAGATGATCCTGCAGGCGTCTCGTCAACGGCGGACGCGACAGAAACCGTCGACATCGTTGGCTCCTCGCTCGATATTTCGAAGACCCCAAGCACGCTGGCACTGCACGAGGGCGAAACCGTGACGTACACATTCGTCGTGACGGGGCACGGAGATCCGCAGCACAACGTAACGGTGTCTGACAGCGACGCTGCGTGCAACACTTCGCTCGCAGGACCGACGGGCGGGGACGGCAACGCGTTCCTCAATGACGGCGAGGGGTGGACCTACACCTGCGTCGTCGTCGTGACCGACGCGCTCGATGGAACCGCGCTGACTGACCACACGAACACGGTTGACGCGAGGGCGCTCGATCCTCTGGGGAACCCCGCGACGGCGACCGCTCAAGCGACCGTGGACATCGTGGGAGCGACGCTCAATGTTGTGAAAAGCGCGAATCCAACGAGAATCCACGAGGGAGGCACCGTTACGTATTCCTTCGATGTCACGACAGCCTTAGACCCGATTTGGAATGTGACCTTGTCTGACACGGATGCTCCGTGTAACGCGTCGATGACCGCGCCGACTGGTGATGACGGAGACAGCATTTTGCAGGTTGGCGAGATCTGGCACTACACCTGCACGGTCATCGTGACCGATGCGCTCGATGGCACGACCAACACTGACCACACCAACACTGCGACGGTGAACGGGGAAGATTCGCTCGGAGCTCCGCTCACATGGACTGACGGTGAGATCGTCGACATCATTGGATCAAAGGTCGCGATCACGAAGACACCGAGCCTCCCTGCGATTCACACGGGAGAGAGCGTCACGTACACATTCGTTGCGACCCTCGTCGGTGACCCAGTGACGAGTCCAACGATCAACGACAGCGATACGCAATGCAACGCGTCAATGAGCACACCCTCGGGCGACACGAATAACGACGGAATTCTCCAAGCGACTGAACAATGGACGTACACGTGCACGCTTGCAGTGACGGACGCGCTCGACGGCTCCTCGAACACTGACCACACCAATACGGTGCAGTTCTCCGGTATCGACCCGTTGCTTCGAACAGAATCGGCGTCGACAACCGCAACCGTCAACATCGTTGGCAGTGATTTGAGCTTGAAGAAGACGGCGACCCCGAAAGCGATCATGCCGGGCGAATCGGTCACATACACATTCGAGCTCACTGCAACGGGCGACCCGGTCAGCAATCCTGTAGTCACTGATTCGCAGTGCACCGTCTCTGCGCTGACTGGTGACGCGAACGGAAACGGGAAGGTCGATCAGGGTGAGACCTGGACAGGAACCTGCACTGTTGCCAACGTGACCGACGCGACCGATGGCACGGCCAACAGCATGCATACGAACACCGCAAACGCCAACGGAACTGACCCGCTCGGCGCCCCCCTGGTCGCAACGGCAAACGCGGAGGTGCGCTTCCTCGGATCGCTGGGCGATTACGTGTGGAGCGATATCAACCACGACGGCCAGCAGAGCACCAGTGAACCCGCGATCGGGGGTGTGAAAGTTGAGCTCTACGAGTGCGCGGACGGAAATAGCGCGACGTGCACCCTCTTGCGAACGACAACGACTGACACGAGCGGCCGCTACCTGTTCGATCGATTGGCGGCAGGCCACTACCAACTGAAGTTCATTGCTCCTGATGGCACGATCCCAACCGACATGGCCATGGGCGGCTCGACAGGTTCCGATTCCGACATCGCGGGTGATGGGCGCACGCTTGTCATCGATCTCAAGGCCGGCGAGCGCAACATGACGCTCGACGCCGGGTATACGAGCGCGTTCAACCTGCTGCTCGATAAGTCAGTTCAGGGTGGAGATGCCCAGACCGACCTGTCTCCCGGGGACAAGGTCGCCTTTGTCATCGACGTCAGCAATGACGGACAAGGTGCAGTGCCCGCCGAAGTGCACATGAACGACCCGCTCCCAGCGGGCATGACGTACGTTTCCCACACTGCGCCCGACGGATGGACCTGTTCGGTTACGAACAACACACTTTCCTGCATCAAGCCGAACATGCTGGCGGGGGAGCGCTCCTCGTTCACAATCACTGCCACACTCGACGCGACTGCCGCCGGGGGAGACCTCAAGAATGTCGCGAACGTGACAACGATTGGGGTTGAAGGCAAGACGACTGACAATCAGCACACCGCAGAAATTGTGGTGAAAGGCACGGACTCAAACGCCGTTCCACCTGCGCAACCAGCACCGCTCACGCCGAACCGAGTCCCGCCAGCAGACACCACTCGGGCAGCGCTGCCCTATACCGGTCGCGATTTGTGGGAAGAAGCACTCGTCGCGTTTGGGCTCATCGCCCTCGGAGGCCTCGCGTCGATCACAAGCCAACGCCGCCGCCGAAAACTCAGACTGCCAACTGACTGGGCACAGGCGTTTCGCTGCCCTGACTGTTGTTAACGTTCTCGGATGCTTGGAGGCGCAAAGGAAAGGCATCGCGAGAGGCTGTTGGCCTTTGCGGGCCGGTTCGCTCGGCCCGGTGAATACCCAGTCGCCTCACTGCCGATGATGCAGCGCGGGGCGCATCCGCAGCTCGGCATGGTTGCGGTGCTTCCTTGGATCGGCTCGATTTCAGCTCCGACTTCTGGCGTATTCAAAGCAGGTGCCTTCGTCGTGTTCGTTGCCTCTTCGGCAATCATGCAGATTCTCCGGCGTGTCAATGGGGTTGTAGTGACGAACCAGCGTTGGATCCTGGTTGAGACAAGTCGGTGGAATGCGAAACCTCAGCGGATCGAAGAGGACGGTGCTGCCGGACCGATCGCAGGCACCTTCAAACGCGGGCTGACGGCGGACAAAGTCATTTTCGTCGTGAACGGCGAATCACGAAGGTGGTGGGTGGCCCTGGCCTGGCGTTCCGAAGCGCAGAGCCTGGTCGCCGCGTTGCCGTATCCGGCGATGGTTCAAAGCCCTGGACCCACGGAATGGGCTGGCACCGGGACCGCGCACCCGGACGCGCTGCCGCCGCCGCCCTCAGATTTCTGAGCGGGTTTAGCGCCCTGAGGTGATGTACACCGAGAGCCGTTCGGCTTCGCCTTCGAGTTGGATCACGCGTCGTTTCACAACATCACCGATGCTGATCATTCCGACGACAACATCACCGTGCATGACCGGCAAGTGCCGCACGCGCTCATTGGTCATGATCGCCATCAGGGAATCGATTGCGTCCCCCGGTTCGCACACCTGGGTCGGAACCGACATCAGTTCCTCAACCGTCGCCGACAGCGCGGCCTTCCCGTGAACTGCGAGTGCTTCGACAATGTCACGTTCAGAAAGGATCCCAACAAGCCGGGTGCCTTCGAGCACGATCACCGCCCCGATCCTGTAATCGCGCAGCACCGCCACGACATCTTCCAGGTCGTCAGTAGGACTGACCGAAATCACATCGGTGCCCTTCTCCCGCAATACGTCCGCAACTCTCATGGTGACCCCCATCTCCCTCGTCCAATCTGCTCTGTGCAGTGCAAAAGTGCAAGCTCATCCTGGTTGCACTTCGGTATCAGGAGCCCCCGCCATCTAGCCTGGCGTGCTCCGGCGGCGGCCTCGTCGCCGTAGTTCTGTGAGGGAAGGACCCGAATGCCTGCCAACGTGTATTACCAAGACGCAGCTGACAGCTCGATCATTCAGTCGAAGAAGGTTGCCATTCTGGGATATGGATCCCAGGGCCACGCACACGCCCTGAACTTGCGTGACTCGGGAGTCGATGTTCGTGTCGGCCTTCGTGAGGGCTCCGCTAGCCGCAAGAAGGCCGAGGAAGCGGGCCTCAAAGTGATGACTCCTGGTGAGGCCGTTGCCGACGCCGATGTGGTCATGGTGCTGCTGCCCGACACCGAGCAGGCCCGCGTATACGACGCCGAAATTGCACCCAACCTTCGCGACGGCATGTCGTTGGCATTTGCCCACGGATTCAACATTCACTTCGGGCGTATCACCCCACCCGCCGGAGTCGACGTGTGGATGGTTGCACCGAAAGGTCCTGGTCACCTCGTGCGTCGCACCTACGAAGAAGGCGGCGGTGTTCCGTGCCTCGTGGCCGTCCACCAGGATGCAACCGGTACCGCGAAAGATGTCGCGTTGTCCTATGCCGATGGCGTCGGTGGCACACGAGCGGGTGTGCTCGACACGACCTTCAAAGAGGAAACCGAAACAGATCTGTTCGGCGAGCAGGTTGTGTTGTGCGGCGGGCTCACCGCGCTGATTCAAGCGGGATTCGAGACATTGGTCGAGGCCGGTTACCAGCCCGAGTCGGCCTACTTCGAGACCTTGCACGAGGTGAAGCTCATCGTGGATCTGATCTATGAAGGTGGCATTGCCAACATGCGCTACTCGATTTCGGACACTGCTGAGTACGGAGACCTGACCCGCGGTCCGCGGATCATCAACGACGCGACGAAAGCGGAGATGAAGAAGATCCTCGGCGAGATCCAGTCCGGCGCGTTTGCGAATGAGTGGATTGCAGAAGACGAGGCAGGCCGCCCCAACTACACCGCGCTGAAAGACAAGGGCCAGCACCACCCGATCGAAGCGGTTGGCGCGCAGCTCCGCGAGATGATGCCGTGGATCGGTGCGGGGAAAGCCAAGCCACAGGATGTTTCCGGCGGGTAGGTGCCTGCCGTGGCCTCATATTTCCTTGTAGGCGCGCTCGCGTATTTCATTGGCACGACGTCCTTTGCTGATATTGCGTCGCGCCTCGCAGGTGACGGTACGACCAACGTGCGCAGTGACGGTTCAGGAAATCCCGGGGCGCTCAACACCGCGTCGGTGCATGGAAAAGGCTGGGGCGTTGCCGTACTGGTCGCCGACCTCGGGAAAGGGGTCCTGGCGGCTCGTCTCGGTCACGTGATCGCGGGCAACCTCGGCATGGCAATCGCGTGCATGGCTGTGGTGATCGGTCATTGCTTCCCGTTGTGGACGCGTTTTCGCGGTGGGAAGGGGATCGCAACGACGGGCGGCATCCTCATAGCGGCCTTTCCGCTCGGGGCTCCGTTCGTCATCGCGACGATCGCGGCTGCCGCGCTGGCGACCAAGTCCACGGCCCGCGCTGCGCTCGCCGCCGCAGCGGTCCTTGTCGCGGTCAGCGCGTTGTGGTGGCGGCAGGGCTACTGGGACGCCTGGGGCATCCGAGGTTCCGCGACGCTATTTGTGATGTCAGCTGCGATCGCGCTGATCGTAAGCTCTCGCTTCGCCGTGGTACCGAAGACTCCCGCTACGCGCTAGGTGACGCGCCATCTGGTGCGTCTGCCGCTTCCGCCTCGGGCGCAGGTCCCGCTCCGGACTCCGGCTCAAGCGCAATCCGCTCTTGCAGCTCGACGATCTCGGCAACCAAGCGGTCGATTTCAGCATCGAGGTCAGGAATTTCTTCACCGTGCTTGGACCGAAACACGAGGTCTCCGATCATGTGCTTGTCGTCTTCCACCTGCTTCGACAACTTCCGATCTTCGATTCCGTCTTTTGCCTTCTCGCCAATATCGTGCGCCTTGTCACCAACGACTTTGGCCGCATCTTTCACTTTGTCCATGAAACCCATGTGGCACCACCTCCACGACCACTGTAGGCCCTCACGACTGGGGAACGCGAGCCAGGATTTCCTTCGCCCAAGAGACATCTGCACGCGGCCGGGCGGCGGTTGCGTACGTGTCGGGAACGGCAATCTCCATGTCCAAGAGCCGGCTGGCAAAGGACTTTCCTAGATTGTCGCCGAAGAGGGTCGCGGGCCCGCCGCCACCCAGGGCGTTGTGGATCACGATGTTCAACCCCAGCACGTTCTCGGCTCGGTGGCAATGCACCACGTCAGCACCGATCGCGAGATGGTGCGCGACCGACTCGGGAGTGACGGCCTCGCACAACGCTTCGAATAGGACGTCTTCGTCGGCAAACAGCGCCACGTTGACGAGGTTGGCCTTGTCGCCGCTGCGGAATCCAGCCAGTTCACGGAGCGGTCGTTGAACACTCATCACGCCTCCACAATGTCGATCGCTACACCGGATTCCACGCGACCGCGATCAACCGTTGTCGGAAAGACCTCGAGAAGCTGCGTGGGTTTGGAGATGCCGCGTCCCACCGTCGCGAGGCCCGGCGCCGGACCCGACAACGCGAGCGCGGGAAGTTCGCGCGCGACCAATCCCGCGGTCAGTGCGTCGGCGCACTTCCATGCGACGCGCAACACAACTTCGGGAGGATCGGGAGCGAGTGCCTCCGGGCCGATCGCGCCGGCCCCATAGATCTCCACACGCCATTCTTCGACGGGGAGTCCGGCCATGCGCGCCCGTTCGGTCACGATTGCCGCGGTTGCTTGCGCTTTTTCGCGGGCGTCAGGCCATGCGAACACGACATTCGCCTCACAGGAGAACCCGCTCGGAATTGCAATGACGGCCTTGAGCGTGTCGGGTCGTGCGCTGCCCGTGGCGGGGGTCATGGCGACGTGATCGGCCTCGCGGTTCGTGAACTGCGGTGAGGTGAAGTTCGCAATGACATCGGGGCTCATGTACCGAGCCGGATCACCCACCTCGTACAGCAATTGATGGCGCACCGTGTCGAACGTCATCTGCCCGCCGGTATTCGGCGCCTTGCCGAGGACGGCCGAGCCGTCGGCTGCAACATCCGCAAAGGGAAATGGGAGTTCCCATGGCGTTTCGGGCTTCCACCACGGTCCCGAATAGTTGCCGCCAGCAACTTGACCGGAGCATTCCAAGAGATGCCCGATCGTCACACCCGAAGCGAGGCGATCCCAATCGTCGGCTGCCCAACCGAATCGATGCATCGCCGCCGCCAGGAACAACGACGCGTCGGCAACACGGCCCGTGAGTACGATCTGCGCATCATTGTTGAGCGCTTCGACGATCGGTTCCGCTCCGAGATACGCGTTCGCCAAGATTGGTTGAATGGTGGATGACGTATCGCGCCCATGGTTGGCGCGTGCGAGGCGTGCTGCCAACGTTTCGCCCGTGTCGATGTGCGCGAAGTCTTCTCCATCCGCAGTCCATGCGTCGAGCTTGCCAAGAATTTCATCTCCGACGATCGTCGCGATTTTGATTCCGCGATGTTCACCTGTGCGGGCAGCGGCGAGTGCGACGCGCCCGGCTGCGATCGGGTTCACGCCACCTGCATTGGTGATGATGCGCATGCCGCGCTCGACCACCGATGGCATCGCGGCACCGAGATAGAAGGGGAGGTCCGCGGTGTAGCCGCGGGTCTCATCGCGTGCGCGGTCCTTTGCAAGGATGGCCAAGGTCAGCTCAGCCAGCGCTTCGAGGCAGAGATAGTCAGGCTTCGCATCGAGCAGCCGAGCAAGGCCGCGAGGTGTGTCGCCATAGAAGCCTTGGCCTCCGGCAATGCGAGCGGTCTTGGTCACGCGTGTACCGCCGGTCGGTGGTGCGCCCACGGGCGAGCCTCTTCGAGCTGGGAGGCAACGCGGATGAGCACGTCTTCACGGAATGCATCGGCAACCATCTGGATGCCCATCGGCACGCCCGTGTCAGCGGTGCCGAATGGAAGGGAGATTGCCGGCGCCCCGGTCATGTTGTGCGGGGCGGCGTTGATCGCGAACGGCAGTCCGCGCAGCATGCTCATCTCGGGGTCATCTGGACGATGCACATCGCCGATCTTCGGCGAAGGTTCTGCGGTCGTCGGCGTGAGGAGCAGATCAAAGCCTTGGCCGCCTTCATCTTTGGGAGTCCAGAACGCCGCGATCCGTCGACACCATGCGTGCAGCTCATCCAGCGCAGCGACATAGGCCGTACCCGTTACCGCGCGGCCCGCCTCGGCGAGCGCCCAGGTGCCCGCTTCCATGTCATCGCTCGTGAGCGCGCGACCAGCGATCGCTGCGATGCCATCGATTGTGTTCGCTGCATTCACATTCATGATCGTGGAGAAAAAGCCGACGAGCCCGAGTTCGTCGAGGGCCGCAGGAGTCGCAATTTCGACATCATGTCCGAGCGATTCGAGCACGGCCGCGGCTTCCTCGACAGCGGCCAAGCATTGAGGATCGGTCGGTACGAGGTCTGCGGTCGCGTTCGTGCGCAGGCCGATGCGCAAGCGGCCAACGTGCGCGCCGACTTCCTTGAGGTATGGGCGGTGCGGTGGCGGCGCGGTGTAGGGGTCGCCGGGGGATGGCCCGGTGAGCACGTCGAGGATCGCCGCGGTATCGCGTACCGATTTCGTCACGGCCGAGCGGGCAACCAGCCCCGCCCATGACTCGGCTTCCGGCGCGCCGAGGCTTACGCGACCCCGGGAAGGCTTGAGGCCAACGAGCCCACACGCCGACGCGGGAATTCGAATTGACCCACCACCGTCACCGGCGTGCCCAACCGCCACCATGCCCGAGGCCACGGCCGCAGCAGATCCGCCGCTCGAACCTCCCGTGCTGTGTTCGGTGTTCCACGGGTTGCGCGACGGGCCGTACGCAATCGGTTCGGCAGTCGGCATCAGCCCAAACTCGGGGGTGTTGGTTTTGCCGACGATGACGAACCCTGCGCGTTCGAACCGCTCGAAGATCACGCTCGTAACGGGCGGCGAGTAATTCATTGCCTTGAGGAGTTTGTTCCCACCGTGCCAGGGCGCACCGGCGTAGAAACCGTCGAGGTCTTTGATTACCATCGGCACGCCAGCAAACGGTCCCGAGAGTTCGCCGCTCGCGCGCTCGAGTGCCGCCTCGGACATGTCGTGGATGACGGCGTTGAGCTGACCGTTGATCGCCTCGATCCGGGCGAGCGCTCCTTCGCAGAGCTCACGGGCGCTGACAGTGCCGTGGTGAACGAGGTGTGCTTGTTCGGTTGCGTCCATCGCTGACAGTTCGGTGTGCGTGCCCATGCTGTTCGCCTTTGATCCAGGAATACGCATGGTAGGTCGCGTGCTCCGTCACGAGCTCGCCGCGGGCGCGCCTCCCCCAGCGTTGGTGATATCAGGTGACATATAGCGTCACTTTGGTACCCAACGCTGAAACGTTTCCCAGCACTGAAACGCGAAACATCCCGGCTTCAGGTCGGGGCTGAACTCGAACACAGGGCAGGGATGTGACGAATCCAACCCCGGCCTCAAACCGGGATGTCCTCTTAGGTTATATCGCCCGGGGGGTGCGTGACCTTTCGGGTTGGACGCAAATTCTTCAGTTTCCGCAACCAAACTGTTCCCGCAGTTGCAATTTCTGGACTTTGCCGTTGGATGTGCGGGGAAGTTCGCGAACGATTGTGAGTTGGCGGGGACGTTTGTGCCCGTCGATTACGAGCTCCGACCGGAGGGCGTCGAGCGTGAGCTCAGGTCCACGGTCCTGCTCCACGACGATCGCGTGCACGTGCTGACCCCAATGCGGATCGTCACAACCGATGACGGCGACGTCTGCAACATCGAATGCCGCGCGGATTGCGTTCTCCACCTCGAGTGGGCTGATGTTGTGGCCGCCGCTGATGATCATGTCGTCGAGGCGGCCGAGCACTGTGAGGCGACCGCTGGCGTCAATGCTGCCCGCATCTCCCGTTCGGTACCAGCCGTCGTTGGTAAACGCGGCGCGCGTGCGCGGCTCGTCGCCTCGGTATCTGGTGAAGATGCTCGGGGTTCGCAGTTCGATCTCGCCGATCTCGCGGGGCTCACCGAGTTCGCCGATCTCGCGGTGTTCGCCGATACGCAGCGCAACGTCAGGGAAGGGAACGCCGTCATGGACGATTCCGCCCCAGGTTTCGGTCGAGCCGTATGTGCGATGAATGGGCCATCCGGGTGCGAGATTCTTCGGCGCGGCGGCACCACCGAGTAGGACACCACGAAAGCAGCCAGCGCCGAGGGCAGCGCACCGTTGTAGTTGCGTCGGTACAAGCGAGACGAGTGACGCCTTCGATGCGATCGTCGCCATCGGATCGAAGTGGTCGTGTACTTCGACGGGCGTGTATGAGAGGCGTGCGCGAGCGAGGATCGCAAGGGCAGCCACCGACCCGACCGGCAAGGTGAGGAGCCATCGGTCGGCCGAGGTGATCCCGAGCGCGTCGTTCACACGTATCGCTGCGGCATCTCGCGCGGTTGCTGAGAGTTCCACAAGTTTCGGCTCGCCACCCGTTCCGCTCGTCGCGATGATCGCGCACAGGTCACGATCATTTGGCGTTGGATCGGTGCAGAGCGTGCGACCAGATTCGTCAATCAGCGCGTGGGGGCGGAGTCGATCGATGGTCGCCGCGATGACAGCCGCAGGTGACGAAATATCAAGTACACACACGGCCCGCCCCGCATCCCAACTCGCGTTGACCGCGTCGACCGCGGCGCGGCGGGGGAGCACGATCACATCAAGCTCGGGGCCGGCGGCATCAAGTCCGCGTGCGAAGGCATCGTTTGGGGCAGACATCGCCAATACGGTACCGTAGGAGTGATTACTCCCACGATCGTGGCCCTGAAAATTGGGCTGAACCGCCCTGGAGGGCCTGTGAGCACACCTGTGATTCGTCCCGCTGCGGATTGGAAACCTGGCGCAGATCGCGAATGGCGCGATATTCGCTATGAGGTCGCAGATGGCATTGCGAAGATCACGATCAATCGGCCTGAGGTGCGGAACGCGTTTCGTCCACAGACCTTGTTTGAGCTTCGTGACGCGTTTGAGCTGGCGCGTGATGATGCGACGGTTGGTGTGATCTTGTTCACCGGTGAAGGGCCCGACGCGTTTTGTTCGGGCGGGGACCAGCGCATTCGTGGAAAAGACGGCTACATCGGCGATGACGATGTCGCGCAGCAGGGCATCGGCCGGCTGAACGTGTTGGATCTGCAAATCCAGATTCGTCGGCTGCCGAAACCGGTGGTCGCGCTCGTTGCCGGGTACGCGGTCGGCGGCGGACATGTGCTGCACGTCGTATGCGATCTCACGATCGCAGCGGAGAATGCCCGCTTCGGCCAGACCGGTCCGAAGGTTGGCAGTTTCGACGGTGGCTACGGCAGTGGACTGCTTGCCGCTTCCGTCGGGCAGAAGAAGGCTCGCGAGATCTGGTTCCTGTGTCGCCAATACGACGCGCAACAAGCCCTCGATATGGGACTCGTGAACACCGTCGTCCCGGTTGAAGCCCTTGAAGAAACCGGCGTCGAGTGGGCGCGGGAAATGTTGGACTTCTCGCCGCTGGCATTGCGCATGTTGAAGGCGAGTTTGAACGCCGCCGACGATGGCCTCGCCGGCATTCAACAACTCGCGGGTGACGCGACCCTGCTCTTCTACATGACCGAAGAAGCACAAGAGGGCAAGAACGCCTACGTGCAAAAGCGCAAGCCAGATTTCGGGCAGTTCCCGAAGCGACCGTGACGACTGCAGCCGAGTGGATTGAAGGGGCGCGACCCCGCACGCTCGGCGCCGCGGCCGCACCGGTGCTACTCGGTACGGCGGTTGGCGCGCCGCTGCAACAGGTGCTGTGGTTTCGAGCGCTCGGTGCTCTGGTCGTCGCCGGCCTGCTGCAGGTCGGTGTGAACTACGCGAATGACTATTCCGACGGAGTGCGTGGTACCGATGCGGACCGTGTCGGGCCGATGCGCCTTGTGGGGTCGGGCGCAGCGAGCGCTCACGCGGTGAAGCGCGCAGCGGCACTCGCCTTTGTTTCCGCTGGCCTGATCGGAGCGTGGCTTTCTTTTGTCGTCGATTGGCGGTTGCTGATCATCGGTGCGTTCGCAGTTGCCGCCGCCGTCGGCTACACGGGCGGCGCGAAGCCCTACGGCTACCGGGGCCTCGGCGAAGTCATGGTGCTCGTGTTTTTCGGGTTCGTCGCGACCATCGGCTCGGCATACGTGCAGACAAAACACGTGCCGGTCGCAGCATGGTGGGCGAGCGTGATTGTTGGGTTCCCCGCGTGCGCGGTGTTGTTGGTGAACAACATTCGGGATATTGACACTGATGTGATCGCGGGCAAGTACACCCTCGCGGTGCGGCTCGGGGCACCGCGAGCGCGCATCGTGTATCGCTGCCTCATGATCGACGCGTGTCTCGCAGTTGTTGGCCTGAGTTTCGCGATCACCTGGTGGGCGCTCCTCGGGTTGGTCGCGGTGCCCGTCGTGGTGATGTTGGTGATGTCGGTCGGCTCGCCTCATCCGCCGGTGCTCATCCAAGTGCTGGTCGGGACAGTGCGCTGCGAAATGTTGCTTGCCCTCGCGTGCGCGACCGGCGTGTGGATCGGCTCGTGGATCTAGCTGCGCCAGAGGTGTCATGCCTCGGCACCTTTCCGATCCGTTTTGTCGGTGGCATGTGGGATCGCGAGGTCACGATCTATGAGGGAGTTGGTGGGCTCGCAGAGTCCTCCCCGTTGCCGGGCTATTTCGAGGATGCCGATGCGTGTTCTGCTGCAGCGATCTCGACTGCTTCGGCGGTATGGCCTGCGCGGCGCCGCAATCGTGTCGCGGTGAATGGGTTGATCCCGCTGGGCCCGCTTGCCCCATTGATCGCTCGCGCGCTCATCGAGCGCGACGCAGGCACGCGTTGCTTCAAAATCAAAGTCGAAGATCATCGCGATGTGGAGCGCGTTGCCGCGATCCGCGCGGCGCTCGGACCTGAGATTGCGTTGCGGGTCGATGCGAATGCGTGCTGGTCGCTCGAAGAGGCGCGCGCCTTCATCGCGGCAGTGCAACCCTTCGAGATCGAGTACATCGAAGATCCCGTTGGCACCCTTGAGGATGCCGCGACCTTGCGTGAGGATTCGACCATTCGGATCGCACTCGACATGTTGGTGCGCAGCGCAGACGATGCGCGGCGGGTGCAGCAGATCGGGGCAGCCGATGTGCTGGTCGTGAAGGTGCAGCCGCTCGGCGGGCTTCACAATGCGTTCGCCATTGCCGAATCATTCGAGGGCGACGTGGTCGTGTCTTCGATGATGGAATCCTCGGTCGGAATCCAAGTCGGATTGGCGTTGGCATGTGCGCTGAAACGTGCGCCGTTGGCCTGCGGGCTCGCAACCGCAACCCTCCTTCAATCCGATGTGGTGACGTCTCCGCTTGTCCCATCGGAGGGTTCACTTTCTTGGCCCGCCGCGCGCATGGAACTGATCACGAACTCGAGTAGCAAGATTGCGAACGCGAACGGATGCTCGACGTGAACGGCATGTCCGCCGGAGTCCAGCACAGCGGCGTCGGCGTTCGGCCCGAGCGAGCGCATCATCTCGCGAGCGACGGTTGCGTACTTCTCATCGGTGCCACCCACGGCCAGCAGTACCGGCATGTTGAGTTCTCCGAGGCGATCCCAGAGGGGCTCCATCGTTCCTTGGCCAAGCGCACGGAGTTGATGAGCGAGTCGCGCCGCCGGTTGCGCGGCACGCGCGGCACGGTCCTCGGGGTCATCGGGCAAGGTCGCGAACATCGGCTGAGTCAGCCATTCGGCGATGAACGCGTCGGCACCGATCGTTTCGATTCGTTCCGCCAGTGCGTAGTCAGAGGCCGCGCGGGCGGCACGGTCATTGGCGTCCGCGAGACCAGGAGTGCCGCTTGTGAGCACAAGCCCTTGCACAACTTCGGGGTGGTCGAGGGCGAGTTGCAGGGCAAGGCGCGCTCCCATCGAATAGCCGATGTAGAACGCGGCGCCATGCTGTTGCGCGAGAGCGGTCGCCGTATCAACGAAGCTGAGCCCGTCGGGGATGTCCGCCACGACAAGGTCCCATTCGTCAATCATCTCGGCCACTACCGGGCGCCACGAGGCTGCCGTCTGAGTGAACCCGGGAATGAAGACAACACGAGGCATGGGCGAAACGTCCTGAGGAGATGCGAATGGATGTGAATACCAGCTTCGCACGAACTGTCGTTGACCAGTTTGTTCGTGACGGTGTTCGGGAGGCCGTGGTCGCCCCAGGGAGTCGTTCCGCTCCGCTGACCTTGGCGATCGCGAATGATGCGCGGTTGCGTCTGCACGTTGTCGTTGACGAGCGGAGCGCCGCGTTTGTCGCGCTCGGAATCGGGAAGGCAACGGGTGTTCCGGCGTTGTTGGTGTGCACGTCGGGGACTGCGGCCGCGCATTTTCACCCTGCGGTGTTGGAGGCTTCGCATGCAGCGGTGCCGATGATTGTGTTGACGGCGGACCGCCCGCCCGAGCTGATCGGGGTCGGCGCACCACAGACGATTGACCAGACGAACCTGTTTGGCGGTGCGGTGCGGTATTTCTCCGAGCCCGGACCTCCCGAAGACCATGAGGTTGGCGCTGACGGCGCGCGAGGTTGGCGCGTGTTGGCGCGCACCGCGTACCGGAGCGCTGTCGGCTCGCATCCGGGGCCGGTGCATTTGAATCTGGGATTTCGTGAGCCTTTGATACCGAGCGGTGATGAGGTCGTTCTCGGACGGCCGCTCGAAGGTGGCGAGCCCGCTGCCGCTGTCGTGCGCCCGATCGACATCGCGCTTACACCCAAGTCGCTCGTCATTGCTGGCGATGGCGCCACGGATTCGCTCGTGTCTTTGCCATCGGGTGTGCCGATCTTTGCTGATCCCTTATCTGGATTGCGCGGCGAACCAAACGCGATCACCACCTTTGAGGCGTTGTTGCGCGCGGGCTTGCCAAGTGAGCTGATGCCTGATCAGGTGGTTCGTCTTGGGGGGCTGCCTGCAAGCAGCAACCTCGGAGCGCTGACTGGCTTGGCCGTGCCGCAGGTTGGAGTGGTGAGTCGTGGACGGCGACTCGATCCGACCCGTGCGGTCACTGAGTGGATCGACGCTCCTGTGGAGTTTGCGGGTGAGGTCGATCAGGAGTGGGCGAACGCGTGGACCGACGCGGAGCGTCGCGCTCGCGCTGCGCTCGACGCGCACCTCCTGGGGCGCGAATCGCTCGACGGATGTGCGGTCGCTGCGTTGTTGCCGACGATCATGTCGCCAGGTTCGATTGTGACACTCAACTCCTCGATGGCGATCCGCGAATGGGAATGGGTGATGCCGCGCAGTGATGTGAGCGTGCTCAGCAATCGCGGCGTCAATGGCATCGATGGCTTTATTGCGACGAGTTGTGGGGTTGCACTCGCGAGCGGCGAGCCCGTTGTTGGGATCACTGGTGACCTCGGCTTCTTGCACGATGTCGGATCGCTGGCGACCCTGGCCTCGCTGCGATTGCCATCAGTCAAGATCATCGTGAACGACAATGACGGGGGAGGGATCTTTGAGTTCCTTCCGCCGCGCACCCTCGACGAGTTTGAGCAGTGTTTCGGCACGCCGCACGGGCTCGATTTGGCTCAGATCGTGGCGGGATTTGGTGTCGGTGTTTCGCACGTCTCCTCACGACCAGATCTCGCGGCCTTTCTGTCGGGAAATCGCGATGGGATCTCGGTCGCGATCATGTCAACTGATCGTCAATCAAGTCGTGCCCTCGCCGCGGACCTGTTCGTAGCGGCGATTCGCGGGTTCCAAGAGCACTGACCGCGCACCGCGGCTTGGCGAAGAAATCCGAGATATCTTTTCTGCGCATAGTGCGCATCTCGGTATTTTGCCCCCACAGAACGTGGCATAACTTTGTAGTGTGCGTTCAATTCGTATTGGTGAGCTTGGGGAAAAATGCGGAAAACGACTGTGCGTCGGCAATCGGTGGTAGCGAAATTCATAGCCTGTGCAACCGCATTCACGACCTTGATCGTGGCCCCCGCCGCGCCCGCGACGGCAGCGATTGTGGTCGACTCGGAGTGGAACGCGTCGACCTGGGCGAGCGATTTTGCCTCGAGTGCCGATATCGGCCCCACCGGAATCGTTTGGTCAACTGACGGGTCGGTCTACGTCGCGAACTTCGCATCCCGCGTGTATCGCATCACGACCTCAGGAGGATCAGCGACCGGCCGCGAGCTTCCCGCATCGCCGACGAACGTCATCGGTTTGGCGATTTCTGCATCGGGGAGGCTGTACGGCGGTTGGCAGACGACGGGGCAAGTTGTTGAACTCGACAAAGACACTGGAGCGGTCGTTCGCGTCGTTGCGGGCGGAGGTGTGCTCGACATCGCGTTCGATCCGATTTCGGGTGACCTGTTCGCCGGCGGGGGTAACAGCATCCGACGCATCTCAAACCTGGAAGGTGCTGGCGGCCCCGTCGTAACGAGTTATGCGGCATTGGACGCAGACGGAATTCGTTTCGCGCTCGACGGAACCTTGTTTGGGACGCACGGCGGTCCCGTTTTCAGGATCGCAGGCACGAATCAACCCCAACCAGCTGCAGTATCGGTGATCGCAAACGTTCCGGGTGGCGATGGAATCGCAATCGTCACACCTACTGCGGGACAGCCGATCTCTGAAATCGTGGTGAACCGGACCGACGGACGTCTGACTCGCGTGAACATTGTCACGGGGGCGTTGAGCGACATCATCACAGGTGCGGGTCGTGGAGACCTCGTCGCGACTGGTCCGGATGGCTGTTTGTACGCAACGCAACCCTCGTCGATCCTCAAGGTCACACGAGCCGATGGCTCATGCCCATTTCAGCGAACTTCTATCGCAACGCAGGCGGGGCCAGACCAAGTTGTTCCCGAAGGCTCAGTTGTGCAGCTCGCGGGTTCTGCGGCTCCAGCGGCGGCAACCACGACCTACAAATGGGAGACCGTCCGGTCGCAAGGACCACCTGTCCGACTCTCGTCAACGACCGAAGCGAATCCGACGTTCACGGCGTTTGATGACGGCAAGTACGTGTTCCGGCTGACGGCCACCAACGGGGCGGCGACGTCGTCTGATGAAGTGATAGTTCAAGTAACGAACACAACCCCTGTAGTTGCGCGGGCTGAGATCGACCCGGCCGCAACCGACGGACTTGCTGAATTGACGGTCAGTGTTTCTGACCCCGGAGCGTTCGATACGCATACGCTTTCCATCAACTGGGGCGACGGTACGCCGATCGAAATTGTTCCCGTCAAGGTCCCCGGATCGGGTTGGGGCTACGGGTTCGCGGGACATATCTACGCGACGACTGGTGACAAGACAGTCACAGTCATTGCGACGGACAACAACGGAGGAGTTTCACCAGCGCTCACGCGCACCTTCAATGTCGGTGCAGCGGGTCAAGGTGAATCGCTCCCAGGATCAGGCGTATTCGCGGCATCGCAAACCGCGAAGGCCGCCATCAAAATCAGCGGGTCGTCTGACGTGATTCGGGGTCTCGTTCATTCGAACAACGACATTGTCATGACCGGCAGCAAACACGCACTCACCGGCGGCACCGAATACCGGACCACGCTGACGAAGAACGGTTCGGGCCACACCATCAATCCGGCTGCTGTCCAGAAACCTGCAGCACCATTCCCAACTGCTTCAGCGATCGCGGACTACGCACCCGGCGGAAGGGCCGCACTTGCCGCTGGTGCGCGCTACTTCAGCGTTCCCGCTGCTTCATGCAAGGGAGGCTCGTATACCCCAGCCAAACCGTTGACATCGGGGCTGTACTACGTGCCGTGCGGCGTCAAGATCACCGGCTCTGCCATTGCGGGCCAGGTGACGATCGCCGCCTCGAGAGACATCCAACTCGCGGGTTCGGCAGCAAATCTGACCCCGTTCAGCGATGGCGTGCTCTTCATCTCGGGTTCGACCGGGACGCGGGCGGTGCAGCTGACTGGCTCAGGCCACACGCTCCACGGTTCGGTCATCGCTCCGAGCGGCGGAATCGACGTGTCAGGTTCCTCGATTGCTCTGGACTGCGGGGTGTATGGGCAGACCGTCGACATGTCGGGGTCGTCTATCTCAATTGCTGGCTTGAATTGTGGATCGGGGATCGGCGGCGGCACCGTGGTGTCCATCGCCGCTCCGCCGATGCTCGTCGCAAACCTGGTGAACTCGATCTCGGCGGACAAGACAACCGTGAAGCCGGGCGACACGGTGACCTACACCGCAACGGTAAAGAATGGGGAAGCATCGACCGACCCAGCACGCCCCGGTGGCGGTGCCAGTCTGTTCATTCCGGTCGAGCTCGGAGCGGACAATCGCGAGGCTTCAGCGATCACCGTTTCCGGTGTCCAATATTCCTTCGAGGTACACGACCCAACGACCGGAGCATGGTCAACATGGGGAACGACGGATCCCACGGCGCCATCTGCGCAGAAGACCGTTCAGATTTTGGCGAAACCGAATGCCAGGGCCGGGGTGACCTACCCCACGACTGGAAACCAAATTGACGGAACCACGGTCGCTCCGGGTGGCTTCGCGTCGTGGGCTGCCGTGGCGTCGATCCAACTCACGCCACAACAGGTTGCAGCATTGATGAACCCCGCCAAGGTCGATGCGATCCGAAATACCGCGACGGTCGTGACCACGGGCCGTTTGGTCCGTCGCATCGCGCGCTTCGCTCCCGACCCCCTCACCGCACTGCGGGCCGAACCGTTCGGTGACGTGACCAACGTTCAAACCACGTTCACCAAAACGGGTGGGTCTCAGCAGTTCAACCCGACGACGACGCCAGCGCTGGCGCGCCTGACGCCCGGCCAATCCGTCGCGCTGGTGCAGCCCGTTGCCGTCCCGTCTGCGGCCCCGAAAGGTGATCAGGAACCCGACGACGCCTACCTCGCTCGTTTGCGGTCACTCGACCGGCAGAAGATCGTTGGATCAGTGTGGTCACGCGGGAACATTGGTATCGGCCCGGTCTATGCGGCGGAGGAGTCGTCCCTCGCCACGGTGCAACTCCCCATTGTTGAAGCGACGGTGAGCGTCGCACCGGTCACGTTCGCTGGTCAACCGGCAGCGTGGAGTGTTCGACTCGCGAATACCGGCAGCGCGCCCGCAACGAACGTCGCGGTGACCTCGGTACTCGGAGATGGGACTCCGCTCAATCTCACGACGGCACCGGTCACCTTGGCTCCTGGTCAGGTGACAACGTTGACCGGCCAAACTGGAACATCGGCGGGCACGACAACGAGCCTGCTTGCGCGGGTTTCGGTCGTGTGGGGCCAGTCCGGTGGCGCGGCTCCGTATGGGCCCGTCGCAGGTTCTGCATTGACCGTCGTCAAACCTGAGCTGGCGCTCCAAGTGAGCAAGACCTCAAGCACCGATCCTCAATATGTCGCGGCCGGCAACATCGTTTACAACATTGTTGCGTACAACGGTGGCGCGACGGCGCTCAGCAACGTGCGCGTTGACGACGCTCTCGATCCTGCGGTAACGATCGTGCCTGGCACGCTCACAACCCAAACCGGAACGATCATCACCGGTTCGTCGGCTTCGGACCGTGCAGTCTCAATCACCCTTCCAACACTCGCTCCTGCCTCGGCGATCACGATTTCGTACACCGTAAGTTTCGCTCGTGCTCCAGCGGGAACCGCCCGCATCGTCAATCAAGCGATCGTGCGAACCACAGAACTTGCACCGGTTCGATCTGATGACCCCAATGTGGTGGGAGCCGAGGACCCGACGGTAAATCTGATCCTGCCGCCGGGAGTTGGTGGCGGCTCGGGATCGACGACCACAAACACCCAGCAGGGTGTTGAGTGGTCGGGGATCACGCCAAGCGATGGCACCGTCATCACATCTCCAGCCGTGGTCAATGCCGCGCTGGCACCGCGCGGTGTCACGACCTCCTGGGCGGTCACCATTCGCCCAGGGAATGCGCCGGTCGGCAGTCCCGAAGAGCGCGTCATCGCGTCGGGCGTTGGCGCTCCACCAGGCGCCACGCCTGGTGCCAGGGTCGCGGGTGCTAGCACGGCCGGTGACCCCGTCTCTGCGGCTTCGATGGGCATCGCTTCGATTGACCCGACCGTGCTGAGCAACGGCGGTTGGGTATTGCGTTTCGTTGACGTGATTCAGAATGGGACCACCACCGATATCGGATACACGGAGTCAACCTTCATCGTTGACGGGCAGTACAAGCCAGGTCGCTATCAGGTCACCTACGAGGATATGGATGTCGCGCTCGGTGGCACTCCGATGCGCGTGCTTCGCACCTATGACTCTCTCGAACGTTTGCATGATGCCGGTCTCGGCTTTGGGTGGTCACTTGGGATCTCGAACTTCCGAGTGTCAACAACGGGGCCCCTGGGCCAATCGGGCTGGTCCATTCAGGGGTGCGGCGGCAGCGCTTTCATCGTGAAGTACTGCTTTGCCACTACGCGCAAACACGCCGTTTCTGTCACCTGGCCAGACGGCCGCACGGAGACTTTCGACTACACGCCGTCGGGTTGGTCCATCTGGCCGAGCGTGGAGTCGGCATATGTCGCAGGGCCCCGAACGACCTCGAAGCTCGAACC
>JBARPG010000216.1:0-21963 GCA_049642885.1 Acidimicrobiia bacterium | reverse complement strand
TCGCACCGAGATCGTCGCCATCCATACCCACAGCTACAAGCACCGTTGCGTCCTCGCGCAGATCCAGTCGGTCGCGCACCCACTGCTTCACTTGTGTCATGTCTCCGCGACGCTGCCGGGAGGCGCTGCTTTCATTGGATCGCACCTCACCATGATTAGCCGGTTCGCTCGCGGTACGCAACGCGGGTGACCTTTGCGGAGCAGATTCTTCATTGCGATTTGGATCATTCGCGGGGGATTTGCTCTGACTGTGTTCGAACCGCCAGACTTGAGGGCTTTTTCTACCCCGGAGCTCAAAATGGCGAAGAACGACAAGCGACCAAAAATCAAGCTGAAGTCCACCGCCGGTACGGGGTTTACTTACATCACGCGCAAATCAAAGAACAACACACGTGAGCGCTTGGAACTCAAGAAGTTTGATCCAGTCGTGCGTGAGCACGTGCTGTTCCGCGAAGAGCGGTAGTGGCTGGCCGCACTGCGGCTCGATACCTCAGCAGCGTTGAGCGATTGCGCGATCTATTTCTTCCGGCGCTTTACCAACGCCACTGCGCCAACGGCGGCGACGATCGCAGCAGCTCCTCCGACGATGAGGGCACTCGTACTCGACGAGTCATCCGTCTTCGAATCGGCCTCAGCCGATGTCGATCTGGAAGCCGTGACCACAAGGGCCGGCGCCGGGAACTCCGGCTCGGCCTGCCCATCCACTTCCTCTTCGATCCAGTCGTTGGTTGTGTTCACACAATGTTGAATGACCGGTAGCTGGAACGTGCCTGTCTTTTCCGGGCTAACCATCACGGAGAATGACGTTGGCGTGTCATGCGGAATCGGCTTTGCGGCAGTAAGAACCACAGCGTTCTTTTCCGGATCGACGGTCGCCCTCCAGGTGTCATCGGATACACCCGTCATATGAAGCGACTCGTCGGCCTTCATGCTCAGAGATATGGTCGGTTGATCTCCGCATCCGTGCCCGAGGCTGAACGCAACCGTCGTTCGCTCGCCGGTTTTGACGGATCCCGGATCAGGCTCGACGTGGGCGGCGGCGGGTGCACTGATGCCAAAGACGAGCGCGGCAGCAATTGTGGCAACTGAAATCGACTTCATTCTCTGTAACCTCACATGTCGTGGCTCTTCTGCAAGTTACCGACGTCGGTTATTCCTTCGGGAATCAACAGGTCTTCGACGATGTGAACTTCAGCATCTCTGCACGGGAATTCGTGGCCCTCGCCGGGCCGAATGGTGCCGGCAAAACGACGCTCATGGAATTGCTCCTCGGCATACGCACGCTTACCTCTGGCACCGTGACGCTTTCTGAAGAACTTCGCTCGGGACGATCTCTGCGCATTGGGTACGTGCCGCAACGACCAGCTGTGTCTGAGGACTTGGTGATGACGGTTGAAGAACTCGTCGGAACCGGACGACTCGCGACGAAGTCGTTTTGGCGACCCTTGCACGCTGCGGATCGTAGCGCCGTTGCGCACGCGATCGAGTCAGTTGGTTTGGCGACTCAGCGGACCGCGCAGGTTGGATCGCTTTCGGGTGGCCAACTCCAGCGCGCATTTATCGCGAAAGCGTTCGCTGCCGACCCGCTTCTTTTGGTGCTCGATGAACCGGTTGCGGGCGTCGATCCAGAATCGCAGCAACAATTCCGCGACGCCCTCATGCACCTGCTGCGCGAACACGGCGCGGCGGTCCTTCTCGTGAGTCATGAACTCGGGGCGGTCGCGCGTGATCTCGATCGAGTCATTGTCCTGCGCCAGCGAATCGTCTTCGACGGCCCACCAGAAGACCTTGAAGCGCGCGGTGTCCACCTTGGCATCCACGATGAGGATTTGCCGCGCTGGCTCGAAGGACCCCAAACATGAACGTGGTCATCGCGATCCTCAACATGCCATGGGCATTGCCATGGCCGTTCGATTCGGAGATCTATCAGCTCGCCGCCATCGCGGCAGTGGCAACAGGTATCGCGGCACCGCTCGTCGGCACCTTTGTCGTGCAGCGGCGCATGTCCATGATGGGTGACGGCCTCGGGCACGTGGCAATCGCGGGAATCGGTGTCGCGTTCGCATTCGGGGTTTCGGCAATCTGGGTCGCACTGATTGCGGCGGTGCTCGCGGCACTGGCAATTGAATGGGTACGTGATCGCCAGTTGGCCTCCGGCGATGTCGCTCTCGCGGTCGTGTTCTATACGGGGATTGCACTCGGCGTCGCGCTTGCTAGCAGATCTGGCGGGACAACCGCACTCAACCAGTATCTCTTTGGTTCGCTCGTGACAGTCACACCGCAAGAGGTTGTCACCCAGGTGGTGATCTGCGCAGCCATTTCCGGGACTGTCGTCCTTTTGCGCCGGCCGCTCCTGGCCGCGATCGTTGACGTGGATTCCGCCCGCCTCGCAGGAGTACCCGTTCGGTTTCTCCACAACGTGTTTGCAGTGTTGACCGCGGCGATCATCGTGACGTCCATGAAAGCGATTGGTCTGTTGTTGATTGCAGCATTGATCGTGTTACCGGTCGCGTCGGCCCGGCTACTTGCGCGTTCGTTCGGAGGAGTGCTTCGGATCAGCGCGTTCATTGGCGGTGGTTGCGGCCTTGCTGGCATTGCGGTGGCGCGAGTGATCAATGCCGCGCCCGGTGCATGTGTCGTGCTGTGCGCGTCCGCTGTATTCATTCTCGCAGCGACTGCGCGAGGTGCTCGCCTGAGCCGGGCCCTATAAGGCGCTCGCTCACGGGGATGCGAAGGGCGCCGCGCTGGCGTGGGCCACGACCTCGATCGATTGATTCGGAACGATAAGCCCGAGCAGTGTGAGTTCAGTGTTCCGCGAGAGGTCGACCTGAACTTGGTCGCCGACGACCGCGATCGTTACGGATGTGATTTCACCGGCGTGAGTATTTTCGGCGAGCGATTGCTGCACCCGCTCTGTGACCAATCCCTCGTCGAGATGCACTTCACCGGTATCTCGGAATCGCTGTTCGTCGATTGCTGATGCTCCGGCCGCTGCCGCAGCATCGGCCATGGACACGAGTTCGCGACGATCGCCGAACACCCGCCACAAATCGAGACTGATCCCGCCGACTGCGAACAGCACCAAGACCAGACCCAGAATCCACAGCGTGATCATTCCATGCTCATCGTTATCATCTCGCCGATCCAATGGCTCAACAACACCGCTGTCCGCGTGCTGGCGAACGTGACTCACGGGCATTCGCGATACTGATCCACGGGGGCTTGGGCCTCCATGCTGATCCGAAAAGATCCGATGTCGCCGGCGAACGGAATCTGAGCTGCGGGCACATCAATGCCGACTTTCACGTGGGCACTTGCGCCCCGCTGCGGCTGGTTCACATCGACGTGGATCGCCGATGCGGGCACTCCGCGCTCGGAGCCAAGCAGAATTGCGCCGTAGTAGATCGTGTGGACATCGCTCGCCGAAAGAGAACATCCAAGCGGTGAGTCAGCGACGGCCTGTGCGAGCTGGCGCGCGATGACCTCGGCTGATTGGCGTGACTCGAACCATGTCGAGAGCGTCGACACGATCATCACCATCGGAACAATGAGAAGGGCGATCCCCGCAACGAATTCAATCGCTACGAAACCTCCTTGCTCATCCGCTGCCCACGTGCGCGGTGCGCGCGGCAACCGCCCGAGCCGCACGTTCATGGTCGCGTCGGATCGGTTCGAAGTGCCCGCGAGCTGACCGAGAAGTCCCAACTCGGGACGAGCGGAAGCCAACCTGGGAACGAGGCCGTCGCTTTCGCGATCACCCAGTCACCTGATGAGACGCATGTCACATGCACTCCTGCTCGCATCGATCGAGCAAGTCCCGCATCAAGAACTTCATCCCCGCGAACGCTGCATGCCGCAATGTCCGCGTCGACGGGCGCGGCCGCGCGTGCGGCTTCGTCGGCGGCAGCCTGCACGACACCTCGCCCGTATTGGAATACAACGATGTTCACGAGCATCACGAGGAAGATGAGTGAAAACGCGACCGCGACGACGTACTGGGCGGTGGCAAAACCTCCCTGCTCCGGTTCGGAGCGCGAGGTCAATGGATGACCTGGGTGCGAATCCAATCGACGATATCGAGCCCGAGCGCTTGCAGCCCCGCCCAAATGAGCACGAGCGCAGCGATGCCAAGTGCCGCGTTTCCGAGCAACTCTGCTGTTGCCATTCCGGATTGGGCGTGAAGATCACGCTCTTCCCGTTCGCCGCCAATGTCGTCGATGTCTTCGATGGCATGGTTGACGTCGATGTAGTCAATGTTCATTGGTGCTCCTTTGGTTGTGATGTTGGGAAGATCTCATCGACCGTGCAACACGATCGACGGCAAGGGGGCAGCGAGGAAGAGCAACATGACGGGAGCGAGAATCGCAATCGTGGGAATCAACATCGCCGCACGTTTTCGCGTCGCGGTGCGGCGAATGTTCTCGGCGCGTTCGTCCTGGAGGTCGCGACTGAATTCGAGGAGTGATCCGCCGAGATCGGTGCCCCGCTCGGTGCCCACCGCGAGCAAATTGAGCGTTCGAGCAACGCTCGGTTCTGCGGCAAGCTCCGCTCCTTTGCGGAACGCGTCACCTTCACCGAGCCCATGGCGAATCCACCCCAGGATCTCACGGAGGTCCTCAATGACAACCCCGTTTCCGCGTTCGACGACCCGTGACACGGCCGTCACCGGCGCAGCACCGGTTCGCAGCTGCATCGCAACCAGTTGGTTCACCGTGTAAATCTCGATGCGGGCGTACTCCATGCGTTCGTCCCGTGCGTGATCAATGCGCCCACGTGGGCGCGAGGCGCCGATGACCGCGCCGAGCACTGCGAACAACGGAACCAGACCACTGCGCTGCAGCACGATGCCAAGAAGTGCGCCCGTCATCATCCCGGCCAGAGCGCCGATTACCTGCTGGCTTCGAAACTGCTCAGTGGAAAGGTCTCGCAATCCCGCCTGGCGAAAGTGCCGACGGAGTTCGGTATCACCGCGGCGCTCGATCAGGTGCCCGAGGCGTTCGATGACGGGGCCGACCGCGGGAGCCACGAGGTTTCTGAGTCCGCCATGGTCCTGGATATCGAGGAGGCGTCGCGCCGTGGATGTGTCGGCTCCACTCCCGAGTCGCATTCGAGTGCCGAGCACATATGGAAGCACACGCCGCGCCAGGCGCGGAGCCGGTGGCATGACGAGCCGCATCATCAAGGCACTGCAGGTCGCGACGGCGAGCACGGCCGCGAACTGTGCGGCGCTCATGCGTTCATGGCATTCATTGGAGCCACAGAACCAAAGACGCGGTGCTCGGCCTGTGGAGCGCCGAGCTTGCGGAGCAGCCAGGCACCACCCGCCGAAAGGACTGCACCGACCGCGACAACAAGCAGTCCAGCACTGCTCGCGTAGAACGCGCGGAAATCCTTATTGCCGATGCACAAGAACACCAGCACGAGCCACGGCAACCCAAGCACTGCCCGAGCGTTGATGCGCGATTCGAGCCCGGCCGAATCGATCTCATCCGCGAGCTTCAGTTCCATTGTTGAGCTGCGAATCAGGTCAGAAATGATCTCCACGACAATGGTGCCACCGCGCTCATGAGCCACGGAAAGAATCTCGAGAATGCGATCGGAGATCGGGTCGGCGAGATCATCGCGAATCACCTCGAGTGCTGGACCAACACCAACCATTCGCGACAACCCCTCGAAGCTGGCGAACACTTCGCGAACTGGCTCGGGTCCGTCGGCGGCCATGCGAATGAGGCCTTGATGCAATGAGCCTCCGGCGATCACCGTTGCGAGCAGATCGCGGAGTGCGTCGGGCCATGATCGCCGAAGCGAGTCGATTCGCCGACGACGCGCCCGTTCAATATTCGCCCACGGGATCCTTGCCGCAACAACGGCGGGAGCCAGCGCGATCGGAGGAACGCCCGTCATGGCCGCGGTGAGCAGGAACGTCACGGTAAACAGTGCCGCCGAGGAGATCATCATTTGCCGCTGGCTGATATGGAGCCCCGACTGGGCGAGCAATTGCGACCGTTTTCCTTCTCGCCGCGGGCCGCGCGTTGCGCCCGGGCGCAACGCAATCGGCGTTCCCGTCACGATGCCCACGATCAGCGCCACGGCGCACGCGACAGCAACGGCGGCAAGGAATTTCACGACAATCCCCGCCCCGCGGCGATATCTGCGACTGTGCGATGGGGTGGAAGCACCGATGCAAGCAACCCGACGAGGCGTTCTGGGATGCTGCCTTGCCATTCCAAGGGTGCTCTGGGTTCAGTCCGAGAGAAGAGGGACTCTGTTGTGAAGCCTTCAGATAGCGAGGGATGCACCGCGAGGATTTCCGAAATCTCTCGGTGAACAGTGCCCGATGGGCTTGTGACGCGGCCAATCTGGACAACGACGTCGAGCGCGTTTGAAAAGACTCGGCGAATGATCGGTTCGGTCACGTTCTCTCCAGCCATCAGCGCCGCATTGACGAGCGCGTTCAGCGCGTCGGAGGCCGTATTTGCGTGCACGGTGCAGAGGAATCCGCAACCGGCATTGACGGCACGCGTGAGTTCGAATGCTTCTGCTCCACGAACCTCGCCCACGACGATTCGGTCGGGACGCATTGCGAGGACGAACTTCACAAGATGCCGGAGCGAAATCTCACCTGTGCCGTCCATCCCGGGTGGCCGCGTTTCGTAGTAGCCGCCGTGCATGATCGGCGCGGCGATCTCGCGGATCTCCTCGCACACCCGCACACAGTGCTGGGGAGGCGCTGCATTCAACAATGCCGTCAAGAGCGTCGTCGTTCCCGCTCCTGGCTCACCAGAGATCATCAGGCGCGATCGGGCGCGCAGCAAGAGACGCAGGAAATCGGCGGCCGGTTGGCTCATCGTCGCGTTGGTCACGAGGTCTTCGAGCCGCGCCTCGCGAACGGTGTACTTGCGGAAGGTGGCAGAGAGTGTGTCGCTGATCGGTGGAATTGCAACAGTGAGTCGCGCCGCTCCATTCAATACGCGCGCTTGTACGAGTGGTTGTTGGGTCGAAAGATGCCGATCGGTCGCCGAGAGCAAACGGTCGATGAGCTGTCGATTTTCTTCCTCCGTTGCTGGCGTTGCGAGCCCGTGGAGGTGACCGCTCTGATCGAGGTAGCTAATGCGCGAACCTTCAACGAAGATCTCTTCGACATCATCTCGGGCAATGAGTCCGCTGATTGGCCCGTGGCCGCACACTGCATTGAAAATCCGCTGTGAGACTTCATGCGCGTCTCCAAGCGATGGCAGCCCATCGACTCGGCATCGACGTTCATAGTCCGAAATCGCAGCGAGGATTGCCCCTTGAACCGCTTCGGGATCGGTGTCTGGATTCACGCGCGAGCGTTCGAGCGATGCGAGTACGTCGCTGCGGATCACCTCATAGGCATCCACCACTTCATCGCGCGAAAGAAGGGAAGTCATACTGCGACCCCCGCCAGAGCAGGCTGCTCATGAGACTGCGTACCCCTGGTCACCAATGCGCATTCACTCACGAGGTCCGCGGCAATGAGGTTGACGTCCTTGGTGAACCGACTCCGAGGAACGGGTATTCCTCTCCACGCCGCGTCGCACACCGCGCGATCGACCGCAATGACGTCGACTGCCGCGTGCGGAAAGAGTTGGAGCATTTCCTCTCGCAGTTCCCGCCTTCGATGCACATCGCGCGGCGCTCGATTGATGACGAAGCGAATCGTTGATGTTCCGAGCCGTTGTTGCAGTTCCGCGCCGTATGCCATCAGCCGGGTGATCCCGACAGGTGTCCCCTCACCGACCACGGTCGTCATTGTTGCCATCGAGAGCGCTGATTCGATCTCGGCACCACTCTGAGATCGTTCTCGATACTCCAAGTCAGACCCACCGTCGATGACACAGGCGGGGGTCAGTGTCCGCAGGGCCCCAATGATCGTCTCGAGGCTTCGCGCCTCGTGCAGCGTGCCCACCGAAGGCGAAACAATTCCCGGCACGATCCGCAATGAGCCGACAGTCGGGAAGATGTCGAGATCTTCGATGACACTCGACCCGAGAAGATCCGCGAGGCCGGGTTCGATCGAGAGCTGCAGCCGCTGCGCAATCGACGCATGCCGGAGATCCGCGTCCAAAAGCACCGATCCCGGATGTGCACGCGCGATCGCCATCGCGAGCGCGATCGCGAGTTCGGTACGTCCCGCTCCCGCAATCCCGGTAATACCGATCACGGGTGCCGCGCCGAGATCGCGTCGTTTCGCCATCGCAACAGGCGCGGCCACGAGCGGCGCGATGGAAGTGATCGCTCGGATGAATGTGCTGACCGGATCGTGGTCATGCAGCATCCAATCAACCCCGAGTTGAGCAAGTCGCGTGCGCTCCTCCTCGCGACTGCCGTCGAACACGCCGATGAGCACCCGTCCATTTCGATGAAGGCGCTCGACAAGGTCGTCGTTGAGCCCAGCCCACTTTGACGTGGCGAGAACGACGTCGTAGTCAACTTCAGCAAGTGTCGCCGGGTCGAGAACCATGCGGACGATGCGTGCGCCCCCATGGTCGGCGCAGTGTCGCTGCAGGGCCGCGACCCATGGGTCGTTTGAAACGACGACGGCGATGCGTGGCAGATTCACGCGCCGCTCTTTGAGATCAGTGAGGTCGACGAGCTGGTGCGGGTCTCGCCATCGGAAGCATCGTCACTTGCGTTCGGGCGCGGAGTGAGCGCCGGAGCACGGCCGAGCCCAGTCGTCTTGATGAGATCGATATCGCCGGCTCGAGTTGCTGCCGCAAGGTTGACTGCGTCTTCTCTCGACAGTGCCAGGGTCACGATGATCTTGTCTCCGCTTCGACCAAGCGGTCCGCCCTCACCGCTGTCGACTCTCGTGACTTCGAGGTTGTCGGCCACCCGGCCGGTCGCCGAAGCTTCTGCCAAGACGTCGACGTGGTCCCCGCTCTGAAGGTCACCTCCAACCGCGTGGCCGCGATCGATGGACACGCTCATCGCCGCAAGACCGTCGCGCCCCGTCGCGGTAGGAATGATGTCGGAGGGTGCAAGCAATGCTTCCGCCGAAAGCGCGTGGCGGGCGACGCGGCCATCGAGCATCGCGGTTTGTGAACGAGTCACAACCAGCCGCGCTGTGCTGCCATCGAACCGCACGGATTCCCATCGAAGGTCAGATGTTGAAATCTTCTGTCCCGCTGCGACGGAGTGGCGCAGGACGGCGATGTCCGTTCGCTGATCTGCCGTGGCAAGAAGGCGGTGCGTCAGTCCGCCACCGACGAGTGCCGCGGCGACCATCGCTAGATGCGCGCCGGAAATCCGAGCCAATGGCGATGCGACTTGCCGCCGCATCGAAACAGTTCCTGCCATTTCGTCTCCGGTCTGCCGTGGCGCCGTCCCATCGCCGGAGATCGCATGATTCTGCAGGCCACCACTATCCGCGTCAAGCGCCGCGGCTTAGATGACACTTCGTGATCTATTAGCCCAGTTTCCTCTGATTTCTTCCAGTTTCGGTCCGTTGTCTCCTCCCGAAAAATGGATGGAACGGCGCTCAAGTGATCGTGGCCTGCGAGTTTCACGCTCGGGTACCGTGACCAGATGACCACGCTGCGGATGTTGGATGCACTTCCAGAGGTCATGGACCCTGCTCCGGCCGAGCGTGCGGGAGAATTGCTCGATGAGGTTCGCGCGGTCATCGCTCCTCAAGCCCACGAGCTGCGACACACGATTCGCATCAACAAGAGCACTATGGATCGCGCAGGCATGTGCCCCCGCAGTCTCGCGGCGCCGAACACTGAAGTCTCGCCCGATGCGGTGCTCCTCGGGAATCTGGTCGACCTCGCTCATCAAGTGCGATCACGGTGTGCTGAGATTTCCAGCATCACCGCGGTTGAGTGGTGCCGGTTGGCATCGCTGGTTTCCGAGGAATTCGGACTGACCTTGCAGCAACGAATCGAGGACCATGCTGACTGGTGGGGCGAGGCTGCCGCGCACCTCGCGGCACTCGACGCGATGTTGCCCGATCGTCGCTGGTTGACGGAGGTGCCGGTCCAGGCGGCATTGGCGCCGGCAGTCATTGCCTCGTTGCGACTCGATGGGCTGATCACCGTTGATGGCGTGGGCTGCACGATGGAGTTGAAATCACAACACAGTCGCGCTGAGAGTTCCGCGCGCAATCGGGTCGGCGACGTCAACGTCGGCGCGCTTCTGGCCTCGACCACGTACAACCTGCCCATCGGCGTCGCTGCGATTCTCGTGACGAATGATGCGTCGGTTGAAACACATCGAATTGACGAAGCACACCTCGAGGTCGCCGCTCAGCGATTGACGGACGCAACCGAAGTCGCCATCCGCGTGCACCACGCACAGACTCTCGACGAGATTCCGGCGATTCCTGGTGGCCATTGCGCGTGGTGCGCGCTCGCCGGACATGGATGCGACGAGGGCGCGAAATGAACACATCTTCTTCAATGTGGCCCACGATTCAACAGCGCCTCGGCGATCATGGGGTCTACGACTCACGCACTTGGGCCCGGTCAGCCTGTCCGGACTACGAAGATGCCGAGGACTTTCGTTGGGCACCTCGCTTGGCGCGGAAACGTCTGACAGCACTCGCTCTCCACCTCGCGATCGATGAGGGCGTGTCGATTGCCGCTGCGCTCGAACTGCTCCTGACCCGCGATCCCAAACGCAACGCTCACGTCGCGTCCGCGTACCCATTTCCGGTCATGTCGTGGGTTGCGACCTGCGGCGAACTGGAGCGGACCTTGATTCATGCGGCAGCAATCAGTTGCGCCGTAAACGCTTTTCGTCTCTTGCCGCCACTCCCTCGGCCAGTTGCCGCCGACGTAAAACAGAAGCGCAAGATCGGTCGGGCGCCCGCCACTGGGTACGTCGCCACGCAGTGGGATCTCGCTGCCGGGTCTCGAAACGAGCGCACTGTCGTACGAATCGCGAGCGGCCCGTTGGGATCGCCGGTCGATCTCCTGGTCGACGCGGTTGCCTACGGAGCGGCCGCTGACGAGACGGTGGAGACGGTCGTCGAGATCGCACCCGACAGTGGCGAAGTGCGGGAGCTCACCCTCGACGATGCTTCGCGCGAAGCCGGGATTGAAGCCTTAATCGAACGTGCCGTCGGCATCGAAGGGCGCGGGCGCGGCCGCGTAAGCGGCGACTGGTGTTCACGGTGTTGGCTGGCTGATACGTGCACAGATGCGCTGGGCATCGGCCGCGAGATGCGCGACACCAACTCCATGAAATCCCCAACCTCCGAGGTGGAGGCCGGGTTGGTTGTCGACGAGTGATTCCACCTGGCTCCGCCACTTCGCGTGACCGGTGTTGTACTGGGGAATGCCACGGGGATGCCGCACAACTCGCGTGAACGAGGGCTCCAAGGTACGGCCCAACATTCGATTGGAATCGCGCAGTGCTCGCTCCACGAGAGAGGCATCATCACCGTCGAGAATGGATTCGTAACCCGATCCGCCCATGATGATTTTCGCGAGTGCATTGCCAGGTTGTGCGCGGTGCGGTGCGTACGAGGATTCAAAGAGCACGCCTCTCGTCGGGAGCGGTTCGTCATGCCCGGGCAGCACACCAAACCCGGACGGGAGCGGCACTTCGCTAGCCGTGCCTCCGAGGCCCACCGCCGCAACCGGCGCATAGGTCATTTGGGAGAGCAGATCACCGAGTTCGCCGCCGACCAGCGCTGCTGTGTCGATTGGATCGATCGCAAGAACGACGTGCTTCGCGCGATATTCGTGAGCTGCTGTGACTTGCCACGTGTCGCCTTCGCGCGCAATGGCATCGACCCGCGCGCCGAGCTGAACGTGGTCTCCGAAGGTGGTCGCAGCCTCGCGCGCGAGGTTCGCCATCGATCCCACGGGCACGTGCGTCTGCGGCTTCGGAACGGTCGCAGGTCGCTGTTTCATCCGAGCGCGAATGCCCGCGAGTACTGAGCCGAACTGGTCTTCAAGTCCTGTGAGCATCGGGAACGCGGCGGATGCGGAGAGCTGTTTCGGATCGCCCGCGAAGACACCCGAGGCCGCGAGTTTTGCTCCGAGCGAGCCGAGTTCGCGGCCAAAGCGCCGAACCAAGAAGTCTTCGAGCGACTCATCCAATTCCGCGTCGCCAGGCCGCGGCATTCTCAATTCGCGAAGGCCACGGAATTTTGCAGGCCATGACACCACCGGCGCGAAGACCGCCTTCGGCGTGGGTTTGATCTCGACAAGCCGACCTCGCGTGAACACGAACCGCGTCGAGGCGCACGGTGCCGCGGGTACGACCTCTGCCCCGAGCTGCGCGAAGCCTTTGGAGAGCACCGGGTGTGGCAGGAGAAAACTCCCCGCGGCCGGCTCGAGGATGAACCCATCTTCTTCGACGCTCTTCAAAAGCCCACCGGGCACGTCTGCTGCATCGAGCACGACGATCTCGTTGATGCCTCGCTCGCGGAGTTCCGCCGCGACAAAGAGCCCCGCGAGACCCGCTCCAACAATCGCTACCTCGACCTCGGCGCTCATGAGATCACGTTAGGTCGATCAGCGCTCGCAAGGTTGAAGCGATCTCGGGTATCTCGAACGTGCTCGCGGCTGTCTCGACGACGACTTCGTACACGTCAGCGTTGAGGGCCATTGAAATTTCGATGCCGTTTAGCTCCAGGAAGACCGCTGTCGACAACCAGCCCAGTCGCTTGTTGCCATCGACGAGCGCGTGATTCTTGAGAACTGATTGCAGCAGCGCAGCGGCCTTTTCCCACACATCCGCGTACGCGTCGACGCCAAATACTGTTGTCCGCGGTCGCGCGAGGGCGGAGGCGAGCAGCCCAACATCGCGGACGGGCGGTGGGTCGCCCAGAAGGTCGGCGGCAAGCATGAGCACATCTTCAAGTGAGAGGTACTCGATCTCGCGATCAGCGCCCAAGGCGCTCGAGCGCGTCCGCGTGCGCTGTCCGAACGCGGGCCGATGCGGCAGCGATCCGATCCTTGTGGTCCTGCAGGTCGACGAATGCTCGCACGGCTTGACGGGCCGCGTCCTGCATCGAAATGCCGTCCTTTTCGGCGCGCCGTTTCAGCGCAGCGAGCTCCTCATCCGTCAACCGGAGTGTCATAGCCATCTGGTGATGGTATCAGAATGACACCACTTGATCCGCGGCGTATTTCGCTTAAGAGCGAACGGCGGAGACCAGCGCAGCAACATGCTCGAGCGGCGTGTGGCGATCGATGCCATGCCCAAGATTGAAAATGTGGCCCGGACGGCCCGCGGCCTGTTCTTTCACTGCTCGCACCGCTGCGCCAATCGTGCCCTCGTCGGTGAGCAAGACGGCGGGGTCAAGGTTGCCTTGAATGGCTCGGTCACCAATCCGCGACCATGCCTCACCGAGCGGAAGCCGCCAGTCAACGCCGATCACGTCTGGACCGATCGCTCTTTGTGCTTCGAGGGTGTGCGAGGCGCCGGGCGCGAAGTAGATGCGCGGCACCGAATGTCCCGCGAGCGCTGTCTTGGCCGCCGGCGCGGCGAGGTGTGAGTAGGTCTCTCGGTCGATCATCCCCGCCCAGGTGTCGAACAACTGAATGACATCGGCACCCGCACGCACTTGCATGTCGAGGTACGCGTTCATCGCGCGCCCGAGAGAGGCGAGTGCCTCTGCAGCCAAGCCTGGGTCTTCCGCAAGCGCCGCGCGCAGACCGAGAAACTCCCGCGACCCTCCACCTTCGATCAAATACGCCAACAACGTGAGCGGCGCTCCAGCGAAGCCGATGATTGCGGTCGTCTCGGGAATCATCCCGCGCACTCGCTCAATCGTCTCACCCACGAAGCTCACGCGCTCCGTCGCGAGATCGCCGAGTTTGATCACTTCTGCCAGCGTGTGTGACCGCAACTTCGGCCCCGGATCGAAGGTCATCTCAACACCCATTGCTTCGAGCGGAGTCATGATGTCGGCAAAGATCACCGCCCCATCAAAATCGAAGCGGCGAATGGGTTGCGCGGTGACTTCGGCGGCAAGTTTCGGCGTACTCACCGACTCCTGGAAAGTGTGCTTCGTCCGCAATTCGCGATACTCGGGCAAGTAGCGACCCGCTTGGCGCATCACCCACAGGGGTGTGCGTTCGGTCGGGTGACCCATCGCCGCGGCTACGAGCGGTCGAGTGACGGCGCTCCCGATCATTGCGATGCCCCGATCGCCTCGGCCAGCACATCGCCGATTTCGCGTTCCAAACCCAGATGCGCGTGCATCAAGAACATCGCTTCGAACTGTGAGGGAGGCAACAGGACTCCACGTTCATACGCTGCTTGGTGGTACCGGCCGAACTGATCTCGATCGCATTGCGCTGCATCCTCCCAGCAGGTCACCTGATCGACTCCAAAGAATGTCGTCATCATTGCCCCGACGCGCTGCACGCACCCGCGAACATTGTGTGCCACGAGCGCCGAGTTGATGCGCGCTTCGAGGGCCGCACCGATCGCTTCGAGGTCCTCGTAGATGCGCGGCTGATCGGCCAGAGTCCGCAAACACGCAAGCCCCGCTGCGACGGAGATGGGATTCCCCGCAAGTGTGCCCGCCTGGTACACCGGTCCTTCGGGAGCGATCATTCGCATGAGGTCCGCCCGTCCACCGTAGGCGGCTGCAGGCGCTCCCCCCGCCACGATTTTGCCGAGGGTCGTGAGATCTGGCCTGATGCCGTAGCGGGCTTGTGCGCCACCGAAGGCGACACGAAACCCAGTCATGACTTCATCGAAAATCAGAATCGCATTGTGCTCATCACACAACGCCCGAAGACCGTCCAAGAAACCAGCAACGGGGGGGGCCACTCCCATATTCCCTGCAACGGGTTCGACGATCACCGCAGCAATGTCTCCCGCGGCGAACGCCTTCGCGACCGACTCAAGATCGTTGAATCGGGTGACGCGTGTGTCGGAAACGGTCCCTGCGGGAACGCCCGGGCTGTCGGGCTCCCCCAGGGTCGCGAGCCCTGAGCCTGCCTTCACGAGAAATGGGTCGGCGTGGCCGTGGTAGCAGCCTTCGAACTTGATAATGCCGGAACGACCCGTCGCCGCGCGTGCGACGCGGATCGCGGACGCGGTGGCCTCGGTGCCTGAGTTGACCATGCGGAGCACTTCGATCGACGGGATGAGTTCGCACACGAGTTCAGCGAACTCCACCTCGGCACCGGTCGGCACACCGAAGCCCGTACCGGTCCTCGCTGCGCTCATCATCGCTTCGACAATTGCTGGGTGCGCATGGCCGAGAATTACGGCGCCCCACGACGCGATCAGATCGATGAGCTCGGTGTCATCTTCGGTCGTCAATCGCGCTCCCGAACCTGACCGAACAAAGGGCGGCACACCGCCGACTGCTTTGAAGGCGCGCACGGGCGAGTTGACCCCGCCCGGCATCACCTTCACAGCGCGCTCAAACCATTCCGCTGAACTCGTCACACTCCACGCACCAAACGCGCTGCCTCGATTGCGTAATAGGTGAGGATGATGTCGGCACCCGCTCGTGCGATTCCAATCAGCGATTCGAGCATCGCACGATCACGGTCGATCCAGCCGTTGGCAGCGGCGGCTTCGATCATCGAGTACTCGCCCGACACTTGGTATGCGGCCACAGGAACATCCGTGCTGTCACGCACCGCAGCCACGACGTCGAGGAACGAACCTGCGGGCTTAACCATGATCATGTCTGCGCCTTCGTCGAGATCCAGCTCGACCTCACGGAGCGCCTCGCGAATGTTCGTCGGTTGCATCTGGTGCGTGGCCCGATCACCGAATGCAGGGGTTGACCCTGCGGCATCACGAAAGGGACCGTAGAAGGCGCTCGCGTATTTCACTGCATAGGAACAGATCGCTATCTCGCTGTGTCCGGCCGCGTCGAGCGCGTCTCGAATGGCACCAACTCGGCCGTCCATCATGTCGGAGGGAGCGATGATGTCGGCGCCGGCATCTGCGTAGGCAACCGCGGCGTTGGCGAGGAGCGGCAGCGTGGCATCGTTCAGGATTTCTCCATGCTCGACAACTCCGCAATGGCCGTGATCGGTGTACTCACAGAGACACACGTCGGCCCAGACAACAAGGTCCGGAACTGATGCTTTGATCGCGCGAATCGATTCGGCGACGGGACCGTGCGGATCTGCGCTCGCGGAACCCTGCGCATCTTTGTGATCAGGGATTCCGAACAGCAGCACGCCACCGACTCCAGCGTCCGCGGCTTCCCGGGCGAGCTTCACGATCTCATCAACCGAACACTGGAATTGTCCCGGCATCGAGCGAATCGGATTGCGCACGGCGCTTCCTGAAACGGCGAAAAGGGGAAGCACGAACGACGCAGGGTGCAACCGTGTTTCGGTGACCATATTGCGCAGAGCCGGTGTGCGGCGAAGACGACGTGGGCGGTGCGTGGGATACATCAGTCGTTCCATTTCCTTGTCTCGCAATGACGTGCAAGAGCGTCTGCAAGTTCTTCAACGTTCGGGCTGGTCGGGATCACCTGCGGTTCATGTCCGTGGACACGCAACTCATTCGCGGTCGAGCTGCCGAGGGCGGCAATGACAAGACCGTCAAGGGAACGTGCCGAGAGCCATCCTCTCACGGTCGACGGTGACGTGAACACCACGGCATCGACGGGCGCGTCCGCTGGTGCGAGGATCGCCGTGCGATAGGCGATGCCATGCGTGAGTTGACACATCTGTGCGAGGCGGTCGATCACATTCGGATCGGTCGCTGATGCGTGCGGGAAAACAACGACATCAGTTTCGAGGTGGACACCGAGGGCGTCGACGAGCGCTTCGGCTCCGCCGCTGCCGACCAATGCGGGATACCCACCTGCGGCTTCGCAGCACGCCGCGGTTGTTGGACCCACGCAAGCGGCGGGAGTCGACGGCATCCATCCTTCAGGCCACACCGCCGTAATGGCCCGGGGCGACGCCAGCACGATCCAATCCGCGGCGGCAGCGGCGACGCGCAAGCGGTCCAGCTCGTCGTGGTCGGCAGGCATGATCTCGATGCACGGCAACGCGATCGGATCGAAACCGCGCGCACGGAGGACATGCGAAAGCCTCGGCTCAGCATCTACAGATGTCGTGACCGCAACCCTCACCATCGATCACGCACCGAGGCCGAGTGCGAGTGCGATGCGCAGCGCTTCCGCGACCGCTCCGGGTTCAGGAGCTGACGCCCATGCGCTCCGTGCGCCATCTTCATCTTCGACAAATCCGTACATACCCATGGTGCTCAGCTCCACCTGTGCGAGTGCGCCGAGGGCCGAGCGGCACCCCGCACCCGTGATTGCAAGCAACGAGCGTTCCGCCTCGACACACACGCGCGTGGGCGCATGATCGAGCGCGGACACCAACTCTGCCGCAGTACTCCCGGCAACCGCCTCGATCGCGAGCGATGCCTGCGCGGGTGCAGGCACCATCTCTTTGATATCGAACACATGGTCAATGGCCTCGGTGAGCCCCAAACGACGTAGGCCCGCTTCGGCCAACACGACGGCATCAACCGTGCCTGACTTCACGGCCGCGAGGCGTGTTTCGACATTCCCGCGGATCTCGGCGATTTCGAGGTCAGGTCGGAGCCTGCGCAGTTGCGCAGCGCGCCGAGGGCTTCCAGTTCCAACCCGCGCCCCGTCGCGAAGCGCTTCAAGTGTTGAACCGCACAGCACATCCCACGGGTGCTCGCGTTCGGGATAGATCGCTGTGAGCTGCTCCGGCCCCAAAACTGGAAGGTCCTTGCAGGAATGTACGGCGGCGTCGGCGCGACCTTCAAGCACCGCGGTCTGCACCGAACGAACGAAGGCACCCATTTCGGTGAGCGCAGCGACCGGGGACGAGCGATCGATATCGCCACTCGTCGTGACTTCAACAAGTGAAACTTTCAGGCCCTCGTGTACGGCAGCGAGGCGATCAGCAACCCAACGTGATTGTGTCAACGCGAGCCGCGATGAGCGAGTCGCCAGGCGAAGCTCAGTCATCGTCGATACCGAAGGCGTCGGCAATTGCGTCGACGGCTTCAGGTTCGCGATCTCCCTGTTTGAGATATGACACAGGCCCCGAGAGCAACGTCCGCGCGACCGTGTGCGCAGTCTGTCGGAGTACGTCGCGATCTTCTGCGCGTTCGAGGCGGCCCGAGAACTTCTCAACGGTACGTTCAACAATTTCATCCGCGAGCGCCATCAAGTCGGCGATGACGGGGCTCACCTCGTGGTGATCAACGAATCGGCGGTGCGCGTCAGCTGCCGCGTTCTGCACGAGCACATCAGCATCGTCACGGCGCGGACGCCGGTCAGCCATACGCGCGAGATCATCGATATTCAGGTAACGAGCGTGAGCAACCGCGGGCGGGCGGAAGTCGGGCGGCATTGCCATATCAACAATGGTGATCGGCGTCGAGCGTGCCCCCACGGTGGCTTCGAGCATCTCATCGGAAATCACTCGGGTCTTCGCGGAGGTCGCTGATACGACCGCAGGAAATGTGCGAAGCGCCTCTTCCGCCCGATCGAAGGACCACACAGCAACGCCTTCGGCG
This sequence comes from Acidimicrobiia bacterium, assembly GCA_049642885.1. Classification (GTDB taxonomy): domain Bacteria; phylum Actinomycetota; class Acidimicrobiia; order IMCC26256; family JBARPG01; genus JBARPG01. The sequence continues at coordinate 3,486 of JBARPG010000216.1, read as the reverse complement.
GTGACCTTCTCAGGGCTGCGCGCCACGACTGTGATCTCCGGGGGCGCCGGGAGGCCACGAAGGTTCAAGATCACCGCATTCGCCATGGTTCCTGATCCGAGCACGGCGACCTGTTCGATTCCACCGACAGCCTGAGCGGCAACGGCTGCCATCGAGTCGTGCGGAGAATCGGGCAGCAACTCTCGAGCCTGGCGCCCCGCTGCCACCGCTGTTTCGAGCAACTTTGCGAACATTCCGGTCGCCTCGCCTCGAGTCTGGGCTTCGACGACAGCCTGGCGAAACTGCGCCAAGATCTCACGCTCTCCCAAGATCGGCGACTCAAGCCCCGCGGAGATACGGAAGAGGTGCGCGACTGCGTCCTCTCCTGATCGGACTTTTCCGTGCGCCGATTCGGGAGCACCTCCGAAGACCGCCGCGAGCGTGCTACTGAGCGATTCGTCGTCACCGTGAACGACGACCTCAATGCGCAAGCAGGTCGCCAAAATGAAAACGTTCGGCGTGGACACGCGAGATTGCAAGCGACGCGCGAGTTCCGCGCGGACATCCCCTGAAACGTGGGGATATGCGTAGCTAGCGGCGGTGATGTGCACGCTGAACACCTCGGCTCGGGGACCTGGAAAGGCTACGGCGCGCCCACCCACCCCGGCGACTCGGCCCCGTGCAAAGCCCCCTATTCGGCTGCGTCGCGCTCCAGCTCTGCCTGAAGCCGTGCGGCCTTGGCTGCACCCCGTTCAGAATCGATTCCGAGGTGCTCTATGAACAGACCAGCCGCGAAAACGAGGAGCCCGATCCCCGCCGGGGTAAGAAACTGCAGGCTGTATTGAAGGCGCCCACGAATCTCGTCGTCCCAGTTCACTTTGGCCAGCCCGCCCTCATAAGAACTGATCCCGCCAAAGTAGGCCGCTTTGAAGTGAAGTTGCTGCCAAATCAGCACGACCACGGTGATGAGTGTGATCCCCGCCCCAAATACTCGAAACGCGCGTGCACTCATGTGCCTCCTCGGCTCTGACGACAGATGGCGCGAGGTTACGCCCAGTCGCGAGGGGTGCCGCGGACGAGTGAGAGCAACGCTGCTTCCGCAGAGCCCGGCTCGGGTTCGTAGCAGTATTCCCAACGAGCACGCGGAGGCATCGAACCAAGGATTGACTCGGTGCGACCATCCGTCTCAAGTCCGAACTTGGTTCCAACATCCCACACCAAATTGAATTCCACATAGCGGCCACGGCGAATCTCGTGCCACTCCACTTCATGCTCGCCATAGGGCGTTTCGCAACGCCGTTGGACGAGCGGCACATACGCGGGAGCCAGTGAATCGGCCAGGTCCTGTTGAAAGGCCCAGGTCTCGTCCATGCGCTCAGTCAGATGGTCGAAGAACAGCCCGCCGACCCCGCGCGTCTCTTTCCGGTGATGCAGGTAGAAGTACTCGTCACACTCGCGCTTCCAACCCGCGTAGTCCGCGACCTCGTGGCGATCACACGATGCACGCAATACGGAATGGAAATGCTTCGCGTCTTCCTCGAAGAGGTAGTAGGGAGTGAGGTCGCCGCCACCACCAAACCACGCGGTGACCGCGCCCTCAGCATTTTTCGACTCGAAGTAGCGAACATTCGCGTGAAAGGTCGGGGCATAGGGATTGCGTGGATGCACGATGATCGAAACCCCAGTCGCGAAAAACTCGGTCCCGATGCCAGCCATGCGCTCCGTCATTTTCGGAGGCGTCGTTCCCCAAACCGCAGAGAAATTGCATGCGGCCTTTTCGATCACGGAACCACCAGCGAGGATTCGAGTCCGCCCGCCGCCACCACCAGGCCGTTCCCAATCATCGATCCCGAAGCGTTGATCTGGCTCGGCGGTTTCGACCGCGGCGCAGAATCGCTCTTGAAATCCTCGGTACCACGCTTCGATTGATGTTCGGTCCATGTCCAACCTCACCTTCTCCTAATTCGCTGTGCGCACAAGCGCCGCAACGGCATCGGCCCATGCGGGCGACGAATTGACGCACGGCACGCGCACCAACGCGTCACCCCCGAGCTCTGTCCACTGTTCGGCAGCACGCATTCCGATTTCTTCAATCGTCTCCAGGCAGTCGGCAACGAACGATGGCGTCAGCACCGCGAGTCGACGCACACCGGCCGCTGCGAGCTCTGGCAACACGAGATCGGTATGCGGTTTGATCCACGCCTGGCCCTTGAGCCGAGACTGGAAACTCGTGGAGTGCGCGCCCTGTGCCAAACCGAGGCGAGCGGCGAGCCCCCGCGTGGTCGCAAAACTCTGTGCCCGATAACAGAAGTGATTCGCGGGCGTCATCGCCGCGCAGCAATCAGCGCGCTCGAGACAATGCGCGGCACTCAATTCGCTTTGCTTCACTTGCTTTTCGGGAAGGCCGTGGTAGCTGAACAGCACGTGATCGGGCTTGAACTCAGCGATCAGTGGTCGCGCGATCTCAGCTTGCGCGTCCAAGAATCCTGCATCCTCGAAGAACGCGGGGACGGTCGAGATTGGAACAACATTGAAACGATCGCCGATGAGTTGCATGGCCTTCGCCAAACTCGTTCCGGTCGACGCGGACGCGTTCTGTGGATACATGGGTACGAGCACAAGTTGCGTGCAACCGTCGTTGATCAGCGCGTCGATCTGTGAGGCCAGCGACGGCTGTTGATATCGCATGGCCGCTTCGACACGAAACCCGTCGCCGAGTCGCTGTTGAACCTGTTCTGCAAGCGCGGTCGTGTGAACCGCGAGTGGTGATCCCTCGTCGGTCCAGATTTTCCGATACGCGGCCGCGGACTTCTTTGGACGGAACGGCAAGATCACCGCGTTCAGTAACAAGAAACGGGCCGCCCGCGGCATGTCGAGCACGCGAGGGTCGGAAAGAAATTCCCGAAGGTATCGGCGAACATCTCGAGTCTCCGGCGACGCTGGAGTACCAACCTGAATCAGCAGCACGCCCGTGCGCGCCGATCCCAGATCTCGGTTCGAGTTCATCTGGGGGAGTCTTGCTGCCCACCCCACGCCATGGCGAGGCGAGGCGGCGTGCCGGCTACTTCGCTGGAGGCAGTTCCGCGTGCCCACCGAAGGCAGCACGCATGGCCGACAACACCTTGTTCGCGTATTGATCATTGTCACGACTCGCGAATCGCGATGCCAATGCCGCGTAGAGCACCGGGGTGGGAACGCCTTCGTCGATTCCTGCCAGCGCGGTCCAACGACCTTCACCCGAATCCGAAACGCGCCCGGCCATGGCGTCGAGGTTCGGATCCGATGCCAGTGACTGCGCTGTCAGGTCCACGAGCCACGATGAGATCACGCTGCCGCGCCGCCAGAGTTCCGCGACCGCGGGCAGATCAAAGGAATAGGGGTACGCGGACGGGTTCCGCAAGGGCGTTTCTTCGGCGGAGTGTTCGCTTGGAGCCACAACACCGATGCCAGCGTGGTGCAATACGTTCAAGCCTTCTGCAATCGCAGCCATCATCCCGTACTCAATAC
>JBARPG010000215.1:0-8993 GCA_049642885.1 Acidimicrobiia bacterium | reverse complement strand
GTCGCGGTGAGCATTCCCCGGTTCTCGGTCACGACGACCGGTGCGCCTGCAGTGTTCGTTGCGGGGCACGCGATGAACAAGTCACTCGCTGCTACGACGTCAAAGACGACAAGGGTTTTACCGCCATCACCGTAGGAGATCTCCGAAGATTGCGCCTCGGTGAGATATTGGAATGCGGTGTCCCACGGGGCGCGTTCCCACCCGGTTCCGCTGGCCGAGAAGTTCCATGTCAACGTCTCTCCTCGAGCGCCCGACGTGCAGCGATCGGGACTGACGCTGGCGGTTGATCGCGCAGGGTCAGGAATCGGAATCGAAATGATTGTGGGTGCCGTGTTGAAGCTCGGATCAATGCTCACAATGTGCTGCAGTCGGGCAGAACCTGGCACATAACTCATATGTCCAGGCAATTCGTCTGCAACTGCAAGGGACCCAATCTGTGTTGGGCGCGCGACGCGCGCCAAGAGCGCCACGCTCTGGGTGGCACCGACCATTGCAAACTCGGGGCCACCCAGTGGTTGTGCAACGAGGCTCTGGAGGCTCCAGAAGTCGAGACCATCGCTGGTGGTGCTGGTCGGCTGCTTCCAAAACCCCTTGTCGAGCCGGACTTCAGGACGTACAAAATGGGCCACTTCCGAACGCGTGGTGGGTGACCCGATCGCATTCCCGTTCTCATCTGTCCATGAACTCAAGGTCGACTGGTTCCGCCCATAATTCGACGACTGACCCGGGTCTCCCGACCAACCATCGACGTGCATCGTGAGATTGAACTCCCAGGTTTCACCCGGCTCAATGGGGTCTGCTGGCCCCGCCGCCCATGCGATGAAGCTGCTTCCAGAGTCACCCCATGTTGTGGATGCCGGGAATGGTCCGGTTGCGCTCAGCACCTCCCAGGCGACGGGCGACGGGTTATTCGGCCACCACTGCGGATTGCTCCCCCAGTAGTCACCGACAGGATCTGGTGTGTCGCGCACCGCGAAGTTCACGGCGGGGGCCGCACCCGAGTTGGTCACGGCCAGGTGACAGGTGAGGTTTGGTTGTCCCGGGAGGTTTCGTGGCGGTTCAGGGTGGACCGTGTCGCCATACTCCGCGTTATTGAGATCATAGACATACGACGAACCATCCACACTCACACAGTCTTTGGTAAGGGTCAGCCATGGGAAGCCGAGTTGGATCCCACGAACGTCGGCATCGGATTCAGTGCATCCACCGCTGAGCACACAAGTGTTCCCGCTGTCCTGGAGAGAGATCCACCAGTTAGTGCCTTGCGCGACAGGGTCATATCCGGCCGGTACATCGAGCGCGGTCCACCGGGCGGTCGCCGAGTTTTCAAAACGAAGAATCTTGTTCGCACTGTCCGCGGTGAACCCGACGGGCGCGTCAGCGAGTGGCGAGCTGATCGTCGTGTACCGCAGCGTGTAGATCCGGTCTGCGCCTGCTGGCGGCAGATCGCCCATCGACCAACCCATGGCATGCCCCGTTCCGTTCATGATGCGCGGCAACGTCGTGATCGCCGGATCGGTCCCTGGGCACCCAATACAAGAAGCACTGAGGTAGGCCCCATTCAGAAATGGGTCGAACGTCGGTGAAAATCCGCTGGACCAGGCTTGATCGTCGATGACCGTGAACTCGTTCAGGTTCGAGCCGGCTTTGACGGTGGCAGTGACCGTCCAGGTTCGAGTGGTGCCCCATTCATGAGGAGTCTCGTCATCCACGACTTTTGTCACATTGACCTGGGTCGGTCCCTTGATGAAGATTGGTGCGGTATCGCAACTGGTCGCGGCCGGCAGCCCACACGCGCCGGACAGTGCGCCGGGCCAGTCGATCGGATCGACGATGCGAATGTCATTCGTCAACGTCGTGTTCAACAGGTCGGTACGTGCCGCCGGAACTGACAGTCCTGGAATGCGGTAGTCGACTCGGTAGTGAGCCTCAGGCCAGTTTGTCCATTCAATTCGTGTGCGACCGCCCGGCAGATTGGTGATCGTTTCGGAGAGGCTTGCCGCCGTGAATGTCGTGGTTGTTCCATCCATTCGGTACAAAGTGAATTGAGCAGACCCCGGCACGTATCCGGCTGGTCCATCTGGCATCGTGTCAGTCACTACAGCGCTCGTGGATATGCGACCGCGGCCGTTCGCATCTGCCGAGTCGCCCCCTACCCATGAGCCCCAGAAATCGAAGGACTCATCGGGAAAGAACTTCCACGTGTCGTAGTACGGGCGGCCCGGTTCAGGGCGCTTCGAGATCACGAGTTGCCGACCACCGCAGCCGTAGTGCTCATCCAGATAGTCGTAGTCAGCAACGACGGCGTGACCGCGCGATCCAGAGCCATTGCCATCCAACCCCGAAAGGTGACCGCCAACCGGGACCTGTGCCGTCGGTGATGCGCTCTGGTTGATAGCGCTCATCGAAAGCTCTAAGGACGCATTCAGCGTGCTCTGGTATTCGAGGTAGGGCTCATCCCATCGGAGAATGGTCCGTCCGTCCGGCGCTGTTGTCACCGAATCGGGGTCACGAAACGCGACGGGAGTCGCAGTTCCCATGTGCTGACCACTCGCCCTCACCGAACCAGGAACGAACTCGAGTCCGGGCGCAAGCCACATTTCGATACGCGCGTTGTGGAGTCCACCGATGCTCGGGTCGAGTCCAACCGCATCGCGCGGCGTCCACAGGACGCCGCCGTCTGCAAATGCCCAAAAGCGCGTCGTGAATGTCTTTGCGACTCCCCGATCGGCTTGAGCACACTCTCCCCGTACCCGCACGAACGGGGTCATGATCAAGGTCGTTACTGGCGCTGCACTCCGTGGCCCGTAGATGATGTCACCCACACCTGCAGCGGGCACGGTGTGGAACGCGCCGATCGTGGCCGTGTTGGTAATCGCTGCCACATCACTGTTCACTCCAGAATATGCAGGAATGAGATGCGCAGAATCCCAACTTGTCCCCGAATACGTGATGTTCTCACAGGCGCCCGGAGCGAGGCTTGCGAGCGCCCAGGTGGCGGTCGGGTCGGGGTCGCTCCACCCATCAACGATGGCGGCTGCACTCGGGTTGATGGTGACTGAGCGCAGGTTGCCAAGACCCATGTCATCAACAATGGTCGTGTCATATGCCGTTGAACTGCCAATGTTGCAGACGCGGAGCTGATATCCGAGCGTGTCGCCCGCACTGGCCGCATAGGTCGTGCTCGGCAGACCGGCCTGATTCTTCCAGGTCCATTTCTGATGGGTTGTCATCGTCTTTTCGATCGTGACGTTCGGGGTCACAATGTCGACTTCGGCCTTGGCAACGATGGTGCGCCCGTTCCATTTCGAATTCGGCGCTCGCAAGAACGTCGCGACATCGCTCTCCGTCGCGTAGGTATCGCTCGTGTTGTAAAAACCACGCGCCCGGTTGTCGAGCGGTTCAGTTGCCTGCCCGTCGAGCACGAGCGTTCCATCGTCGAGCGCCGATTCAATTTGGGTTGTGTAGTGAATGGTCAGATTGAACGCGGTGCCAGCCGGAACATCGCCGAGCCACCATCCCGCGTAGGTCGCGTGATCTCCAGTGACCGGCAGTGGTGCCGGGAGCATTGGGCTCAGCGCCGTCACCGTTGGGCATGGACCGCTGTTACACGTGACGCTCGTCGGAGTGATTGCTGTCAGGCCGTCAGGGACCTTGTCAATGATGACTTCGTCGTACATGTCCACGACGTTCGAAGGCACGTCGATCGTGACGGCCCAATCGACGACGTCCCCTGGTTTTGCCACGGCCGGCGAAACAGTTTTCGAGAGTGTCGGCCGAACGATATTTGGGACGTACAAGGTCGAGCCAGTATCGGTCACGGGCGTCGGGATTTGGTCGGCGATTGCCGATGCGACGTTCACGAGTTCAAAACGGTCCGGGCCGGTTCCGGGTGGGGCACTGCCATCTTGACGTGCCGTAATCAACAGGTGAAGTGCAGCTCCCGGAGGAAGAACGGGAATCGTGAAATGGGGATTTGAAGGGTCGCTGCTATCGACTGCGATCGTGAACGGTCCCCCGGTGGTTGTCGCCGAGTGCGAGAGGTAGGTCAATGTGGCGGGCATCACGTCTGTGATGTCGACGTTGGTGAGCGGCACCGAACCAGGGTTCGTCACATCTACGTTGAAGACGACCGTGCCACCCGCAGGAACAAACGAATCCTCCTTCGGTCCTTTCACCAAGCTCAGTTGTGGAACAGCAACGTCTGTGACTGCTGATGCTGTTGCATGAAAGTCCCTGTAATCGCATTTAAGTGCCGTACACAACTGGTAGCCCCAATGCCCGCCACCATCGCTCCAGCGGATATCGACAGTATTGCGTTGCGTGTTCACCACGTGATCGGGAGCGAGTACTTGGTACGTGAACGTCGCGGAACTATGCGGCGCAAGATCGGGGAGCACAAAATTCTCGTTACCGCCCCATCCCCACTGCTCGATCACACCTCCGCCGACCGCGCTGCCTTCCTGGTAATCCCACTGGGAATCAGCAGACTCGCCGAAGCGGTCGTCGATTTGGATATTTGTGGCGGTGGCGTCGGAATCGTTCGTGACCGTCACCGTGTATGTGACCAAAGATGAGGTCGCAACGATGGTGGGCACCGATTTTGTGATCGAGAGGTGCGGGACGAGCGGAGTGACCGATGCGCTACTCGCCGGAATTACATAGGGTGAGCCCGGACGCGAATTAATGACGCTCCCGAACTCATCGGTGTACTCCGAGATTCGCGCGGTGTTTACATACGAAATGGGCAGACCAAGCCGTTCGCCCGACCGATATGAGATCGGGATCGTGATGTGCACCGTCGCTCCAGCAGGAACGGAGTCCAGTGTTCCTGACAACAACGGCCAGTCTCCGAGCACGTTGAAGATGGCGCCGCCATCCGCCATGATCCCGCCGGTGTCCACCCACCACTCCTCAGGCTGCTGGTCCTCGATCAGAATATTTGTGGCATTCATCGTGGACGTGTTTTCGACATCCAATTGAAAGACGACTCGGTTCGAATTGGGATCCCACGGGTTCGGCGAAGAGATCAAGGATTTCTTGATCGTCAACGTTGGACGATCAAGGGTGATGTCTGCGGTTGCGGTACGAGTGACATCCCACAATGGCAACGCCGCGGTGTTCGGGACTGCACCGCCCAAGCGGTCCTGTGCATCGAAAGAAATGGATGCGGAGTTCGTGAGCGTGGTCCCATAGCCATACGCGGCCGTTGCTGATGCGGCCGTCATGGCGCGGTACGTGACCTGGTACACACGATCTGCTGATGGAGCGAGGTTGCCGAGATAGATGCCCCAGGTTGTTTCGCCCGTGCCGGCGACATACGAGGGAAGGGTTGCCGGCGCCGGATCGCCACCAGGACAGCCACTCACACACGTAATGCTGTCAACCGCAACAAAGCTCAACCCTGACGGCAACCGGTCGACAATGGTCGCGGAGTAATCGGTTGCAGCACTGGCAGGGATGGTCACATCGACCGTGTAGGTCACTTCAGTACCAAATCCAACATGAGGTCGATTCACCGACTTCGCGATCTGCGGCGGCATGATCCCGACGACAACGTTCTGAGACACCGGGCCAGCGGAATACGAACGACCGCCTCCCGACACGGCTGGCAGCGACCGGTAGGTGGCGCTCGCGTTGTTTGTCAACACGGTCGAATCCAAAGGATTGAACCCACTGTCGACGCGGGTCGAATACGAAAGGGTTTGGTTGGCTCCAGCGGCCACCGTCGGTAGGGACCACGTCAACGTCCGCGCGCCGACAGACCAGACACCACCACTCGAGGTCGACCCGCCGTCAGCGAGCGCTCCTCCACCGTCATCGACCGGCTCTAAACCGACCGGTATCGCATCGACAATGACGACGCCTTGCGCGGGAGCCACCAGATTTCCGGCGGCCGTGCGAGCCGGCGCTGCAACACGCAAACTCCAGCGAGCGATACCTCCGGGAGCAACCGCGGGGCTTGCCGTTGCCTTTGTCAATTCGATTGTGGGTTCGGTGATGCCCACCGACGCAAACTGTTCTTGTACCGAACGGTTCGATGGACCCGAGGACACCGACTGCTGGCACCGGCCGATCGGCAACACTGCGCCCGATATCGAGGAGGGAACATCATTGACGGTGCCATTGATTGCGAGATCGAGGCTCATACCCGCAGGGCCAACTACAAAAGATGCAAGCCCGAACCCTTGAGGATCCGCCAGCATCGTGGCCGCGTCGCCAGGAAAGAAAACTCGATAGGTGCCGACGGGAGCACTGGTGTCGAAGACAAACGTCCCAACCGCAGGCTGGGTGCCGCTCGACAACGCGATCGGCGTTCCATCTTGTGTCAACAACAGGCTGTTGGCATCGGGAGAGAACACGGCGCTGACTTCCGGCGTCAGCTCAATCGCCGCGGCGAAATATCGACTGCCATCGGGACGAGTGAGCGCGGCCTGGTACACGGTGCCCGCGTCAAAGTGCGCCGAAGAATGAAGTGTCACCCGCTCACCTGGAACGACTGCGGGGAGGCCACCTTGGCTTCCGACCGTCACCGCAGGTCGTGCCTCGCATCCGACGGTCATGTTCGCCGTTGCCGCATTGTCGTCAGCGCCAGCGGTCATCGGCAGCAACGCCGTGGGACCGGCGACGAGAGAAAGGACGCTCGTGCCAACAACCAATCTGCGAATCTTCACTGAATGTCCTCCTGCCGAGTGAAACGCTCAACAGGCATCCTTCGTCACATTCGGTGGCAACCTTGAGAATCAATTCCGCCAATAGGAAGCGCGAGTTTCCATCTTCCCGTTACTTCGCGAACGCCCCAATTACGGCAAGCGCGTTAAACCCCAAATGGAGACACATCGTGGTGCCGAGCCTTCCCGTGCGAAGGGCAACAACTGCGAGCAGCATTCCAAACGCGAAGAGTGCAGGCAGTGCGACGATCGCTTCCGGATCGAGCGCGTGCGTAACCGCGAAAATGCCGCCAGAGATCATGATCGCGTTCATTGAGGTCGTGCGCCGTTGCAGTGACCGGAGGAGCACACCACGGAAGAGGAGTTCCTCCGAAACGGGAGCGGCAACCATCACAACAAAGGCAAATGCGATGAGCACAACGCCATGCGCCTCGTTCAATCGGTTCACGATTTCTTGTGTGTGATGTTTCCCGATGTTCTGAATCGGTGCGACAACGAGACCGGCAGCGATCGAACACACGATGCCGATGGGGATGCACACGAGATCGATCGGAAGAATGCGGATTCCGAGCGCGGTCCGCGGATTGCTCCCTTTCGTCTGAACCAACCAGAGGCATGCGGCGATGATCGCTACTTGTTGAGCGACGACCGTCGCGATCGTGAACCACAAATCTGATTTCAGCGCTTCGGCATTCGCGGTGCCCGTGAGCAATGGATACGCGATCGCGACCACGACCGCACCAGCGAGCCCTATCGCGAACGCAAGCGCTGCATCACCGCTTCCCCACCGCGGTGCCAGCGAGTCGAAGTCGCCGAACCCGGGCGCGTGCCCGTCGGGTGGAGGGGGAAGCATTGGCCGGTCGGTCAGCTTGCGACGGCGATGGAGTCGAACATTCCCACGCGGCGCTCAACCACATTCCATCCGTGTGGTGCGCGCAATGTCCCCGCGTGCCACGCGCACATGTCGTATTCGTGGGGATCACGCACTGCGCTCATCGGATCGACCATCACCACACCCGCGGCGTAGTCGTATCGCAGCGTTGCCGCTGCGTCTCGGGAGCACAAAGGTCGACTGCACTGACGCATGGAGACGACCATACCGAAGCTCGAACGTGATGTGGTGTATTCCCGCGACGTCTCGGGCACCACCCAGCTCCTAGCATGGCCGAAACTTGAGGAGACTTCAATGACGCCGCCGGATCCAAACATGCCGAATGATGGGCGCTCACGCCCGAGTGGGCCGACTCCAACCTGGCCGCGATGGGCCCCGTGGGCCGTCATTCTGTCGATCCTTGCGATCTTCACGTTCGTGCAAGTCGGTAGCTCTGGAAGCAAAGCCAAGTCGATTTCCGAAACTGAGATGATTTCTCGTGTTGGCAAGGGCGAGGTGAAATCAATCAAGTTCACCGTCGGCAGCGGGGCAATCGACGGGACAATGCGCGACAACTCGAAGTTCAGTTCCCAATGTTCCTGTACCGACGTCTTCCCAGAATCAACACGCGCGCTGCTGAAGAAGAACAACGTGGATTTCAAGTCGGTGGTCAACTCGCCGAACTGGATCTTGGATCTTCTTGGATACCTGCTTCCCATTGGCCTGCTCATCGGATTCTTCCTTTGGATGAACCGACGAGCGCAAGGCTCGATGGGTGCGGTCATGAATATTTCGCGCTCACGAGCGAAGGTGTATACAACGGAGAAACCGAAGACGACCTTCAAGGACGTCGCTGGCTACGAACCGGTGAAGGAAGAGATTGAGGAAGTTGTCGACTTCCTCAAGAATCCTGGGAAGTTCCGTGAGATCGGCGCGCGCATTCCCAAGGGCGTGCTGCTCGTTGGCCCTCCCGGTACCGGCAAGACGCTGATTGCTCGGGCAGTTGCGGGAGAAGCTGGCGTGCCGTTTGTGTCCGTTACGGGCTCGGACTTCATGGAAATGTTTGTTGGCGTCGGAGCCGCACGAGTTCGCGATCTCTTTCAGACTGCACGTCGACAGGCGCCTGCCATAATTTTCATCGACGAAATCGACTCGATCGGACGCAAACGTGGAGCAGGTCTCGGCGGCGGACACGATGAGCGTGAACAAACCCTCAACCAAATGCTCGCCGAGATGGACGGCTTCGAAGCGACGGAAGGTGTCGTCATGCTTGCGGCAACGAACCGGCCCGACGTGCTCGACCCCGCACTCCTTCGGCCAGGACGATTTGACCGTCAGGTGATGGTGCCGCTGCCGACGCAAGAAGAACGTTTCGAGATTCTCAAAGTGCATCTCCGAGACAAGAAGGTGTCTGGCGATGTCGACCCGATGACTGTGGCACGAGCCACTCC
>JBARPG010000214.1:0-7347 GCA_049642885.1 Acidimicrobiia bacterium | reverse complement strand
CGGTCCGTGCTTCGAACCCGAGCTGGAAGACGCGGAAGCGATTGAACAGGTTCATGCATCCCAGGAAGTGATCGACCTCGTCGTCGAGGCACGGGATGCTGGGATCATCAGTCAGCGTGCCGCCGCGCTCATCATCACGACACGCGCGCATGGCTTCGCTATTGAAGAAGTTGCTCGAGCCAAAGGGGTCGCAGCATGTGGGCTCCGCCAAGTTCGACGTCGTGGTGAGGCGCGGCTGCGCGAATGGGTTCCCACACAGGAGCAGTGGTGCGTCTCCGCTTGACGGCGCGACTTCCGAAGTCCGAACACGTCTGCGACATCGATGCAAGCAGCGACGCGACCGTCGGGGAGCTCGCCAATGCACTCATCGCCGCGTTTGACCCTGAGAGCCTGCCTCTTGCGCAAGCCTTTCCGCACGCGCCTGGAATGTCCTGGACGGTCGCGCTTCCGTTCCTGGGCGCACTCGATCCTGGGCTGTCCCTGTCGGCGGCCGGGATCGCAATGGGAGCGTCGGTGACCGTGATGCGGCAGGCGCACCTCAGATTTCGCCCACGACATTCGTTGCATGCACTCGAACTTGTCAGTGCAACGACTGCGCCCGTCCCACTCCGCGGGCAGCGCGTCGCTGTCGAAGTCGGCACCAAGACGATGGCCCCTGCACGAATGTGTTTTGCTCACCGCGGCCGAACTTGGCACGTTCTCCCATCGCCGGGCATGCGCCTCAACGAGCACCCGCTCGAAGCGACACGGCGCATCGAAGCTGGGGACATGCTCGATATCAGCGGCCACAGGATTCACGTGCGGTCGACACACGCAGCACCGTTCCCCCAACCCGATGACCGCGGCATCCTCAATCTCCAGCGCAGCGCACCCCGCAGAATCAGCGTTCATCTGGCGCCAGTGACGGTGCCAGCCCCACCAGAGGATCGAGACCGTTCGCACTGGCCGACATGGACCGTGTTCGGATCGCTCATTGGTGCGGGGCTCATGTACCTCGTTTGGCCGCAGTGGTACATCGTCGCGTGGATGGCAATCTCGTCACTGTGGACGATCTTCTCGGTCCTTGAGACTCGTCGACAGCACGCCACTGACCTTCGCTCAGAAACCCAAAGTTGGAACGCACGCCTCGATGATGCCTTGACGCTCCTCAGCTCACGGCGCCATTTGGAACTGGAACACCTTCGGGAGCTGTTCCCCTCCACCGAAGCGCTCGTCGGCCGAGTGCGAGCGCTCTCAGGAGATCTTTGGGATTGTCGACTGAAGAAACAGGAAGCAATCGAACTTCGTGTCGGCGTCGGAAGTCGAGGATCAGACGTCGGCCTCGTCCTTCCGGGTGAAATCGACGACCACACGGTTCAAATCCGTATTGCGCGTGTCAATGAGGCCCCGCTCACTCGGGCGCCGCTCACCGTCAATCTGAGCCTCGGACCGGTCGGCATTTGCGGGTCGCCGCACCTTCGAGTCGGGATGTGGCGCGCCCTATCGCTCCAGCTCGCGACGCGGTATTCCCCGAAGGACTGCACGATCCTCGAGCTTGGTGTCGGCGAAGGTGCGACCGACTGGTTGCCACACACGATCACCCATCGCACTCGCGGGTCGCGGGGTGGCGTTGATCAAGCGTCGGCGCTCGACGCGTTGCTCACCCAACTTCAGTATTCACACGACGAGCTTCGCCTCGTCGTTGTTGCCGTCGACCGCAACGACGTCGCAGATATCGCAGAACTCTTGCCGATCGTCACCGCTCTGCAGGCTCGGGGCGCCCACATCATCTGGATGTCTGACCAACGCGATGACGTCTTTGGCGACGCCACCACGATTATCGACTGCACTGAAGCAGTCGCATGCCGCGAAGATGTCGAGAGCGGCGCGTGCGCCGAAATTGAAACTCTCGAAGCGCTCGACGCGACACAGCACCTCGAATGTTGTCGGCGCATGGCGGCGCTTCGCGATGCAGCAACTTCCGAAACACACACCGATCTCCCTGACATGGTTGAGCTCCACGCCCTGGCGACAACGCTCCCACATCGTTCGCTCACCGCGCCCGTTGGGCGCTCCCTTGAGCACGTGGTGCACCTCGATTTGAGAGCTGATGGCCCGCACGCTCTTGTCGCGGGAACGACGGGTTCGGGGAAAAGCGAGTTCCTACGCGCCTGGATTTGCTCGCTCGCACGGGACGCGCTTCCTTCCGAGGTCACGTTCGTGCTGATCGACTACAAGGGAGGGGCGGCGTTTCGTGAATGCGTTGAACTTCCACATGTTGTCGGAATGCTCACGGACCTGGATGCATCGTTGGCCGAACGCGTGCTCATATCGCTCGCCGCCGAGGTTCGGTGGCGCGAGCGCGAACTCGCTCGGGCGGCAGTGCGCGATCTGCACGAACTTGAGGCTCTCGGAGAGACAACGTTCCCATCGCTGGTCATCGTGATCGACGAGTTCGCAACCCTTGTGCGCGATGTGCCCGAATTCGTGAACGGTGTCATCGACATCGCACAGCGCGGCCGTTCCCTTGGCATCCATTTGATTCTCGCGACCCAACGCCCAAGCGGTGTCATCACTGATGCGATTCGCGCCAATACCAATATCAGAATCTGCCTGCGCGTCACCGATGCCGATGATGCCCGCGATGTCGTTGGAACCGCGGAGCCGGCACATATCGATTCAAGTATCCCTGGCCGTGCATACCTCAGAATTGGGCATCGTCCACCAGTGGTGTTCCAATCCGCATACGTTGGAGGAACGATCAATCCTGACGGTCACAGCCGAGTGCGCGTGCTCTCTGGCGGTCGCGTGGCGGGCGAGGATCGCCAGGAACAATGCGTTTCTACGTCACTGCTGTTCACGACGATGCGGCACACCATTGACGAAGCTCGGCGTCGGTTCGTTGCGGCCGCAGAGGCCGACCCGCGCCGGCCATGGCTTGCCGAGCTGCCGGAGGACATCTCGCTCGACGAACTCGAAGATCACATCGGCGGATCACCACTTGGATCACCGGCGTGATACCCGCACCAGTGATTGGCGTCGTTGACAATCCCGAACTGCAGCGTCGCGACGCGCTCACCGTCAACCTTCGCGATGCGCTCACCGTCATCATCGGCGCTCGGGGTTCGGGAAAGACCGAGGCGGTCCGCACGCTCATCACCGCGCTGTGGCAGTCGCCAGATGCGGATGCATTCGATGTACTCATCATCGCTGACGACCCGTCGAAGTACGCGTCGCTCTGCGAACTGCCACTCGTCCTCACGGTTGCGGACACGAGGGATGACGAACGAACAGAACGCATTGTCAACTTCGCCACCAGCGATGCTTCAGACGCCTCTTCGAACCGTCGCCGACTCCTCATTATCGATCGCTGGAACGGCTTCGCTCAACGCGATGTAGACCTGCGAAATTCGACGTGTACAGAGCGCATTTTCGCACTGCTCGCGAATTCGGCGAAGGACCCCACTTCGGTGATCGTTACTGCCGATCGCCCCAATGCATTTCCGTATTCGATGATGTCAGCATGTCCGACACCGATCGTGTTGCGACTCGATGAGCCAGAGGATTACCGAAGCATCGGCATGGACCCTCGGAAACTCCCTGCGGCGATGGCGCCCGGTCGCTGCGTGATTGGAACCCAGTACGCGCAGATCGCACGCACCTCCGACGCTTCGATTAATGCGCGGCGGCACGGAAATCCAGGCGGGCGATCAGAACCGGTTGGCTTGCGAACATTGCCCCAGCGCATCCGCTGTGCGCCGTTGCCAGTCGCACGCAACACAGGAACGCCTGCGATCAATTTTGCTGTCGATGTCGCAACCTTCGACACTCGACGCATCAGTCCGGATCGCACGATGTTGATTTGCGGCCCGCCGCAATCAGGCAAGAGCAATGCGCTGGCCCTCCTCGCACGGTCCGGTAACGCAGAAGAGGCGATTCATGTTCTCTGTGCTGCCCACCCCACCGCGGTGCTCGCCGCCCGCCAATGGGATGCCTCCGCCGTCGGTGACGCCCCAGTACTGCACGTGTTGACCGAAATCACCACGGCCCTCGGACGTGGCCAACCCGCCCGTCCGATCCGGCTCTTCATCGACGACTACGGCGCATTCCTCGAAGCAGCTATCGACGACCAACTCGAACTCCTGATCTCGATGAGCGCGCGCGTTCCCATCGCACTGACTGTCACCGCCGACCACGTGCGCATGCGCCAGACATTCAGTGCATTCGGCTCTCGAATTCGTGCGCAACGACACGCTCTGCTGCTCAGCCCGGAACACGATGACGGTGACATCGCCGCTGCGACACTCCCACGCAGACTGCTCGCAAGCACCCGACCAGGACACGGAGTCTTGGTGGACCGGGCGTCGGTGAACGAGGTCCTCGTCTTCGATATTTCGTCACAAATCGGCGCGCCTGCGCGCCTGTAGTGATTGCCACAACAAACCAAGGAGGCATTCATGGCACAACTCGGACTTGACCCTGAGCAGATGCAGGGGCTCGCACGGCAGATGAGAACAGAGGCGGACACGATCGATTCGATCGTGACGCGCATCACAAACAAGCTGCACGGCACCTGGTGGAAAGGCAAGGACGCCGATAAGTTCCGCGGCGATTGGACTGGTGTGCATACCGGCAACCTGCGCAAGGTGTCCGCAGCGCTGAAGGATGTCGCCAAACTCGTCGACACCAACGTCACCCAGCAAGTCAACGCATCGAGCTAGCACCACGAATCACGGCGGCTTCGCAGTACGCGAGGCCGCCGTTTTCGCGCGTGCATTGCGTGTCGCTCCTGTACGCAATCCCGTACCGCGAATTGCCGCAGATGTGCGTTCGTCAGATCCGTTCGAGTTGCGAGGTCATCAATTCGTCTCGCAGAGCAACCGTCTCGGGGTGTGGTGCGCACTCCATATCTTCTGCTTCGAGTATGTCCGCGAGCTCCTTGAAGGCTCGGTCAATCTCAGCTCGATCTCCGCGCGCGTGAGCGACACGCATGCGATCTCGATACAACAACTCGCTACCTGGCAAGGCGTTTAGGCCGCGCTCGATCGCGTGTGATGCGATTTCCAGTTCCCGCGCTTCGAGCGCGAGATCGACTGTGAGGTGACACGCCTCTCCGATGATGCGCTCGATACACGCGACCGTGCCATCAGAAAATGCCCACTCATATCCGCGACGTGACTGGAATGGCTGACCCGCCACCAGACCAAGTGCTGCCAGCATTGTGGTCGCTCTCTCAATCGCCGGCCCCTTGCCATCGCGTACCTGCGTATAGATACGAGTGAACTCGTCGATGTCGGTATCAACCGAACCGTTCAATCGCAGGCCTTTCGAACGAAGGTGCGGGAAGACCAGCTCACCCTCTGCTGTCGCACCGAGAGCGCCGCGCAGTTCCGAAAGAAACGATGACCACCGCGAATCGCTCGGCATCCGCGCGGGCCACAGCGCAGTCTTTACCCTGTCTGAATCGGTCGGCCCCCGAAGCGCCAGGAATGCAATGCATTCGACATGCCGTTCGCGTAGCTCCCCAGTGCTTCCTTCGACCCGAGGCGTTCCAAACAGGCGCACGTACAGCCCAGTGGCCCCCCCTGCTTCCGGAAGATCATCCGCCGTGGTCGCAGTGGAACGCTCCGGCGCACTGTCACCAATGGTTGTCCCGCTCGGAAGCTGAACCGGGAACGACGCTGATGCGATGTCAATTGCCAGCACTTGTTCAGGTGTGGCGCTGTCAGCTCGTGTCAGCTCGAGCACCATCGACGATTCCAATGGATCGAGCACCAACCCAAGTTGCGAGAGCACCGTTGCGGAGTCGCGTAATTCAAGAATGGTGTGCTCCAACCTGAACTCTGCTGTGGTGAAGACAAGGCCAACCCCGAATCCCCCTGGAGAGTCGCAGCCAGGAGGTCGTTCGCGGTCCATATCAAGTAGCAGGTCCAAACAGGATGCCTCAGCGCCGTCAAACACAACCACGACCGGGCGAATCACATCAGAATCGACCTGGCTCTCGAGGCGCCACACTCCGGGTTCGAGCGCTGCCGCAACCGACTGACGAGTGGCGGTGAGGTAGGCACGGAGGTCAGCGCCATTGTCGACGCAGCGCACGCGTCCACGCAGGTCGAGCGCTCGCACAAGTTCGTCGATGCGATCGCCGACGGCAATGACCTCGACTGCCGGGGCGCTCCCGCCGCCATCGAGTTCAAGGAGCATTCCAGCCAGAAATGCGTTCTCACGCTCGTGTGCACCACGCACTTCAACTGCACCGAGCGCTTCGATATTCAGCGCAACGAAGCCAGCCGACTCAGAACCGACGCCCACCAGCGCTGGCGCAACCGCCGCGGATCGCCTCGCCCCGCCAGCCGCTGCCGCTGTTGACACGACACCGAGCTCCGACGGAGTGACCCAATGCCAGTCTCCGCATGCATCGTCAGAATTGTTCATTCTCAGCGCCCCGGCGGAGGAAACGGATAGGCGGGAGCCATCCCAGCGCACGGCCGCCACCCCACCCGAGACAGACACATACTCGGTGAGGTTCGCTGTAGCCGCGAGGTATCCCTCCAAATTGGGCACCGCCAGCGAGCGCAGCCGCTGATCGCGCAACGCTGCGGCATCGCTTGGTACGTGGAGAGTTTGGCCAGGAACAATGTGGCGTTCGCGCCGACGGCGACGCAACACCACCATCGCCAGTGCTGAACTGGCCGCGAGGATTCCCCATCGAGTCACGTCAGTGTTCGGGGCAACATTGGGCGCCGACCCTTCGCGAGCGGCTTCGTTGAGTTGAGCGGAAGCAGGAGATGCCGTTGATGACGTCGGTGACGGAGCAATGGGCAGTCCTGTTGTCAGCGGTGGCTGCAGCGCTGGCTCATGCTCCGTCGTCGGCAGAATCGTTCCTGGCGACCCTCCACCTCCCAGCTGCAACGTCCAGCCCGGCATGATCAAGTTTGGATCGACCAGTGCCGCGTGATCGGACTGTTCAACATCACGATTGCGCTCGTAGATCTCAGGCCACCGATGCCCGTCTCCCAAATGGGTTGCGGCGATGCCCCATAGGGTGTCGCCTGGCTCAACCGTCACCGTCACCGTTTCGGTCGACGCTCCACGTGCCGCTTCGAGTCCTGGTATTTCGAGTGTCCATCCCGGGTTGAGATGTGCCGCGGCAGCAGAGAATTTCGCACCTCCCGGCTCAACGCGACCATCGTTAAATGCAGCGAGCCGCTCCCATTCAAATCCGTTTCCGAGATATCGCTCGGCGATCAACCATAGGCTCTCGCCAGCTTCGACCGTGTGGATCGTGGAACCGGAGCTCGGAGCGAACTCGTTCACATCAGAAAGAGTGCGCTGCATCACAGCCCCCGGATTGACGCTGGCTAAGTA
>JBARPG010000213.1:0-2531 GCA_049642885.1 Acidimicrobiia bacterium | reverse complement strand
CTGCTACGGAAAGACTGGGCGCTACTTCTTGGCGCTGGAGTCGTAGCGTTCGCTCTCGCCCGTGGGCTCACCCCCGAATATATCTCCGGCACCACGTACTACGTGCAGATAAGTGCCCTTGTTGCCGCTGTGCTCGCCGTGTTTTTCGTCATCGTCATTATTCCCATCGCGATCGCAAAGAAAGCACGCCTTCGCAGCGCGAATATTCTCGTCGCCGCTGCCCTTTGTGCAGTCCTGACGTGGGCGTTTTGCGTAACGCACGTAGTTCGAATTCGAGTTTGGGTCGCCGGCACCGAATCTGAATCGACAGCGCGACGACTACTGCGTGTTTCTGCTCCCGGAGATTTGGCTCAGGGCCTTAGCTACGACGCTCCCACAGTGGCAAGATACGGCGACCAGCGGATCGTAATTTACGCGCAATACAAAGGCGGACGCCATGTCGGTGACCGTTACATGGTTTTCGACCCGACCGATTCCCCGACGTTTGGATCCTACTTCAACGGCTGCGAATTCGTGTCTGGACACTGGTACGAGTGTGAAAACTTTCATGGTTACTAGGCGAGGCGCCGCCGCTCGCACCTAAAGGCACACCCTACCGACCGGAGTAGCGCTGTTCCCTCCAGGGATCGCCGTACGCGTGATAACCGTTGCGTTCCCAAAACCCAAGCTGTTCGCTCGCGCGGAACTCGATCCCTTCGAGCCACTTCGCCGACTTCCACAAATACAAAGCCGGCAAGACGAGCCGTAGCGGGCCACCGTGCTCGGCAGTGATCGCTTCGCCCTCGTACTCGTAGGCGACCAAACATTCCTCGGAGAGACAATCCGCGAGCGGAACGTTTGTCGTGTAACCGCCGCGGGCATGTTCCAACACATACGCCGCCGCCGGGTCGACATCCACGAGGGCAACAAGATCGGTGAACTTCACCCCTCGCCAGGCGGTATCGAACTTCGACCACTTGGTCACACAGTGCAGGTCCGTGGTGATCGTCGTCGATGGCATTGCCAACAACTCCGACCAGCTGAGCGTGCGCTCTTCTGTCACCGCGCCGAACAGACGAAGTGACCAACTCGATGGATCAACCTCACCCGGACAATCCCCAATGTCGAGGACCGGAAATCGCTCGGTGAAGTACTGCCCAGGCGGGAGACGATCAGGATCGATCCCCCGCTCTCTGAGCGTTTCGCGGTTCCGTTCGAAGAACTTCATCCCGCGAGTATCGACGATTTAGTCGCGGTCGCGCTCTTCGATCGCAACCGTCGTCATGACATCGCCGACCTGAACCTTCTGTGCGATATCAAAACCAGCCACGACCTGACCGAACAGGTTGTACTGCGGCGGCAAGCTCAAGCTCTGCTGACCGGTACAAATGAAGAACTGTGAACCGTTCGTGTTCGGTCCGGCATTCGCCATCGCAACAGAACCGAGCGCATACGGCAAGCGAACTTTCTCATCCTCGAACTTGTATCCCGGACCGCCGGTGCCGGTGCCTTCCGGACACCCGCCTTGGACCACGAAGCCGTCAACGACACGGTGGAAGGTCAGGCCGTCGTAGTACCCGTCCCGAGCGAGCGATACGAAGTTGTTGACCGTCTTCGGCGCCAACTGCGGGTCGAGGTCCATCACAATGTCGCCTTTGGCGGTTGCGATCGTGGCTCGGTACATCTTGTTTTCGTCAATGGTGTGTGCGGGAGGGGTGCCCATGAATTGCTCCTACTTCGATTGGCTGGTCTGAGATTTATCAGCGGAGACGCTACTCGCCAACACCTGACGGGCTTGAGGCGCGTAGCGATGCGCCGGTGCCATCGCGAGGAATCTTTGCAAGGCCGCGCGACCGTCATCAGCGCTTCCCTGCTGGATTTCAAGCAGTCCCATAAAGAAGTACGTGTCGGGATAGTTCTCATCGATGCCTCGGGCCTTGTCGAAACTGGCCCTCGCCGCGGCCACTTGGTTGTCCACTCGATATAAGAGCCAGCCCGCGTACGCGGTCGCCTCCGCCGACTTCGGATCGAGTTGCGCGGCCTGAACGAATTGCAGCAGAGCCCTCGGCTCGTTCTGGTCAATCAGGAATCTCGCATACGCGAGGTGCAACTGCGCAGAGTTCGGGTACTCCGCGAGTTGCGCCAGGAAGCGACTGTCTCGCTGCGCCCTGGTGACCGTTGTTGACACGCCGGCGCCTTCGTCTCGACGCGCCATACCGACCACAGCTCCGATGACCACAACCGCGAGGGTTGCGCTGATGTGGAACCACACGCGAGCCCGACGCGGAGCGACTTCGATGTTGTCGCCGCGAGCGCGTGCTCGCGCGCTGGCAGCGGTTCGACGGAAGACACGCACGACACCAATTGATCCGCCGATCGCAACTCCAATGGGAACGGCCCAGAGCAAGAGGTTGAGGCCGTCAGCCTGTGGCTCCAGCAGAATCGAGGTCCCGAAACGCTCGACGTACGCGTCGAGTACCGACTGATTCGTTTCTCCGCGCTGCACGCGTGCCTTGATGTCGGCCCGAATCGATCGTGAACCCGCCGTTTCT
>JBARPG010000212.1:0-2884 GCA_049642885.1 Acidimicrobiia bacterium | reverse complement strand
GCCGACTTCAAACTAAGACGACGACACCAACTCGCGATCAGGCGAGACCATGCGGCGTTCCCTACGCTCCGCCACCCTGCGTGCAACCCAAAGTCCGATCAGCGCACACGCTGTACCCGCGATCACGTCGATCACATAGTGCTCGGCGGTGTACACCAGCGTGAACCCCATCGCAATCGGATAGAGCACCAGCAACCAACGCCATCGTGACGTACCGCGTTCAATGAAGAACCCCACCGCGAGTACGGAAAACGCCGTATGCAATGAAGGCATCGCTGCAACTTCGTTGTGGGATCGCGACCCCACGCCAATCGCATCCCCCGCGAAATGCAGGTTCAGAAGGTCCAAACCGCGTGTCGTGACCCGATGGACTCCCCGTAGTGCAGGGAGGTAGTAGTGCCGGCTGGGCAGACCCGCCAACCAGGGTGGAGCCATGGGATACGCAACATACCCAACAAGCCCGAGCGTGCTGGTCGTGAAAAATGCGACCACCCATTGTCTCCATGCCTCGCGATTGCGAAACCAAAGAACGAACACAACGGCAAACGGCACGATGAAGTGCGAGACGTAGACGAGCGCCACGAGCGCTTCCCACCATTGCACTCGCGCGACATCGAGCAGGTGGTGCTGGAGCCACACCGTCGGCACATTCCCAAAGCCGAGCATTCGATCGACGGCGACGGGCTCGGTCACATGCACCCCGCGGCCATTCCCCGCAGCTCCACGAGTGAGGTCGTAGAGGTACAAGAAAAGCGCGAACGGCGCCCAGCTGAGGAACACCCGCGCGATGCTCTCATGACTCACGATCGCCAGCAGGACCACGAGGGACATGCCCATGGCCATGATCGACCCACGTTCTCGCACCAATCCGTACAGGGCCATGTATCCAGCCCAGAAGATCAGCCAAGCGAGGAATGCAAGCGAACGCCCTCGCGTGGAGCGTACCTTCGCCAGCCCACGGGCGCGCTCCACACGAACCTCGGTTTTGGCGACGACAGACACGCCGAGAGATTGTAGAGCTCGTACTGAGCCCGAGTGAACGGCACGGAGTTAGCCTCGGGCGATGCACCAACGGATGTCATCAATTACTGCCAGCCTCGCGGCGCTCGCCGCGGTGACCGTGCTCGCCGCGCCACCTATTCGTCATGGTGGCGATCACGAGGAAGGCACTACTGATTGGGGCTCCCCCAATTCGTGCGCGCTCGACGCGCCAACACCCACCGTTGTTGACGGAGGTTTCACCCTCTCAGAGGCCAAGACCTATCGCATGGTCCCGTTCACGGTGCCGAAGGGCACGACGCGTGTCGAGGTCGGCTACTCGTGGGATGACGTTGAGCCGAAGCCAGCCAACAGCCGCGACGCTTCGACCGTCGACCTGGGCCTGTGGGATAACCACGGCTACCGCGAGTACGAAGGGTTCCGTGGCTGGTCAGGGAGCCGACAGGGCAAGATCGCAAAAGGCATGGAGCCCGTATGGGTGCAAGCGGAAAATGCGGAACGCGGATTTCGCCCTGGGCCGATCGAACCGGGCACCTGGTATGTCGAACTCGGTGCCGGTGGTATCGCGACAAACGGAGCCACCTATCACGTGGAAATTGCGTGCTACTCCCCCAAACTCAGGCCCGACGCTCCCGCAAATGGCAAAGCACCAAAACTCGACCCGGTCGATCCCACCCATGTAGCGAACGCAAAGGCCGGTTGGTACTACGGCGATTTCCACCTTCACGCGTACCACTCGAGCCCCAAGGGTCTCGCCGGTCCCGAAATGGCCGCAGCGGCGAAGGCAAAAGGAATCGACATCGTTCCGGTTACCGAATATGTGACGAACACGCATTGGGATGAACTCGGAGCGACACAGCGGGCGAACCCGACAATGCTCATCTGGCCCAGTCGAGAAATCATCACGTACTTCGGGCATTCGATCACCTACGGAGAAACGCGTAACACGATCGAATACCGCCAAGGGTTCAAAGACGTGACGCTGGCGGACATCCAGAAGTCAGCGAAGGCGGACGGCGCCCTGTTTTCCGTCGCACATCCCACGGCATTTCCTGGTACCGAACTGGCCAACTTCTGTCGCGGATGCAACTTCCAACTCGGCGACAGCATCAACTGGGACATTGTCGACACGATGGAGATTCATACAAGCGACATCACCAACTCGCCATTCACGAAGACCGCCATTGAACTCTGGGATCAGAAGCTTCTGGAGGGCCACAAGATCACCGGCCTCTCGGGTGCCGATGACAAGGGCGGTGACAAGTACGGAGCGACGGTCACCGCGGTATTCGCGGAGGAACTGAGCCGACCCGCTGTTACCAAAGCACTCCTCGCGGGACACGCCTATGCAATGGTGCGCGGCCGGGCCGACAGCCCGACCCTCACGATGACGGCGACCGGAGCTAATGGCAGCACTGGAATCTTCGGCGACACGCTCGTGACCGAGACCGCAGATGCCAACGTCACGATTGCCGGAGCCGCAGGACAAACCATGCAGGTGGTACGGAACGGCGTCGTTGTTGAGACCCGCCCAATCGATGCCGACCCCTACTCCGCCACAATCGCGATGACTCGGGACGCGGCGAGTGACGGGCCGCTTGGCACCTACTGGCGCATTCAGACCCTCGATGGCGAGAACTTCACCAGCGTGGGCAATCCAATCTTCTTGAGTGATCGAGTACCGGTACCGAAGTCGAGCGGCGCTACCTCAAGCCGCGTACCAACGAGCTCAAGATCGAGCTCGACGCGTTCCACGTCTCCGGCCGATACGAAAGCCGAGAACGATGATGCAATCCCGATGTGGGGCATTCTCCTTGCGGTCGGTGCAGCGACTGCGGGCGCCGGCGTGTTCGCCCGGTCACGCCAACAGCGAGCCCGTCAGGGG
>JBARPG010000211.1:0-2507 GCA_049642885.1 Acidimicrobiia bacterium | reverse complement strand
GAGCAGGGATATGACCGTGCACGCGATGCCGTCACGCTCTCGATCCAATGCGCGCCCGATGACACTGGCCGTTTGATCGGTCGTCGCGGTCGTGTGATCCAAGCGGTTCGCCAGTTGGCGCGTGCTGCGGGTTCCAAAGATGGAACACGCGTCACGGTCGACGTCTCCGAGTAGAAGCGACACTGAACACAACCGTGGCTGGCGCACCTCGACCTGAGGACGAGGCGCGGTTCGAGATTGCAGTCATTGGCAAGCCACATGGGCTGCGCGGTGAAGTGACCGTTCGTGCAATTTCGAATGTTGCCGAGCGCTTCGTGCCGGGAGCGAAGTGGATCGTCGGCGATGCCGAGCTCGAAGTATTGACCGCACGCAGTCAGCGCGAGGGCTATGTGGTGCACCTCGAAGGCATCGGCGATCGCACTGCTGCGGAATCGCTCCGCGGATCGGTGGTCTTCGGTCTCGGCGAGGCCCCCGAGGCCGATTTGGTGCATCGCCTCATCGGTCGGCTGGTGATCGTTGCGGGTGAAGCCGTCGGAGTTGTGACTTCGGTCGAAGCAAACCCGGCGCATGACATTCTCGTTCTCGATTCCGGAGTGCTCATTCCGATGGTCTTCGTCGATCCATTGGCACATGACGCGGATCCCGAAGATCCGTTGCGTGCAGTCGTGCCTGAGGGTTTGCTTGAACTCAGCCAAACTCAAGCGGCTCCGAAGGCCCCTCGGCAGCGTAAACCGCGCCGGCAATCTCCTCGACGGGAGCGCCGCGCGCCTGAGGAGGGGTCGTGACGTTCAAGATCGACGTGATCTCGCTGTTTCCGGAATATGTGCTTGCTCCCTCGCGGTTGGCGTTGCTCGGCAAGGCAATCGATCGGGGAGATGTCGCACTGCGGGCGCTTGATCCTCGTGAGCACACCAGCGACGTGCACCGCACCGTCGATGACACGCCTTTCGGTGGTGGTCCTGGAATGGTGCTTCGCCCGGAACCGATTTTCGAGTGCGCGGAGGCCAATTCCGTGCAGCGCCCGCTCTATGTGTTGTCAGCGTCGGGGGAGCGATTCACTCAGCGGGTTGCGGAGACACTCGCGAGCGGTCCCGGATTCGGGTTGATTTGTGGCCGATATGAGGGCGTCGATCAGCGGGTTGCCGACCATCTCGCAGATGGGGAACTCGCAGTTGGCGACGCGGTTCTTGCTGGCGGTGAGGCGGCGGCACTGTTCGTGATCGAGGCGGTGACGCGGTTGTTGCCCGGGGTGATGGGAAACGCGAAAAGTGCGGAGGACGAGAGTTTCAACGACGGTGTACTGGAGTACCCGCAATACACCAGGCCCGCTGAGTTCCGAGGCTGGAGCGTTCCGGAGATTCTCAAGAGTGGGGACCACGCCAGGATTGCCGCGTGGCGAAGCGAGCAGGCACAAATCCGTACCAAAACACGCCGTGAAAGCGACGGCTCGTCGGGAGCGGCCGCCAGCGGGTAGATTTTTGGCCCGTTCTCGGCCGAGGAGCCTCTGTAATGAATGTGTTAGATCTCGTTGACCGCGCCAGCCTGCGCGATGACATCCCAGCGTTTGCCCCTGGTGACACGCTGAAGGTCCACGTGCGTGTGGTTGAAGGTTCGCGTGAACGTGTCCAGGTCTTCCAGGGCGTCGTGATTCGTCGGCAGGGAAGTGGTGTGCGGGAGACCTTCTCCGTCCGCAAAGTCAGTTTCGGCGTTGGTGTTGAACGAACGTTCCCGGTGCACACGCCGGTCATTGCGAAGATCGAAGTGGTGACCCGCGGTGACGTGCGTCGCGCAAAGCTTTACTACCTCCGTGATCGCATTGGTAAGGCCGCAAAGATCAAGGAAAAGCGCGACCGATAAACGCGCAAACTTCCGCTCTGCCATTGCGTACACTCGGGTCAACGCGCGATGGAGGCTGATAGGTGAGCACCGAAGACCTGGAGCAGTACGAAACCGAGATCGAGCTCCAGCTCTATAAGGAATATCGCGATGTGCTCCCAATGTTCTCGTTTGTGGTCGAGACCGAGCGGCGCTTCTATTTGGCGAACAACGTCGAGGTCACTCCCAAATCTGATAACGGCCAGACATTCTTTGAGGTGACGTTGGGCGACGCGTGGGTGTGGGACATGTATCGGCCCGCCCGGTTCGTTCAAAACGTGCGCGTGGTGACCTTTCGCGATGTGAATGTCGAAGAGCTCACCAAACCTGCAGTGTGACGTGTCACTGACGGGCAATGCCCTTGGACGAGCAGGTGAAGACATCGTGCTCCACCACTACGAACGCCGTGGGTATTCCTTGATCGAGCGGAATTGGCGTGCGGGCACCATCGGGGAGCTCGACCTGATCTTCGAACGTGGGGTCGGACGCGAACGGGTGATCGTGTTCTGCGAAGTGAAGACGCGAGCGTCACGCACCCATGAGCTTGGGCTCGCTGCGATCAGCACGACAAAAGTGCGGCGCATGCGTGCGCTGATCGGCGTGTGGCTCGAAGCGCATCCGCAGTTCGGAGC